>JAGMDE010000134.1 GCA_023128855.1 Thermoplasmatales archaeon | reverse complement strand
AAGAGTCTTGTAAAACGAATATTAAAAGAAAAAAAGACGATTGATAAAAAAGAACTTATTACCCTTTATGACACGCATGGAATGCAACCAGAAATTGTAAAAAATATTGCTAAGGCCCAAGGCGCAGAAATCAAAATCCCTGATAATTTTGAATCAATGATTGCAGAGTTACATTCACATGAAATAAAAGAAGAGAAAAAAGAGACTATCAAACAAAAACTTCCAGAAACTGAAAAACTGTATTATAAAGATCACTATAAGAAGGAATTTGATGCAAAAGTTATATGGGCAAAAGGATCTGAAATAATACTTGATAAGACTGCTTTTTATCCAGAAGGCGGAGGTCAGCCAGGAGATATTGGATATATTTTAAATAACGGAAAGAAAATAAAAGTTAAAAACACAATAAAAACTGGAAATACAATCGTACATTTAATCGATGGGAAGTTGAAAGTTGAAGATAAAGTTCATGGTGTAATTGATTGGGATCATCGTTACACATTAATGAAACATCATACAGGAACTCACGTCGTAAATGGAGCCCTTAGACATCTGCTTGGAGAGCATGTTTGGCAAGCAGGATCTCAGCTTGGATTAAATGATGCGCGTTTTGATTTTTCTCATTATAAAGCTATCTCAGAATCAGAAAAAAAACAAATTGAAGAACTTGTAAATAAATTCATTAAAAAAGCAATACCTGTAGAAAAAAAGATTATGGATAGAAACACGGCTGAGAAAACATTTGGTTTCAGACTTTATCAAGGCGGTGTACCTCCGGGGAATTCCATTCGAGTACTAAACATTCCAAATATTGATGTTGAAGCATGTGGTGGAACCCATCTAAATAATATAAGCGAAGTTGAAAAGATAAGAATAATAAAAACCGAGAGAATTCAAGATGGTGTAAACCGTATAATATTTGCAGCTGGAAAAATGGCTGATGCTCATTTAGAAGGTGAAATTGAGCTTTGTAGTAAAATTATAAGTCAGCTTGATGGAGTCTATGATATAAAAGAAGAAAAAGATGTTTCTCAACAATTACAAGAAATATCAAATATTTATTCAGTACCAGTAAATCAGATAGAAAAAACAATAACACGATTTTTGAAAGAAACTGATATAAAAAAGAAGCAAGTCAAAAATCTTACTAAAGCTTGCAATGATCTCTTTAATGAGTGGAAAAAGTCACAAAAAGACAAAAAGAAAGTATCTGGCGGCGATATTGAAACATTAATCAATAATGCTGAAACAATTCCTGGAACAAAAATTAAAGTAACTACAGGGATTTCTTCATCTGACGGTACAGCTACTGCCGGTGCTATTATCAAAGAAGGAAATTACGTGGCACATATCTATGATGGTAAGAAACTAGTTTCCATGGCCTCAGATAATGTAAACATAGATCTTAGAGAAATTGCACCTGAACTTGGTAAAATCTTAGGTGGAAGTGGCGGTGGAAAACCAAAGATGACTCAGTGTGGCGGGCCAAACAGGGATAAAATTGATGAAGCTTTAGAATTGGCAAAGAAACTTACAAAAAAGAAATTGAAAAAATAATCGCTTTTGAAGCTTATATTCTGAATATTACATGAATAACTGTGACTATCACAATTGTAGCTACACACATTGAAATAACAAACCACGGGGGTATCCTGAGCGACGTTTTTTCTTCTGCATCAAAGTATCTAATAAGCCCCGCTGCGGAATGAAAACCTTCACCTTTCTTTTGTTTAGCCATATCTAATCACTATGTCAGACTCGTATATACTACATACTATTGTAATATTTTAGTTTTACTGTTGAATAACATGAGTTTTTAGATATTAGACCAAACATCTAAATATTGAATTTCTATACGTAGTTTTAAGGGTGTAATTATATGAAAGAAACAGAAGCACTCATAACTAAAGCATTGAAATATAAAGAGAGTGGACTTACAGAACATGAAATAGCTGATGAGCTTAATGTTTCAAGAGAAACTGTAGTATGGCTTTTAAGCAAAGGAAAAGAGAAAAAGCCAAGTGGAGATGTCAAAATAGGCTGGCGTTCTGTTGGAGTATATCCTTCAAGGATAGGATTTATATCAGATGCTCTATGCGATATTATACTTGAAGAATGTGAAAACGTTGATACAATTGTTGGTATTGCATTAAATGGTATTCCATACGCTACATTCATTGCTGATAAATTAGGTTTGGAGATGGCCGTTTTTAGACCGCATCATCAGAAATCTGGTGCATTTTCTTCAAATTTTGCTGATGTAAAAGGTAAAAACGTTGTTATCGTGGATGATGTAGTTGGCACTGGTGAAACTTTCAAAGGTGCACTTAAAGCAACAAAAGCTGAGAAGGGAAAACCTGCTTTATGCTTAGCTCTATTGAACAAACGAACTCAAAACAACATCGATGGTGTACCACTCCGTGCACTTATAAGAGCTAGAGTTATTTAAACAATAATTTTACTGAGGATGCGGTAATGCATTGGGCAGATGTTTTAGCTGATGAGTTGCTTAAAGAAGACAAAAAACATGTTCTTGCTACAGGCATAACTCCTTCTGGTCCCATTCATATTGGAAACATGCGTGAGATTCTAACAACTGATGCAGTTTATAGATCTTTAATTAAAAAAGGAGGAAAAGGTGAACTCATCTATGTAGCTGATGATTATGATCCTTTGAGGAAAGTCTATCCTTACCTCCCTAAATCCTATGAAAAATATGTTGGAATGCCTATTTCTGATATTCCTTGTCCTTGTGAGAAACATAAGAGTTATGCTGATCATTATCTAATCTCGTTTTTAAATTCTTTAAAAGAAATTGGCGTAGAGCCCCATATTTACAGAGCTAATAAGATGTATAAAAATGGAGACTATAACAAAGCAATTCAAATAGCAATGGACAACACAGATAAGATAAAAGAGATCATACAAAAAATCTCAAAAAGAGAACTCCCAAAAGGTTGGATCCCTTTTAATATTAGATGTGAAAAATGTAAAAAGATGACAACTGTAAAAGCTGTTCTATATGACTATCCAACCATTGAATACAAATGTGACTGTGGTTATGAAGGAAAAGTAGATATTAGAAAAGGAGGCGTTGGAAAACTTCCTTGGCGAGTTGATTGGCCAGCACGATGGAAAATGCTTGGTGTAACTTTTGAACCATTTGGTAAAGATCTTGGCACTGCAGGCGGGGCAAGAGATACTGGTAAAAAAATTGTCGAAGAAATTTATGGATATCCCGCACCAAAATACACGGTTTATGAGTTTATAATGTTAAAGGGAAAAGGAGCAATGCATAGTTCTAAAGGAACTGCTTTAAGCGCTGGAGAAATGTTAGATATGACTCCCCCGGAGGTACTTAGATTTTTACTTATGAACAATCAGCCTGGTAAGCATCTAATGTTTGATTCTGGCCTTGGTTTACTTAATTTAGTAGATGAATATGACAAACAAGAAAGGGTGTACTTTGGAAAAGAAGAAGAAACAAAAGGAATGAAAGATCTGAAGAAAACCTATGAGCTTTCACAGCCTTATAACATTCCTAAAACAATTCCTTATCAACTTCCATATAGACATTTGGTCACACTTGCCCAGATAGACAAAAAATGGGATAAAGTGAAAAAAATACTTTTGCGGACGGGACAAATACCAAAAGATTTGAGTAAGCAAGATGAAAAGCATCTTAAACAAAGAACAGAACATGTAAGATATTGGTTAGACAATTTTGCTCCAGATATGGTAAAATTCGAGGTTAAAAAGAAACCACCCAAAGTAGATCTTACTAAAGAGCAGAAGAAATTCCTTTTATCTCTAATAGAAAAATTACCCTCAGTAGATTGGGAAGCTGAAAGGATACACAATATCATCTATGAAACATCAGAAAAAGAAAAAATACCAATAAAAACAGCGTTCAAAACAATTTATCAAATAATTTTAGGCCAAGAAAAAGGACCCCGTGCAGGCTTCTTTTTATCTAATCTAAATAAAGATTTTGTTTTAAAAAGAGTTGAAGAAGCAGTTAAATAGGATTTTTCTCTTTGCTTTTTGTTCATGAA
>JAGMDE010000133.1 GCA_023128855.1 Thermoplasmatales archaeon | reverse complement strand
TTAGCAGCTTTAGAACAAGCAGTTGGTGATGATGTGGACATTATTTCGTTAAGTTTAGGTGATAATAGTTCATCAGCAAACCCTGATGATATTTTAAGTCAAGCAGCTGACACTGCTGTTGATGCAGGTGTAATTGTTGTTGCAGCTGCTGGTAACGATGGCGAAGATGGCCCTATAAATTCTCCAGGGTGCGCAAGAAAAGTTATTTGTGTTGGTGCATCAAATGGTGATGGTATAGCTAGTTTTAGTTCAAGAGGCCCTGTTGAATGGGGCGATGGCAACTACCTAGAAAAACCTGATTTAGTTGCACCAGGAGTTGGTATAGTCGGTGCTAACAAAAATACTGGGTATATCTCTAGATCTGGAACATCTATGGCAACACCTCATGTTGCAGGTGCAGTAGCATTGATGTTACAAGTAAATTCTGATTTAACTCCAAATGAAGTAAAATCAATACTTATGGAAAATGCAACAGATCTTGGATTTGATAATAACACTCAAGGTCAAGGGAGAATTAATGTTTCTGCATCTGTTGAAATTAATAATGAAATCATAATAAAGTCACCATATAGAGTTACTGAAGAAAATGATTATTCAATATCAATTGCAGATAATGAAGGTAACCCAATTAAAGCAGTAATTTTAGTGTGGACTCCAATGCATTTACCAAGACTCAAATATGGCTCTTCTGTAAGTGTAAAAGCTCCAACTATAATTAATCCATTTACTTCAAGTATAGAAAGTAAAATCCATATTTTCAATTTTAAACAACAATTAAGAAAAAAAGTAACTATATTAGTTACAAGTAAAAATTAAATTTTTTGGCATAGTATCCAATAAGAATTTCCTTTCATCTCCAAAGAATTTTCTTCTAATCTTGTAAAATTGTTTATATATTTTTTTCATATTAATCGCTCATTAAGTCTTCTCCAGCTCCAAATTGAAGTTGAATTTGTGTATATAGGTCCGCCATTCCATAGAAATCTTCTTTACCTGTAGGAAATATCTTACCCTGACTTTCAAAATCTTTTATTAGGTTTAGTAACCCTTCACTCATTTCTCTATATACAGATGCTTCTTCATTTATTAGAGCACTTTCTAGTTCGTCTGGATTATTTGACCATCTCTCAACTTGTTCTAATTCTTTATCTAGTAACATATCTGCTTTAGTGAGGATATTTACTTGAGGTTGTCCTAGTCTAAAATTTGTACTCACGGATAAGAGCAACTGGGATACAAAACCAGATGCTGTTTTTGCAAGGGCTGGATCTAAAAGATATGCTATTATTGATCTATCCGGATTTAGAAATCTGATTATATATTTTCCAGCTTCCCTGAAAACAAAGAGCTCTAGTTGCCCAGGTGTATCCATCAAAATATAGTTTGCCTTAAATGATCCTATGCTTTTCTTAATATCTTCAGTGTTTAACGCCAACATATCAGCACAGGCTATTTGGGCACCATTCGGTCCTAATCCATAGGATTCCATTATTTCTTTTAAAGAAATCCAATCACGTATGTCAACATCGGGTTCATATGGAAGGTTTTCAGCACCGGGATCAAGATTAACAGTAATAGCATCCAGTCCCCTGAGATTCATCCATTGTTGAAAATTATAGGTTAATGTGGATTTTCCTGAGCCTGCAGTACCAATAAAATACACAAATATTTCTTCTTTCATCTTTAAATTCCACGGAGTTCATTCATATGTTTCACACGTTTTTCAACAAGCTCTGATGTTCCAATGTCATGCCGTATGAAAATATGATCGCCTTCCACATGGTTTAAAGCTTGCTCGCAAATATTTTCTGCACTTGATAATGTATCCGAAATTCCTATAACTGCAAGTGAACGCGATGTGGTTGTTAAAACATAATCATTTGCCTTATTAACAGATGCATAAAACAATTGAGAACCTGTATTTTTGATACTGTTTTCATCAACAAAGACTTTTTCACCGACCATACTTTTAACAGCATAGCCCTCTGGGACAACATATTTACAAACAGTTGATTTCTTTTTCATCTGCATTTTTTTACTGTTAAGGTTACCATTAAGCATGCCTTTACATATATCAATAAAATCTGTTTCCAAGAGAGGTAACACATTCATTGCTTCAGGATCACCAAAACGAGCATTAATCTCAATTATTTTTGGGCCATCAACTGTTAGCATAAACTGACCATAAATAGGACCTATATATTTACAGCCTTCTTTATTTAATACTTCAACTATTTTCTGAAGAATTGCAGCCCCTTCTTCATAGTCGCTTCTTGTAAGAAATGGTAGAAGACCGTTTTCACATGAGTATGAGCCCATGCCTCCAGTGTTTACCCCTTTATCACCAGGGAGTAATCGTTTATGGTCTTGCACCGCAGGAAATGGTAAAATGGTTTCACCATCTGAAAAAGCTTGGAGAGTAAACTCTTCACCAATGGCTTTTTCTTCTATCAGAACTTTTGCTTTACCACCAATTTGTTTATCAATTACTTCTTTTACATACACAAGTGCTTCATCCATACCATTAAAATGGTCACCAGATACTCTAACACCTTTACCACCGGTCAGACCAATTGGTTTAATTGCTACTTCTCCGTTTAAATTCTCTATAAATCTCCTTGCCTTTTCTACATCAGTAAAAGTCTCACATTTGAGTTGGCCAGGAATTTTATATTTTTTAAGTAGATTTCTCATCCATTCTTTATCTGTTTCAATTCTTGCTGCTTCCTTTGTAGGTGAACAAGCTTTTATTCCAGCTTTGCTCAATTCATTTACGATTCCTGCTTCAAGTGGAGCCTCTGGTCCAACAATCACCAGATCAATTTCTTTTTCCTGTGCAAACTCTACGACCTTTTCTACATTGGTCTCTTTTTCCTTTAAAAAATCTTTTGCTAAAAGTTGAATACCTGGATTAAGACTGCTCATAACAGAATAGAGTTCTGCGTCATTTGAGCGGTAGACAGCATCACACATAGCATGTTCTCTTGCTCCACCGCCGACTACCAATACTTTCAGATTAATCAGCCTCCCGGATTTTTTCCAAATACAATTCCAATATTTAATCTAAACTATTTTTTTAAAATATCACTTACGGACAGCAATGGAATAAAACTAACGTCAACATTTTTTAGTTTTTCTTCAGCACCACTTTCACGGTCTACAACTACTACAACTTCATCTACAATCCCTTTGTTTTCTCTGATAATCTTAATTGTCTTAATTATCGATCCACCTGTAGTTGTCACATCTTCAATAATTAGAACTTTTTTGTCTTTTACCTCTTCACCTTCAATTTGTTTACTGGTTCCATGCTCTCTTTTTTCTTTTCTAACTATTACATATGGTACATTTGTCTCTAATGATAGTGCTACAACTAGAGGCACAGCGCCAAGTTCCATACCAGCAAGTAGATCATATCCTTCAGCATATTCTACTATTGCTTTTGCAATTTTTTTGAGCACGCTTGGATTGGTACTTGCTTTTTTGATGTCAATATAGTAATCACTAACTGCTCCAGATGTTAAAACAAATTTTCCAAACTGTATTGCTCCACATTTTTTTAGTAACTGTATGAGCTCCTCTTTATTCATTAGAAAAGATGTAATGGTGGGTTTAGATATATAAATTTATGTTTAAAAAAAGAGGTAGATTAGGTTACAATTTAATCTGTAACCCAAATTAATACTATTTAGCGTACCTGTCCAAACTCGGTATAATCATTAAATAGATACCATTCCTGTTCAATTTTACCACGCTTTATTTCTTCCCAGGAGTAAATTGGATACGCACGTATGATTAATTCTCCTTTAATAACTAGCTTACCTTTTTCGAATAAGAGAACTTTTACCTTGTAACTATTGTTTGAAAAAACAACAGGGATATCCACTTTTGTCGTTGAGTCAGATTCAATTTTTCCGATATCTATTTCAGTTTCAGATATAGCAAAATTATTTTCAGTTTCAATTACATAAGCAATTGCTTTTAACTCATCTGATTCTTTACTCCAGATATTTGTTAGAAATAAGATACATGTAACACTTACTGTATCGTTTGTTTCATTTGTTTTAA
>JAGMDE010000132.1 GCA_023128855.1 Thermoplasmatales archaeon | reverse complement strand
AAATCCTTCATGTTTTTTGCTTCAATGGCAACTGTTACAACAGGCTCACTAATATGAACGATACGTTCGAATGGTTCAGCTTCAGGGTCATCCGTAACCGTACTACCTGCAATTGCATCACGAATACCAGTTGCTGCGACAATGTTTCCAGCGCTAACAAAATCAACAGGGATACGATCAGAGCCGACCATCAAATTAACTTGTTGTACACGATTGGATTTTGGCATGCCAATAACATATAATTCTTGTCCACGTTCAATCTTTCCACTATACATACGTCCTACTGCAACTTCACCAGCATGTGGATCCATCATAATTTTTGTAATCATTAACGCAAGTGGACCGTTTTCATTAGTAATCATCATGCTTTTACCAAGTTCAGATTTTTGATCCCCTCTCCAAATGTGAGGAATCCTGTATTTCTGGGCAACCTCTGGAGAAGGTAAATGGTCAATTACCATATCAAGTAACACTTCATGAATCGGGCTTTTTTTTGCTAGAGCTTTCTGGTCATCATTACTACAATAACCATAGATATCCTTGAAAGAAAGACCACTCTTTTGCATATAAGGTGCAGAGATCGCCCAATTATAATAGGCAGATCCAAAAGCGACTGACCCATCTTCTACTTTAACATTCCATTTGTCTTTGAATTCATCAGGAACTACTTTGTTTACTAGTTCGTTGAACTTTGCAATTATCTTTACGAAACGCTGTTGCATCTCTTCTGGCGTTACTCGCAACTCGTTGATTAATCTGTCAACTTTATTGATGAACAATACTGGTTTAACCTTTTCACGAAGCGCCTGACGGACAACAGTCTCAGTCTGAGGCATGGCGCCCTCAACAGCACAAACCAAAACAATACAACCATCAACTGCACGCATTGCTCTAGTTACATCACCACCGAAATCTACATGCCCCGGTGTATCCAATAAGTTAATAAGATATTCAGATCCTTCAAACTCATGAACCATTGATGCAGAAGCAGTATTGATTGTTATACCTCGATCTTGTTCTTGTTCATCAAAATCAAGAACGAGCTGTTTACCTGCAAGTTCTTCACTCATCATACCACAACCCGCAAGTAGATTGTCGCTAAGAGTTGTTTTTCCATGATCTATGTGGGCAGCAATGCCTATATTTCGAATGTATCCAAGTTTATTCATCAAGCCTTTTGCTCTCTTGATGTTATCTTCTTTCTTTCCCATACTAACTACCTCTTATATCTTTATCAAACAATTACATCATTCTTACCTAGCAGATTTCGCTACACGCTCGATGTCGTTTTTCTTTGCAACTGAAAAAGAAGCTACGTCATTTTTTGATGCTTTCATTATTTCATCCGCAAGACATGCTTGTATGCTTTTTTTGTTTTTATGAGTTGCAGAAACAGATCCCAGACAAATATTACGAATAGCTATATCGAGCCTTCTTTGTGGTGCAACATCTACTGCTTTAGGAACAGATATTCCACCAAAACGCAAACGAGTTGTTTCTTCTTTTGGAGCAGCGTTTTGAAGAGCATCAATAAATATCTGCATAGGATTAGTTTTCGTTCTTTTATCAATAATTTCTAATGCATCCTTTATAACCTTGTAAGCCTTAATTTTTTTACCAGTGTATGCTTCAGTTCTCATAATGTTGTTGATTAAACGCTCTATGATTGGAATTTTTGACTTTGCAAAAATTTTATTTGCGTTAATGCCACCATGGTACAGGTTTTCTGTATCAAGATTAATGTATCTAGCTAGACCTTGATCTTCGATTTTTACCTCTTTCATATCATATTTAGAAAGAACCGGGAAGAAGCTTGTGCTAGTTTGTTCACTTTTTTTCGCTGCCATATCTATCTTCTCATTGCCTTTTCTACCTTGCCTTTGATCATTTCTCGAAGTGAAACATCATTAACCTTTATAACTTTAAAACGAACACCAGGAATGTCACCATATGATCTGCCCATACGGCCACCAATTCCTTCAACCATTACTTCGTCGTGTTCATCAATAAATGAAATTGCATTATCTCCTGGAGCAAATGCTGTTATTTGTCTACCATTTTTTATTAGCTGTACTTTTACACATTTCCGAATAGCAGAGTTAGGCTGTTTTGCTTCTATTCCTACTTTTTCTATAACGATTCCTCTAGCTTGAGCTGTTCCCTCAAGCGGATCTGCTTTTTCTTTTAAGCGCAAAACTCTCTTTTTGTAGTATCGATCGTTCCAGTTTTGTTTTCTTCTGGATTTTTTGAGTTTTCTTGCTGCATTTATTCCTTTGCCCATGTTTCACCCTATTGGATAAGAGTAACGCTGTATGCACTTTTAATATTTAAATGGTTATGGTGATAATTAACTAATATTTAGTAATTTTATTAGTTTAGATTTAGTTAAAATAAATTTTTTCATTTCATTTTTTATAATCAGTAATGTTTTCCTTCAGTGCTTCTTTATCATTTAATAAATTCAGGCTCAAGACACTTGTATTAATATCATGAACTAATGATGCTGCTTTATCTTTTTCAATATTTATGTTAAAAAATGCCAGAGAGATTACAGCTATGACTGACACTAAAACAACTATTATAGTTAATTTTAATGATAGACTAACTTTATATTTTTTTCTCATAACCCATCTGTTTTAAAATTGTTGAGATACTATCTTTGCTTCCCATCTCGTCTATGAAACTATTTTTTAATATAAAACTCTAATGTTTGCAATTCTAACTGTAACTTCTATTCCCATTTTCATCTATTACAAGCTCGTTTGATCGAAGAACTGTATAATCAGTTACTTCTGAATAATAGGTAGCCTCAACGACCATAGTTCCATATGTTACATATGATAAACCTGACAATGATATATCTAGAGATTCATTGCTCCCATCATCCATAAACAGTCTAAGATGATCAGCAGATTCAATTGCAAAATTTTGATTTACTTCTGTTTCTGCATTCGCTGATACTCCAGCACATTCAACTGGAATCCAACCATTATTTCCTATCCTGCCTCCTACATAAACTTCTACCCAAGCATGAGGAGTAGCAGTATCTTCTTCGATTAAAAATCCTCTAATAAATCGCGCTGGAATTCCAACTGATCTGCAGAGTGAGATGTATAAAAAGGATAGGTCATCACAGTCGCCTGTTTTACATTGGAAAGTGTCCTCTGCTGGTTGGACATTGTTATCTGTTAAATGAGCTCGATAGGCAGTTTGTTGTTTTAACCAGATAAAAAGTTCTTTTGCTACTAAAAATGAATTATTTGTACCAGCATTACTTAAAATTTCATTGGCTTTTGCTTTAATATTAGGATTATTCGGATCGATAAACGCAGTTGTTCCATTGAATTGAGCTCGACAATACTGATCCACAAGAGAAGAACTTATTTCTGAGATTGAGAGAGCGTTTGCTCCATTTAAATCAGCTACACTATAACTTTCTGATATAACACTAGCTGTTATCCCTAGATCATACTCTTTATTGACATTACTATTTATGTCCCAGCTTTTTACAACATTAAACGTGGCTAATGTTTTATCTTCATAACTATTATCATTAACTACAGTTGAACTTATCTGCCCATTCAAAACTTCAGGGACATCACAATCATATCTAATTTCATAAAGATCGAATTCGTCAGAACTTGTACAATTTACCTTATATCCATAGCTTAGTGTATAACTAATTTTTGTAGGATGTGATTCATAGGTAGTACTACCATCAATTAAAAAATCTATACAACCAGAAAAAATCAATGTAATTAAAACTAGAATAAAGATAGCAATAATACCCTTGTTTCTCATATAATCCTTTATCTTTTAAACAAACCTTTCTTTTCGGTACTGTGGGATGCTCGATAATTACAACCCTGGTTCATTGGACATTTTATACACTTTGGATCCTGCGGATGACAAAAGTTTTTGCCCAGTCTGGATAACGATTCTAGATATTTGTAAACATTTTCGTTCATCTTTTCAGCTTCTTTTGAAAGAACCTTCATTGCCTCATCTGGGTCATCAGTATTAACCCAGCCAAGTCTATTTGCCACCCTGGAAACATCCTTAGCTTTATCTGTTAGATCAGTTGTCTCCTTTGGCGCTGCTGGCTTTGGAGTTGGAGCCTCAATCTTTGGCGGAGGCGGAGCAGCCTGCATCTTAATTGGCTTGTAGATATCTTCCTCACCACCACCTGGTTTAGAAATTCCAACAGATTTACC
>JAGMDE010000131.1 GCA_023128855.1 Thermoplasmatales archaeon | reverse complement strand
CTTTAAAACATAATTACACAAAACATGAGAATAGTCAAAATTATTATACCAAAACCGCTATGACGTCCATCCAATGGAACATAATTGCAGATTTTATTGTTACAGAAAAACTCGTGAGCCAAACAGTCATAAAACCAATAAAACTGGTAAAATTGAACTAGTTGCATTTGACATGGATGGTGTGCTCACAGACATAATTAGTTCGTGGAAGTACATTCATGATTATTATAATACTTCAAATGAGAGATCTATTAATGATTATCTCAAGGGTAAAATTGATGATATGGAATTTATCAGGAGAGATGCTATTCTTTGGGTAGAAAATGGGAAACCGGTCACAAAGGATAAACTTGCTGAGATACTATCAGATGTCCCATTAATGAAAGGCGCGGAAAACTGTATTGCCACTATAAAAAACAATGGAATAAAAACTGCGATTGTAAGTGCTGGTCTTGATGTACTTGCAGATAAGGTTGGTACGGAACTTGGTGTGGATTATGTCTATTCCAATGGTGTAGAGACTGACGAAAATGGGCATCTTAATGGAGTCGGCATTCTTGGTGTAAAATTGATGTATAAAGATGAAGTAATCATATCTCTATCAGAGAAAACAAACATACCCTTGGAACGAATAGCAGCAGTAGGAAATTCTTGTTATGATATTCCCATGTTTGAAGTATCAGGCTTAGGTATCGCATTTAACCCAAGTGATATTTGTACAAGAGAGGCAGCCGATATAGTAGTAGAAGGTAATGATGTAAGTAAAATTTTACAGGCCCTAAAAAATTACGTCAATTAGTTTTACTCTGCAGGGTTCATAACCCGTCCCATGAAAAGTATTGCTCCTGTTTCTTTGTGTTGTATAAGAAATACAAATGGATGATCTGCAATGAATCTTTTTGGTTCCTCCGGAATTGCAGTTGCTTCCATAATTATCGCAGTTGCTGCAGCAGCTTCTGTTCCTTCCTCATTTACTTCTACGAATGATTGATGAATTGCTTCACTGATAAACAAGATGTTTGTTCCATCCATTTTTGAAAAATCTGCAATATCTGGAACAAATGCGTCTATAATTCCCATGTTTCTAAGAAGATCATTTAATGAGTATTTCTTTTCAAATTTAAACTTAGGAATTTCAACATCTACTTCGTCTCCCATTAGACTATTTATCCAAATTGCTAGATTTCCAGAGTTTAATGCAGATTCAGCAATTGTAATATTATTTTCTTTTGGTAGAACTATAATCATTGACAAATCGTCACCAGCATATTGTAGTTCAATAATTTGTAAATCGTCAGTTTCTGTATAATTATAATCATTGTCGATATCAGACATCATATCTACTTGTGTGGTTTCATCCGATGTTAATTCAAAATCAGTTTCATAGGTATTATCTGGGTCAAAAGGAATAGCCCACATTCCTTTGAAGTAAATTGCATTTGTTAAGACAAGTTTGGTGTAATCTGACAAAGAGCTGGGTGATATCATATCTTTTATTTTATCATTCGTTTGTTCTTCAATCCAGTTGTTAATGGTTTCTGCGGCTTCTACATTTTTTGCGAAATCAAGTTCATTTGCCTCTGCCATATAAAAATTCTCAAGCAGATTCAAATATTCTTGTAAGAATGTGTAGTCTTGATGGGCCCAGAAAGCATTTGCAGTGCTAATCGTGTAACCATCTTGGTTTTGATTTAATAGATTATATAATCTACCAAATGTGCCAAGTGTGACTGAATCGTTTTGTAGAACATTTAGAACATTTTGCATTTCTGTTGAAGTGTTTCCTGCTGCACCTTCATATGCCATTGATAGAGCTACAAAAATACTGTATGGTGAAAAGAAAACATTACCATCTTCACTAGTTCCTATTTGATCATAAAATTCAAAAGAAAAGTCATTTAGTGCGTCAATTAAGGTGCTAAGACTCTCAACAGTATAGTTTGATTCATCAGCAAGTTTAACGGTAATCGGATTAGGTTCGGGTTCGATTTTTGTAAAACTTGTTAAAGAAAATATTGCAGCAACTATTATCAAACAACTAACAATTAATGCTATCGTTCCTAGATTTTTCATTTTACTCACCTTGAGTTTTTGTATATTAGTTTAGCTTATATAAAGGATTTGAAAACGTTTGGGAAATGCCGAACAAAAAATTTTCAAACATATTTATAGTAATATACTACATTATAATATTTAATACGCTTATCTTACTATTAATATATATGTATAATATTCTATTGTCGAACTTATTAAATCCCTCTCAAAATAAAATCCATGTTTATTTATATATTAACGCCATTCCTAAAGCTTAAAAACCCTTTACATATTTAAAATTTTATATTTATAATGGAGGAAGACGTATATGAAAAAAACAATAGCACATATTTTGGTTGGAATGCTGGTATTGCAAATGTTAGTGCTATTTATTACGCCTATATCTGGAGATAAAATTGATATTGAAGATAAAAAAGAATTTGAAAATGTCGTTCCTGATGAAATTATTATAAAATTCAAAGAAGGAGTAAACAAAGATACAATAAGATCGATTAACTCAATCCATGGGTTATCAGTTATTTCTGAAAGTTCCTATTCAGGTTTTTATCGACTAAAAATACCAAAAGGAAAAACTGTTTCTGAAATGGTCAATAGATTTAGATATAATCCGTTTGTTGAGCATGCTGAGCCTAACTATATCGCAAAGATATCAATGACACCAAATGATCCATATTTCAGTTATCAGTGGCACATGCTTGGTCTTGCTGATGGAGGAATCAACGTGCAGTCTGCCTGGGATTTAGCAACTGGCACTGGTACAGTTGTAGCAATTGTTGATACAGGTATTAGTACTGCGGGGAGTGATTTAACAAGTACTTGTTTTGTTTCTGGATATGATTTTGTTAATAACGATAATGATCCAACTGATGATAATGGCCATGGTACTCACGTTGCTGGAACTGTTGCTCAGAGTACAAATAACGGTATAGGAGTTTGCGGAGTTGCATTTGATTCATGTCTAATGCCTATTAAAGTTATGAATAGCGGGGGGTCTGGATCATATTATGATATTATAGATGGAATATATTTTGCAGTAAATAATGGGGCTAATATTATCAGTATGAGTATAGAAGGAGGTTCACCTCACCAAGGTTTAGAAGATGCTCTTGCCTATGCTTATAATAATGGAGTAACTTGTGTGGCAGCATCTGGTAACAGTGGTCAAAATGGCGTTGCTTATCCTGCAGCTTATGATGCCTATGTAATTGCTGTTGGTGCAACACGATATGATAAAACTCGATCATATTATTCTAATTATGGATCAAGTCTTGATGTTGTTGCACCTGGTGGAGATGTTTATGTAGATCAGAATGGCGACGGTTATGCAGATGGTGTACTGCAGGAAACATTTGATCCTAACTGGGGATGCCATTTCTGGCAGGGAACATCCATGGCAACTCCTCATGTATCTGGTGTAGCTACGCTTCTTTATTCAAATGGTGTTACTTCTCCAGATGATATTAGATCTGCTATACAAAACACAGCTGTAGATTTAGGGTCTACAGGTTGGGATATATACTACGGTTACGGTTTGATAAACGCCTATAATGCACTACAGTTTAATCAAGGAGATAATCCACCCACTTGTAGCATAACTTCGCCATCAGGTGATGCAACTGTTTCTGGTGATGTCACAATTGAAGTTACTGCTACTGATGATGCGGGTGTAACAAGGGTTGATTTCTATGTTGACAGTTCCTTCCTTGGTAGTGATACTAGTGAACCTTATCACATTATCTGGGATAGTACTACTGTTTCTGATGGTGCACATACCCTCTCTGCAACTGCTTTTGATACTGCCTTACAATCTACATCTGATTCAATAAATGTGATCGTAGACAATATCAATGAACCACCAGTAGCTGACGCAGGACCAGATCAAAATGTATATGTTGATTATACTGTTGAATTTGATGGATCAGGAAGCTATGATCCAGATGAGGATATTGTTTTATATGAGTGGGACTTTGGAGATGGATCTCCATCAGGAAGCGGAGTTACCGTTTCCCATATATATAACTCTATTGGGATTTATATAGTTATATTAACAGTTACTGATAATAGTGGTTTAGCAGATTCTGATCAAGCAATAGTTACGGTTGAGGAAGCACCATTATATATCGTTGAATTTTATGACAGTTTTGAGGTTAGTGAATGGAATG
>JAGMDE010000130.1 GCA_023128855.1 Thermoplasmatales archaeon | reverse complement strand
TATGTTGATGAAAACAACGATGGATTATGCGATCATTCACAATCAGAATCAACAGAAAAATCACCGGGAGGAAACGCGGAATCTAAAACATCTTCACAACAGAATAAAAATTCAAAAAGATTCCCAATTTTATTACTGATATCTTTAGTCATAGTAGTTGTTTTAATATTAGGTCTAAAATTACTTGTAAGCTTGAAAAAATTATCAAATACAAAAGAAAAGTTAATTTTAAATCTATTGCTATTAATCTTCTTTATCCCATCAGCATTAACTGGAATATTACTGCTTCTTATGACAAACATGGAGATTTTAAGAGATTTTGGTTCAAATTTTACTCAGTTGCATAATATTAGTTCTTTATTTTTTATGTGGATTTCAGGTTATCATATAATTTGGCATACTAACTATTATCTAAAAAATTTGAAAAACTTGCTTAAATAATAATTATTGAGACGAATATACGCAATTATTAAATTTATGAAGATGCATTCCATAAAATAGTGATGAACGAACCCTTTCTGAGCCATTAGGCTGTGATGAAGATCTTGAGTGCTGAATTTGCTAGATATGCTGTGCAAGCATATCTGCTACTTTTTCTAAAAACTCTTTATCTTCGTTTGAAAAGG
Organism: Thermoplasmatales archaeon; assembly: GCA_023128855.1. Classification (GTDB taxonomy): domain Archaea; phylum Thermoplasmatota; class E2; order DHVEG-1; family DHVEG-1; genus JAGMDE01. Next base: position 3,736 of record JAGMDE010000130.1, on the reverse strand, counting down.
CATCTTTTACATCAGAGTCAATATCAATTTCACCCAAAATCTTTCCATCTTTTTTTATTGGTACAACAATCTCAGATTTGGTAGAAACAAAACAAGAAAGATATCTACTATCTGCATTTACATCAGGTATAACTTCTGTTTTACCACTAGCTGCAGCAGAGCCACAAATCCCTTTACCAATTGGGATAATGGTATGTTCAGTTTCTTGTTTTCCAAACCAAGGACCAAGAACTAAATCGTTACCTTCTACTAGGTATATTCCAACCCAGCTATAGTGATCAAAGTTTTTATAAAGAAAATCTCCAACATCATATAAAATATCAGATAGTTTAGAAACCAATTCCTTAATCTTTTCTTCAGCAGCTATATAATCCAATTAGAACACCTATTTATCATAATCACCAAGATTTGTTTGGTTATCACTTGGCCCAATAGCAACAGATACCAGTTCTTCTTCACTTGGAAGTTCAATTGTTCCATACTGGCCACCACCACCAGGTCTCACTATAATTTTATTTTCTCTGAAAGCTTGAATTGCTTCGGTAATTGCTGGCGCAGTTACTCTTTTTATTTCGTTAATATCTGTCTCAATCAAAACATTAATTTCATTTCCAAAAGCAGATATCAATTCGTTCCATCGTTTCGTAACAGTTTGCGTAAATGGATTACGTTGTCCAACTGCTTTTGCTATAATTTCGGTAAGCGGGATTAGATGCATATAATAAGGTCTATGATCAGGATGTTGCGGTTCAAAAGAGTCAGCTTTTTCATTAATCCTATCTTTGACTCCTTTCTTTATTCGTTTCCCACAGCTACACTTCCACTTTCTCCGTTTTGCTTCTTCAAGATTATAATGTGTATAACAGGAAATACAGGCAGATTCATGATATTTACCTTCTTGAGGCGGAAGCCCAACATTAAGAACTGGGCAGTTTCCATCAACCCTTAAAATTGCTTTTTTAATTTCATTATAGGTTGCATCTTTAACTTCGAATCGGTTAAATTCTCTTGCAAGTCTAACAGGATGAGGACTATGACAATCTGAGTTTGTTAAAAAAGTAAGTCTGTGTAATTCTTCTATCTTATCTGCAAAATGTGAATCTGCAGAAAGTCCAAGCTCAACAAAAGAAATATAATCGGTAAAATCACCATAACAATCCTCTAATGAATCATGATATGCATAAATAGCAGTCCATGGTGTAAAAGCATGAGCTGGGCCAATCAAAATATCAAGGTCCTTTGCAATACCTGCTAGTTCTTCACCGCTCATATTAACATTTGGTCGTCCATCAGTTTCAAGGTTTTTAGATTTAGATTTTATCCTTTCTTTAAAGTCCCAAACGGCTGTTACATTTGGGAAATAAAGAAGATGATGCACCCTTTTTTGACCCTCAATTTCTGTGCTTAAGATAAAACGAGTGCCGTTAAGCTCGAAAGTTCCTTCATCTATTACATTACACTGACTGATTTCTTTCATCCAACCATTATGCAAGCAGTCCCCTGTTGCAACAACATTGACACCCTTTTTAGGAGCTTCTAAAGAAATTGTTTCAATGTTCATTTTTTCGCTAGTAGCACCAGAAAAACGAGAATGAATATGTAAATCTGCGTTGACGAGCATATCTCCCCACATTGGTATGTGCAAACTTGTATTAGAATCTACTGAAAATTATTTTCCAAGTTTATAACCGCATTTAACACAAAAGGTTGCTTTATCCTCTAACTTTGTACCACATTCAGGACAAAACATCGCTTTTGGTTTGGATTTTGGTGGCACTTGTTTTTTTGGAGCAGGTGGTTTAGATGGTGGAGGCGGCTGTTGTACTGGAGGCTGTTGCGGTGGGATCGGAGGCTGTTGAGCAGGAATCTTTGGTGGAGCTCCTCCAGGCAAGGGTACTTTTGTCGCAAAAAACTGGGTTTTTGCCATAATTTCTAAAATACCTGATATAAACATAATGATTGCAGCAATAAGAAGCATCCATGCCCCTATACTAAGCCCCCATTGAAGACTGACCTGTGCTGATACTCCAGGAACTGTTATGGCTGTGGTTGTTTGTCCTCCAAGTGGAGAACTAGTAATTGGACTAATTATTTCTCCCACATAATCACTGATTACTCCTCCTCCAGCAACAGATGGAACAATAGATCCTATAGCTATTACAAGCACAATTATTAGAATAAATGGAATCAACAATCTAATTCCTCTAAAGAAATATTTTTTTCCTAATTTATTACTTAAAGGTATCCCAATAGTTGCAATAATCATCAATATTAGGCCTATTGCAATAAACAATGAGATTGGCATGTCAAATGAACCCATAGGCATTGGCCCAGATGTACCAGGTAGTGTGATCTGAAGTCCATCTATTCCATGAAATGATAATAAATTAACCATTCCCGGTGTTTGAAATGATGCAATACCTGTTCCAGATACACTATAGGAAACATCATACCACTGACTAAACAATCCAATAAATGCAATAACGATTCCGACAATGCAAAGTATATTTCCAATACTATGTAGATTAGGACCATTTATGTAAAACATCGAAACAATTCGTGGGCCAAGACCATATTTTTTATGACGACGATAAATTTTGAAGGCCATTATAGCAATTATTGCTAGTGTAATCAGTAAATAAATCATTACAAAATTGTATACAAACCATTCTAGAGGGAAAAGAAGATCTTGTGCTGGTAACAAGCTATTACCCCAAGCAGCAGGATCATCCCACAATGAGACACCAGACATAGTTGTTCGATATTTTGGGCCTTCTGGTCCAGCTTGGCCTAGAAACGACGCTTGTATAGCATCATCTACATTATCAGGTACTTCTCCCCACCGCCCCTCAAAATCAATCCACGTATTAGTTACATCTTCAATATCTTCCAAGACGTAATCATTTTTTCTGGGATCAAGTACTACGCCATTAGCTCCAACAATATCACTTGCTATTCCTACTTTTCCAGAATAAGATCTAAGATAGTTTGCATGACTTCCACGTGATACATAGACTTTCATGTGGTTGCCTTCTTTCTCAACCTGATTCCATGTTGCGCTTTGACCAGAATGATGTTGGCTATATCCTACGTCCTTAGGTTCATCGTTTTCAAAAACAATCTGAACCATTTCCCAGTCGCCTTCATGCTGGTTTAATTCACCTTTATTAAAGGCATAAAACATCCAATACTGGATTACATCACTTAACTGATAATTGTAGATTCGATAATATATCTTAGTTTCATAATTATTCCTTACGCTTTTATAATGTTCAATTACTCCATTATCATCAATGGTACCCTGGTTATTATCATAATATTGTACAGTTAATCCAAGCAAACCAACAGAGCCTAAGCTCGAATAATCTAAATGATATTCTGCATCAATAGGATAACATGTCTCCTCTCCTTCAAAATACAATATTGGAGCATATTCTTCAGGATCAGGTTCAGCATTAACAGTTGTAGCTAAAAGTGGTACTAAAATCAGCAGCATTATACTAATTATGGTAAATTTTTTTCTCATATTTCCGCCCCAATCTATTAAAGCATAATAAACAGGTTCATTTTTAACATTTTTTAAATTACCAGATAGGGAAAAAAGGGCAATTTCATAGTAACATTTATTAGTCTCTACTCCATATGAAAACATGCGAAATTCGACGTTTGCGATGGGATGAAGAAATCCTTGTAAAAAACCTACTGAATTAGTGTAAATACTAACACATGAAGTGAA
>JAGMDE010000013.1 GCA_023128855.1 Thermoplasmatales archaeon | reverse complement strand
ATAGAGTGAAAAAAATAAAAGCAGCCATGCCTTAGTGTTGATGAGGTTTTAGCCTTACCAAATCTTCAAAAGATTGAACCGATTGTCCAAAATAATTATCGGGAGATGGAATTCCTCTTGACATCAGTAGTTTTTATCTTCATAACGTTTTCAACTCCCTCTCTATTATGTTTCAGCTACTCTCTCAGAAATGTTCCCAGGTAGGTTGCCTTTTTTTCATGGGTCTATGCCCCAGACTTCACTATCAACAATATGTCTGGCAAATGCCTATCAATAATCCGTGGTATTAACCGTTCATAATCCGTTACACTATGTTTACTTCAGCAGATTGATTCATAAATTATTCGATATCTTTAAATTATATCTATAGCATTGTGCAAAGCAGTTTGTTATGATAATTACTAAAGATCTAACGAAGACGTTCAAAAGACGTATCTCTAGAAAAGAAGGCAAATTCGAAAAAATCACCGCAGTAGATCATATAGATCTTACAATTAAAAAAGGCGAGATTTTCGGTCTCATCGGACCCAATGGTGCAGGAAAGACAACTACACTAAAAATTCTCTCTGCTTTGATCACTCCAGATATAGGAACTGCTACAATCGATGGATACGATGTCGTTAAGTGTGCAGATATTGTGAAAAATAAAGTTGGTCTATTATCTGGAGAATTTGCAAGATCTCTCTATTGGAGGTTAACAGGGAAACAGAACATCGAGTTTTTTGCAAAGTTAAAAAATATGTGGAAACCAAATGAGAGAATCAATGAGTTATTGGAATTATTTGCCCTCAAACAATGGGAAAATGAACACATCATGAAATATTCTACTGGAATGAAACATAAACTTGCTTTTGCTATAGGTCTTTTAAATGATCCACCCGTGCTTTTTCTTGATGAGCCTCTTACTGGGATAGATCCAATTACTGCCTATGAATTAAAACAAATTATCAAAACCGGTTTTAAGGAGAAAACGATAATATGGGCATCTCATAATCTCTATGAAATTGAAGAAATGTGTGATAGAATAGCTCTTATTAACTACGGAAAAATAGTCTTGGAGGGGGAACCAGAAAAACTGAAGAAAAACTATTGGGATCATACTAAGATACTGGTGATTTCAGATAAACCACATGCTTTTACTTCTTTACAAAACATGGAAATAAAAGGCGATACTGTAGAAATAAAAACAGATAACGTGAAAAAGACTTTTTTAGAAATCATGGAGCTCACAAAAAACAAAAACGTCGAAATAAAAGAAATAAAAACGTTGAAGCCTTCGTTGGAAGAAATATTTATAGACGGAGTAAAAAATGTTTGATGAATTACGAAAAATCCCGGTTTTTGTGGTAAGGGATTTTAGAATTTTGTTTACATATAAACTTGCTTTTTCTATGACTTTTTTCAGTATTGTTTTTAATCTTTTTTATCTGGTGCTTTTCGGTAGCATGTTTGGTTCTGCGGATCTTGCTGTTCTTTCATCTTATGGTGGAGATTTTATTTCGTACATTCTTGTTGGTTCGATAGGCTGGGGATTTTTATGGACTATAATGGGTGCAACATCGACATCTTTGAGGACTGAGATGATGATTGGGACGCTTGAATCGATTTTACTTACTTCAACTAAAATGTTTACTATGATGTTGTCGTATTCTTTGTTCGGCTGTTTTTTTGGTTTAATCTCAATTGGAATTCTAATGCTAGTCGGCCATTTTTTATTTGGCATCACAGTGTTTGCTACTGCCACTGTTTATACTTTGATAATTTTCATTTTGTCAGCAACGATGATGATGGGTTTTGGGTTGATATTTGGTGGATTGACAATTTGGCTTAAGAACATTGGCAGTACTCTCCCTCTTTTGCAGAATATCATCATGTTTTTTTGCGGCGTATATTTTCCGATAAGTGTTTTACCAGAGTTTATGCAGCCTATAGCTAACTATATGCCTTTTTATTATTCTATCGAAGGTTTAAGAAAGTCGTTGATACCATCTACTCCTACGTCGGAGGTATTGTTTTATGTTCTAGTGCTTCTATTTTTGTCGATACTGTTTATGATACTGGGTATCTTTGTCTTACATAGGGGTCTTATCAAAGCTAAAAAAGGCGGCAGTCTATCGTTTTATTAATTCAACTAGATTGAGGCTTTAATATATAATCAAAGCCATTGAATACTTTCAATGAACCCCTAAAAGGATTTATAAGGAGGAAATGCCTTATAAATTTGTTAGTATAAATTAGAAAATATATAATTTAAAAACCCCATAAATAGTGGCCACCAAAGTGCAGGCACACTTTGGCAGCCTGGAGGTCGATAACTGTGGTATCAACCCCAATAAAAGTTAAAAAAAGAAGTAGTATTAAATCTTTTTCAGAAAAGAGACAAGAGATAGTATCACAAGATCTTTGGGAGAATTTTATTAGACATTGTGTTGTAGTTCAACGTCTAAACCCTAGAATTACTGTTCCAAGTAGAACTCGAAAATTAAAATATCTTGAGAAAAATGGAATAGATCTTATCAATTTTAATGAAAATCAAGTTCATACCTTTTTTTATGATATGTTGCAAAATAGTTCTGCTAATACTGCTTTAAATAATTATGTCAAAGCGTTAAATTCATGGTTAAGATTTAGAGAGATGAAAATAAAGTTTGATAAGTTTAAAGAACACAAGGTCCCAGTAAAAGTACCAAGTATCCAGGACATTCAGGCAATGCTTGATATTGTTTCTAATCGTACTATGATCGATAGAAGAGATCGGATAATCATTGTTTTTTTCTGTAAAACTGGTCTTCGTTGTTCTGAACTTTGTAATTTAAAACTGGATCATATTGACTGGAGAAATGCTGAAATAACTGTAAAGAAAGGGAAAGGAAATAAAGATAGAATTGTACCTGTTGAAAGAAAAGTATTGTCAGGTGTTAATTATCCGAGTCTAAAAAATTACATAAATAATTGGAGATATGATATTGGAGATTTTGTTTTTACTTCTGAAACTGGTAGACTTTCTCCGGTTTATATTCGAAAAAGAATAAAAATTATTGCTAAGAAGGCAGGCGTTCCGTGGATTCATCCTCATTCTTTCCGTCATTTTTATGCAACAAATCTAATTGGATCAGGTGCTAGAGTTATTGTTGTTCAGGAGCTTCTTGGTCATTCTGATATTCGTTCAACTTCAAGATATCTTCATACAACTGATTCGGATTTGAGGTTTACAATTCAAAATATGCCTGTTTTTGATGTTGTTAGACATAGGGGTTCAATAAAAAATGCAAAAACTGTTTTCCGTAGATTCTATGCTAAAAGAACAGGAGAAATACAAGACGGACCCAGAGGGATTCGAACCCTCGTTACTGGCTCCGAAGGCCGGTAGGATATCCAGACTACCTTATGGGCCCAACATTTTGCAACTAAAGAACAGATTACAAACTTGTATAAATATGTTTATCTTTAGTAACTGAAGAAAATTATAAATATCATTTAGAGTATATCAAAAATCAATTGGATGAGATGCGCCTAAAAGTTAATATTTAGTTGCAACAAGGTATAAAATGGGTTACATTGGCTCATAAAACTATCTGAAAGGGATGTGGATGCGAGATAGAAAAATAACTGATGGAATAGTTAGATTTTTTCTAGATAGGAGGGGACTCTTTTGAGTAAAAAAAGAGAGGAAATTGAGGATATTGATAAGATAGTAGATAAGGTTATACTAAAACATAAGGATAAATTGGAGAGAGGTCACTCTGAGGAAATAGATATTGAAAGTTTTTCTTTAAAAAATAAAGAAGGAGATACTCTTTATTATTTGAAGAAGAAATCAGATAAAAAGACCAAAGAAACTGATAAGACCAAAGAAACTGATGAATCTAAAATATTAAGTGAAAAAATAATAACTGAAGCTCGAGAAAATCTCGGCGAAGATCCCCTTGAGATTGATGAAATAACGGAGGAGATTGATGAGGCTACTGGTAATATTAATAAGAAGAAAAAACGAATAAGATTTGGAAGAATTGATAAAAAAACTGATGATGTTACATTGCCTCCAACTGCAGAAGATATGATAAGTTCGGAAGAATTTGGTGATGTAGTATCTGAGATTGATGATTTTCTAAAAAATGAAAAACCAAAAGAAACTGATGAAGATCAAAAAATAGTTGATAAAAAATTGGATAAAACTGAAGATAATAAAGAAGATGATTGGGTTTCTTCTTCCACTGATGATCTAGCCGGGCTTAAGAAAAAATATGAGGGGAAAGTAACATTTTCTGATTCGGATTTAGAAGAACCGGATAAATCAGATGAAAATGAGTCAGATTTATTAGATCAAAAAATAAAAGCGGATTCTTTAACAGAAGCAAGTGATAAAAAAGAGTATGAAAAAGCTGAGGAGGGCATAGGCGCATCCAAACCTAAAAAATCTTTTTTTAAGAAAAGGAAGCCCTCCGTTAACAAGCTTGAAGATACAAAACAAAAAGAATCCCCTGAAATCGTGGATGAAAAACCAGAGACTGATTCTTTTGAAGGCGATGCAATAAAACTTGCAGAGCAGCATATCAAAGAAATTGATAAATCGAAAACAAAGGATGATCAAACACTTGGTGGCTCATCTAAATCAAAGTTATCAATTTTTAAAAGAAAGAAAAAGGCTTTTTATAAAGAACCTATGGATCAAAAAAAGATTGAAACAGATTTTAAAATTGATGAATATGAAATGGGATTATTGGATGAGAAGATAAAAGAATCATCTAATACTGCAGTCAGTTCAGAAAAAATTGCTGAAGGCGAATCTAATGCTTTGAAACTTGCGGAGAAGCATATTAAAGATAGTGATACTGGTGAAGAAAAACCAGAGCAAGAATTAATTCCTCCAACTGATACTAAGAAGTCTTTTTTTAAGAGAAACAAGCCAGCAGAAGAAATGCCTTTAGAGCAAAAACCACAAGAAAATAAACCAGATGAACCAATGATCCAACCAATATTCCGTGTTGAAAACCTACCTAAAAGTGATGAATTTAGTGAAGATGAAAAAGAGATATTGGATGAGAAAATAAAGGAAACATCTGAACCAGTTGATACTGCTGAGGCTGAGAATAAAGCAGAAGCTAAAGCAGCCATGCTTGCTCAAGAGCATTTAAAAGATAAAGATATGCCTGCAAGCAAAGATGAATCGACTGAAATTAAAAAAAGTAAACCAGAAATTGAAGTGCCAGATTTGGTTCCACTTAAAGAAACAGATTCAGAACATGAGCATGTTTTCTTTGATGAAGAGGAGTCTTCCTCAGGTGGATGGAGTCCACAAATATCAGATGCAGAAAAAAAGAAGATGATTATTGATCCCACAGGTGAAGGTGAGATTAGTTCCGATGATCTTGCAGGGGTTGGGGATGTAGAGTTACCAAAAGAAGTACTAAAAACTAAATCTGTAAAACTTTCAGATCTTGGCTTCTCAGAAAAAGAATGGGAAGAACTTGATTTTTATTCGCTTTATGAACCATTCTCATATGTAGAGATACTAAGAGAGAAAGAAAGCCTTGATAAATGTTATTTCTTGGTTGAAATGGCTTTAAGTGAAGAAGAAGAAAAAATATTAGGTTTTATCGAAGATACAATGGCAAGTCAAGATATTGACACCGTTGAATTTGATGAAAAAGATCCTGGTGAATATTTATTAGAACAATTAAATGGAGTTATTAAAGAATATGACGTAGAGATTAACGAGCAGTCCAAAAATAAAATATTCTATTATATGGCCAAGAAAGCACTTGGGCTGGAAAAAATAGATCCTCTGATGAAGGATCCAAATATTGAAGATATTTCTTGTGATGGTGCCGGTATTCCACTCTTTTTATATCATCGTAAATATGGCTCTTTGAAGAGTAATATACGATTTAATACTGAAGATGAACTTTCTTCATTTGTCTTTAAACTTGCTCAGAAGTGTGGTAAGCATATCAGTATTGCTGAACCTATGCTTGATGCTACTATGCCAGATGGTTCTAGAATTCAAATGACACTTAGTGATGAAATCACTGCAAAAGGGTCCACATTTACCATTAGGAAATTCAGAGATGATCCTTTTTCACCTCCGGATTTAGTTGAATTCAACACTATGTCACCAGAAATGATTGCTTATATGTGGCTTGCAGTTGAAAATGGTATTAACACATTGTTTGCAGGTGGTACAGCGTCTGGAAAAACTACCACACTAAATGCATTATCCTTGTTTATCCCTCGTGAGTCTAAGATTGTTTCTATTGAGGAAACTAGGGAGATTAACCTTCCTCATCCTAATTGGATACCAGGTGTTTCACGTTCAGGTTTTGGAGAAGTTGTTGCAGATAAAGTTGTTGGTGAGATTGATATGTATGATCTTATGAAGGCTGCACTTCGTCAGCGCCCTGAGTACATCATTGTTGGTGAGATCCGAGGTAGAGAAGCATATGTTCTATTTCAAGCAATGGCTACAGGTCATGCCACATATTCAACGGTTCATGCTGACTCTGCTCAATCTCTTATTCATAGACTTGAAGGTAAACCAATCAACATTCCAAGGATTATGTTGCAATCTTTAGATATTGTTTGTATCCATGTAATAACTCGTGTTAAAAATATTAGAGCGAGGAGATGTAAGCAGGTTATCGAAATTATTGATATTGATCCTACTACTAAGGAGATTCTTACGAATGAGGTTTTCCGCTGGGATCCAGTTGAAGATAAATTTATCTATTCCGGTAAAAGCTATATTTTGGAACGTATAAGAGCTGAGAAGGACTTAACACGGGAAGAGATGACAGCTGAAATTCGAAATCGTATGAAGATTGTAGAATGGATGAATGAAAACAACATTAGAGCTTTTAGAGATGTCGCAAAAATGGTTGCCCAGTATGCTGAAGCTCCTGGAGAGATGTTAAGTAAATTGAAGGACGTAAAAACAGATGCATAAGAAAATTGCTATTTGCCCAGGATGTCATACAAAAATTCAATGTGAGGGTGAATCAGGTAAAAAAGTCAAAGTAGAATGTCTAAAATGTGGGAGAACTGGCTCGATTATTTTCAAATCAGAATTAAAAGAGCTTGATTTCTATCCTTTAAATGAACCATACGCTTATGCAAAAATATTGAAAAACATAGATACTCTTGAGAAGCATTACAAAGTAATCGAGCCGTATCTTAATGAAGAGGAACAAAAAAATTTGAATTTCATTTGGGAGACCTTATTGAAAACATTTAACTTGAGACTTGATGAACTCGATGATAAGAAAATTGAACATTATTTAATAGACCAGGTGGAACAAGTAATAAAAAGCTATGAACTTGACATCGATGATCTCTCAAAAAGAAAGATACTATATTATATTAAGCGAGAGTCATTAGGCTTTGGAAAGATAGATCCTTTAATGAAAGACCCGCATATTGAGGATGTCTCTTGCGATGGTGTCGGTACTCCAATCTTTTTATATCATCGTAAATATGGTTCCGTTAGAAGTAATGTTGAGTTTAAAGATGAAGATGAACTTTCCTATTTTGTTATAAGGCTTGCTCAGAAGTGTGGTAAACATATCAGTATTGCTGAACCTATGCTTGATGCTACTATGCCTGATGGTTCTAGAATTCAAATGACATTGAGTAATGAGGTAACAACAAGGGGTTCCACTTTCACAATCAGAAAATTCCGTGCAGATCCATTTACCCCACCTGATTTAGTTGCGCTTAATACACTTTCTTCAGAAATCTTGGCTTACTTTTGGATGGCTGTTGAAAATAGAGTTAACGCTCTGATTGCTGGAGGCACAGCATCAGGAAAAACAACGATACTTAATGCTTTATCATTGTTTATTCCACGTGAAGCTAAGATAGTTTCTATAGAGGAGACTAGGGAGCTTAACCTTCCTCATCCAAATTGGATACCAGGTGTTTCACGTTCAGGTTTTGGAGAAGTTGTTGCAAATAGGATGGTCGGCGAAATTGATATGTATGATCTTATGAAAGCTGCACTTCGTCAACGTCCCGAGTATATTATTGTAGGGGAGATCCGTGGTAAAGAGGCGTATGTTCTGTTCCAAGCTATGGCTACAGGTCACGCTACATACTCAACAGTCCACGCTGACTCAGCAAAATCACTTATTCATAGACTTGAAGGTAAACCCATTGAGATACCAAGAATTATGTTGCAATCTTTAGATATTGTATCCATTCACATAACTACACGTGTCAAAGGAAAACGTGTCCGAAGATGTAAGCAGATAATTGAGATTATTGATATTGATCCTACTACTAAGGAGATTCTTACAAATGAGGTTTTCCGCTGGGACCCAATTGAAGATAGATTTATTTACACTGGTAAAAGCTATATTTTAGAAGGCATAAGAGCCCGTTGGAGTATGTCAAAAGAGGATATCACTAGAGAAATCAGAGATAGAGCAGAAATACTTGAATGGATGAATGAGAATGAGGTTAGAACCTATAAAGAGGTTGCAAAGGCAATATCAAGATATACTGAAAACCCTGAAGATTTCCTAAAGAAAATGAGAAATCCTGATTTGCAAAAAAAGAAAGATGATAAAAAAGAAGAGAAATCTTCAAAAAAGAAATCGAAATTATCCACAAAAAAAGAAAAGGCTGAAAAAGAATTAAATGAAATGCTAACAGTTCATGGTAAGGATCAAGATTGGGATCAAGACGAATCGGATAGTATTTCAGAAAATAAAATAGTTGCTCTTTCAGATCTCGAGTGCATAGATGTAAAAACTGCTGCTTTACTTCAAGATAATGGCATAGATTCTATTGAAGATTTAAAAAATGCTTCTGTAAAAGATTTAAACAAGATTGAAGGTATTGATAAAAAACTAGCAAAGAAAATAAAAAAAGAAGTAGAAAAAAATATTAAAGGAAAGCCTAAAGAATTGGAAAAAGAAGAAAAAGAGGAACCAGAACCTGAGAAGGATGCAAGTCACAAAATAAAAGCCTTTGAAGGTATAAAAAGTATAGATGATGAAGCTGCTGTTTTACTTTATAATAATGGATCTATTTCTATTGAAGATTTAAAAGATGTTTCAGTAAAAGCTCTTACTAAAATCAAAGGTATTAACAAGAAGACTGCTAAAAAGATTATTAAAGAGTTAGAAGATATTGCTGGTGGAGAGTCATCTCAAGATTCAGATGAAGGAGGTGAGAGGGATGCCGCTGAATAATTACCAGAAGATGTGCTATAGATGGTTTGGTAGATCTGCTGAGAACGTTGTCACAGATAAAATGAAGATGAGCCTTGAGAGAGCTCATATTACAATCCGTCCAGGTGCATATGTCTCTTATATGTGGGTTAGTACTATATTAGCAGCAATCGTATCAACAGTTATTTATCTAACTTTGATTATCTTCTTGTCTGTTGGCATATTAACTTCATTTATGTTATTAATTATACCAGCTTTGGGCACCTTGATAACATATCTTTATTTCAAATCAATGCCATCTAGTAGAGCAAAATCGCGTGGAAAAAAAATTGATTTACATTTACCCTATGCCTTAAATTTTATATCTGCTATGTCGTCAGCAGGCATCACTCCAACTGAGGTTTTTAAGAGTCTCTCTAAGCAAAGAATCTACGGCGAGATTCGGGAAGAAGCCTTATGGATCTACAGAGATGTAGGTTTACTTGGCAGAGATATTATATCTGCAATTAAGGCAAATATCGAAAGGACTCCCTCTGAAAAGTTTAAAGAATTTTTACAAGGCGCTGTTGTTACTGTTCAATCCGGTGGTGCTCTTAAACCATACTTTATGGCAAAAGCAGATCAATACACACGTGAAAACCGAGTTGTACAAAAACAACTTATTGAAAGCTTAGGGATAATGGCAGAAGCTTATGTAACCGCTGCTGTTGCAGGAGTCCTTCTAATTATAATAATTATACCACTGCTTATGATAATTTCAAGTGCAGGTGCAGAGCAATTGACGTTCATGTACGTTTTTGTCGCTATAGTGATACCACTTATACATATGGGATTTGCTGTTATTCTCTCAGGTATGTCTACGAAGGTGTGATAAAAAAATGGAAAATGAACCAGAAAAAGAACCAGAAAATGAAAAAAAATCTGGTCCTGGTTTGATAAAACGTCTGACCCTTACTGGGCAGTTTACAAGATTTGTGGTTTATTTATCGGCAGCTATACCTGCAATTATTTTTCTGGTTTTAGCCTTATTTGCTACAGTAGGAGTCATTGAACCAGCGACTTTTGGTGAGGCAGACGAAATAATCTATATTGGTACCTCTATGGATTTTCTACTTATTGCAATATTTATTTTTACAGGGGTATTTGGAATTTATGAATTTATGCGTTTAAAAAGAGTACGTAAGATTGATGACAGATTTCCTGATTTTGTTAGAGATCTAGCTGAATCAAGACGTGCAGGTATGACATTTACAAAGGCAATTATGTATTCATCTAAAGGAAATTACGGTGTTTTAACGCCTGAAATTCAAAAAATCGCTAGACAGATTTCGTGGGGAAGTAGTGTTGATAATGCGTTAAAAGCTTTTGCGAGAAGAGTTAACACCAAGCTCATTAATCGAACAGTCTCTTTAATTATTGAAGCTAGTAGAAGTGGAGGTAATGTAGCTGACGTTTTAGATGCAGCTTCAAGAGATGCAAGGGAAATAAAATTAATTGAATCAGAAAGACGAGCAAATATGCTTTCTTATGTGGCTGTAATATATGTTGGAATGGGTGTGTTTATGTTAATTATAATAATACTTTGTAAGAGCCTTTTACCCAGCATGCTTGGTAAGGGTGCTCAACAGGCTGCTGCTGCCTATGCGAGTAGTGGTGTAGGTGGTGGAGGCGGAATTACACAGAAAGCTATTACTGAAGTGTTTTTCTACGCCTCTCTTGTCCAAGGCTTTGGGATGGGCATTGTCACAGGAGTTTTTGAAGAAGGGAATATGATTTCTGGTGTCAAACATACCTTCATTATGATGCTAGTGACCTGGTTAATATTCAAATTACTTATTACAGGTATATAATATTAAAATCTTTTATGTTTAAATAAATAAAAACTTAAATATTGGATATAAACTTCACAATTGTTTACTGATAGGGGTTTTGCTTGGATGAATAGGCGTGTGCATTGCTTTCTAATTATACTTTTTACAATTACATTCATTTTTGCTTTCATCAAACCAGCATGTGCCGAAAACAACGATGTTATTGTCGAATTCTTTTATTCTGAAGACTGTCATAGTTGTGACGAAAAAAAAGAAAATATTACTCACATCGAAGAATATTATGGAGATAACATCACCCTTCTGCGTTTAGGATATGAAGACAATAAGGAGTTGTTTAACAGTTATGGCTTCTTACATTATCCTGCTGTCGTAGTAAGAAATGAAACCAATATTACAAAAATTGAATATTTACAAATAACAGATGAAAATCTTATACAAACAATTGATGCATATCTTGCAGGAACTGGGGTCAATGGATCTCTTAACGGTAGTAAAAGTGCTTTTTGTTTGGATACTCCTTTTGGAAAAATATGTTTAGATCCCTCAGAATCAACATTGCCGGTTTTAACAATAATTTTGGGTGCAATTGATAGTGTTAACCCCTGTTCATTTTATGTATTGTTATTTTTACTAAGTTTACTTCTTTACACAAAATCTAGGAAAAAAATGATTCTAGTTGGAGGATTATTCATTTTTTTCTCTGGGTTTATTTATTTCCTTTTAATGGTAGCGATAATGTTTTTCTTTAAAACAATTGAAGAACCAACAATTGTAATAATAATAGGCGGGACTGTGGCAATAATATTTGGTATGCTAAATATCAAGGATTTTTTCTTTTTCAAGAAGGGCCCTTCTGCTTCGATTCCTGATAGTAAAAAACCTAAGCTTTACAGCCAGATGCGGAAGCTAATAAAAATTACTCCCATTCCAACTTTAATTATTGCTACTATTGTTTTAGCAGTTAGTGCAAATATGGTCGAATTAATTTGTTCTCTTAATTTACCAGTGATTTATACTGGTATTTTAACAACATATCCTATGAGTAACTTTGGATATATACTATATCTTATATTCTATAATATTATCTATATTGTACCATTACTAATTTTTGTTAGTGTGATGGTTGTAACATTAGGTCGATGGAAATTATCTGAAAAACAAGGACGTCATTTAAAATTATTTTCTGGGCTAATGATATTTTTACTTGGTGTTGTTATGTTAACAATGCCAGGAATTCTAACAAACGTTTTTGCTGTTGTTGGAATATTATTGGTTAGTATTGTTTTGGCAGTTGTTATTTCTTTTATATGGAAAGTTTTTGAAAAAAATTAATTATTTGACATTTTTACACGAAACGTATAAATATGAGAACTTACAGAATATAGCGTATAATGACATGATGTATCATGTCGAAGGTGCTCAAGGAGAGATAAAATAGTCATGTTGAAAGAGGATAGTAGACTATTTACTATAGAAAATTCAATAAAAAGTATTTATAGTTATATTGTATTTGATACCTTGGGTTGCACTCCGTATGCTATGGAGGGGTATAATGAAGAATAGAATAGATTTAGTTAAGCGAAAATTAAACAATGATGCAGTTAGTCAGACGATATCTTTTATATTGGTCATGATGGTATTTTTCTCAGCAACTGGTGCTATCCTAGTTTGGAGTCCAGGTTATGCTGAGAATGAGGAACACAGACAAATAAATGAAGGTGTTGCTAGTCAATTTGATAATTATGATAAACCTACAAAGAATATCGTAATAAATGGTAATGGTTCAATTTATAATGGTGAACTTGTAATTACTGAAGGAACTTTAGAAATTGACTCAGTAGGTGAACGGTTAATAACTTGGTATTCTGTTGATCCAGATTTGGGTTTTAGTGTTACTGGTTTACATGATGGCGATGGAGATTTTGTAGTCACTATGGATAATGCGTATGATATCGATGAAGTGGTTGTTTATCTGCTTGAGGATACGTGTTTTTTAGCTGGCACCAAAATTACTATAGCTGATGGTTCTTTGAAGAACATTGAGGATATAATGTCTGGTGATTTGATAAAATCTTATGATGAAGTTTCTAAGGTTTTTGTTAATGTTAGAGTCAGGAAATTATTAACCTATAATGCAGACATTATGGGTGATTATTATTTAAAGATAAATAACAAGTTGAGAGTTACTCCTAATCATAAAATTATGATAAATAATAATTGGGTAAAAGCAGATGAATTAAGTGTTGGTGATGTTGGTTTAGATTCATTTGCTCGTGATGTTTCTTTGTATTCTGTTGAAAAGAAATATTCAAAGGAAACAAGTTATGATTTGCAGTTAGAATCTGTTAGTATTTATTTTGCTGATGGTTTTATGGTTCGTTCTGATTTTGAACCAATTATAATTTCTGATGGTGTTAGCAGTATGTCTAGTGCTCCGGTCGTTCTTGATTCTCTTGGTGCTGGTGTTCAAGGTTGTACATACATAAATTGGGATGGTGATGGAAGGACTCTTCGTCCAGATAAAGACGCTACACTAGCTGAAGATTGGCCTGAACTAAATTATGGAAATAACCCAAACCTTTGTGTTGATAATATGAGATTTTGGCTTGAATTTCTTTGGGAACGATCGCGTTCGTTAATTCATTTTCCTTTAGATCAAATTCCTTCAAATGCGGAAGTTAATAAGGCAGGGCTCGCGCTTTATTATCATGATTTTGTAGAGGGCAACCCACAGGGTCAAGCTATTGTTTTACATGAAGTACCTGACAAACTTGATGATGGGGAAAATATCATTTGGCCGGAAGATGAAGTAACATGGTACTATTGGCAAAACCCCCAAATTGATGATAATTTGTGGGATGGTTGGTGTGACTGCGGTTCACAAGGTTATCCTACTTGTTCTCATGTCTTGCATTGTACACAAACAGTTCATTGGAGAAGACCAATTCCTCCTTGGAAAGCAATAGATAGTGCAATAATACCCTCTAATTACGATTGGGTTATTTGGGATGATACACCTGATTGTGACGACGAGCATAACGAATGTCCAGAAAGTGGTTATTATTATGGGTTAAAGAATAGCGTAGAAGAATTGGTTCGGAATGATAGAGTCAATAATGGTTGGCTTATTTCAGGTGTGGAAGTAATTGAGGGTGGTCAACATGAATATATAAAATTTTATTCCAAAGATGAAGGTGTAGCTGGGGATTATCGTCCAAAGCTAACAGTGTGGTATGTTGAATCTCCTGAGATATTAGACTATGAGATTACTGATGCAAATGTTGGTGAAGACTGGGTAGAATTGAGAGCTTGTTTGTATGATGGTTTATATTATTCTGATGCTACTGCACACAATAATAAATGTAATGTTAAATTCGGACTTAAAACAAATCAAGTTGGTGGATACACATATATCTATGATAATGACGAATGGACTGGAACAATTATTCATACTGAAAATGGCCTAACCCCAGGTGATTTGTATTTTGTGCAATATAAAGCAGAAAATACAGTAAAAACTGATTACTCATATACAAAGTTCTTTACAGTTCCACCACGCCCTACTTCTTTAAGTGCAGTTCGTCAAGGTTCAGGCAATATAATTCAGTGTTTTTTTGGTCAACCAACATGTGGAAGTGGTGCAGATGTGTATACGAAAGTATTGGCAAGAACTGATCATTATCCTGATGAGCCTGATGAAGATATTACAGATCCATCAAATTGTGAAATGTGGTACTATGGTGATGGTTCATCACATTCAGAACCTGTAAGCCCAAGTACAACATATTACATTAGAGCTTGGACTTATGCTGAAGAAGCTTATTCGCCTTGTTATCCTCCTGTAGGATGTCCTTATTTAGGGCGATTTAGCACAAACTACAGAAATAAGTATATGCCGGCTGATTATTACCCTGATGCAAGATATACTTGGGAAGATCGTGATGGATCGGATAATGGTAAAATAATCGATTTTGATGCTAGTACTTCAACTGATGATAAGGGTATTGATTGGTATTTTTGGGATTATGATTACCAATGGATTTTTTCCGCTGATAATTCTTCTAATCAACCTTTAACGGAGTATGAATATCCTGTTTATGGTAATTATGTTTGTGCTCTTCGTGTTTATGATACAATAAATCAATGGGATCAGCGTGAACATACTGTTTTTGTTGATGGTGCTGCTGATGAACCTCCGTATGCTTGTTTTGAGTTTGGTGATTTAGACGGTGATGACTCTGGTACAGAATTCTGGTTCGATGCTAGTTGTTCTTCTGATGATGGTGGTATTGTGAATTATTCTTGGGATTTTGAAAATAATAGTGATTGGAATGCTTGGGATATTAATGTTACTTTTGATAAGGGCGATACTAGTTCTTATGAGGTTAGACTTCGTGTTAGAGATGATGGTGGGCAGGATGATTTTGAAACAAAAAGTATCTCTCTTAGTGGCCCTCCAACTCCTCCTAAGGATTTCGAGGTTTGTTTAACTAGTGGCTGGCTTAGTTTTCCAGATGATTCTTTTAGATTTTACAATGAAACTGGTGGTGAACCCTATAGATTCAGCTGCGTGAGTTATGATTCAGATGAATATATTTGGTATCAGTTTGATTGGGGCGATGGAACTAATAATACTTATTATTTTAAATCAGGTACGCCGATCAAGGGTCAATTTGATGAGGTTATGCATTTCTGGCAGGAATCTGGTGTTTATGATATTAAAGCGAGGGCTCTTAATGATGATAATATAGATGGAGATGGTGATCCTAGAACTAATTATAGTTATGCTAGTGATTGGTCTGACCCTATAGCAATTAGGGTGTATTATCAGTATATTGTTCCTCCAGATGCAGATCCTAATGATGATTCAAAAACCAAATCATTTACAGCTGGTAATGGCCTTAGCGGTCCTTCAGGGGGTCCGTATACAGTTACTACTGGTATGGATTTATCTGGTGCTGTTTGTATTCATTTGAAGAGCGATGATTATCCATTTGTTATACATTCAAGTGCTAAAGGTAATGTTCCTTTTGGTGTTATTTATCTTTTTGATCTTGGAGCGATTAGTCATAGACCTTCCTTTGGTGATGCATATAAGACGGTTTTGCAGAATGGTGGTGTATTATCGGTGTTAAATGGTAATATTAATGTTAGAAGCTATAATAACATATATGAGAGTGGTGATACTCTTGGTTTTTATGTTACTATGATTCGTGGTGATCGTATAATTAGTGCTGATGGCGCTGGTAATTATCGTCTTTCATTTAAGAATATGGATACCTACGCAAGGCATCAAGATTATACTGTTTATAATTTTAAGGTTATGCTTTTTGGTGTTTATCAGAATTATTGGCATGAGTATTTGGAGAGGAATTATCTATTTCATGGCTATGATTTTGGTGTTAGTTATCCTGATACCAGTTATTCAGTATATGATGCGGGTAATGGTAAGCAGTTGATATTTTTATCAGCATTGTTTAGAACTAACCTGGGATAAAGCTTCTCTCTCTATAATTTCTAATTATTTCTTTATTTCTTCTTTCTAAACCTATTTATTAACAAAAAGTTTTTTAAACAATATTATATATATTTTACAGATTGGGTTGCTCTCTAGATGAAAGATATAGTAAGTTCTATCGATGCAGTAAGTGAAGTTGTTTCAACACTACTGACTCTTACAATTGTGTTGGGGGTAGTTGCAGCTGTACTTCTTTGGGGCCTACCCTACATAGAAGAAAAAGAAATGCTAAGCGAATTTCAGACTGTAGCCGGTGGTTTTGATGTAATGTATGATACAATAAGTAGCATGATTATTCATGGATATGGTTCTAATGGAATTAATAAGATTGTTAATACAAACGAGTTATCCTCTTTGAACGTTGGTACTCAAAATAGTAAACTAATTTTTATTTTTTCGAATGCAAGCCAGAATCGTTATAATTTTTCCGTGTCCGGTTTAAATGATGAGGATGACTCTTTTACAATAGAGGGAAAGGATGCCGAGTTTACTTTGCACAGAGTAAAGATTTATTGGCTTGACCCTGCAAAAAACAAATCGTTATATAACTTTGAAATACCACCGTATAAAAGAGTACATAAGGATACTAGTTGTGTACAACCATTTAAAATACCAACACTATGGACAGATGGGGTTTTGGATAGAATAAAAATATATATTAGGAAACGGGGTGAAATAACAAGTGATTTAAATGTCTCAATTTTTAACAACAATGGCAGCACAGTTAATATTGAAGAACCTTTAAGATCTTTACAGATATCGGCATCAGAAATACCAACATCTTATGATTGGATTGAATGTAATTTTGATGATATCGAGCTAAACAGTGGAAACACTTATTATATTGGGCTAAATACTTCCGGCGGTAGCTTTGGAGGAGGTAATTATAATTTTTATGAATGGTATCTAGATAAATATACTCCTTTTTCTAATGTTTTTGATGCAAAAACTTCTGGGGATGAAATAGATTGGGTTCCTGAACCAGGATACGATTTTCAATATAGGATAAATTTTACTGATAATGTTGGACCAAATACTCCAGAAATTCCTGGTGGTATACCAACAGAAATTTATTCTGGTAATGATGTGACAATTACTGCTAGTGCAACAGATAAAGAAGCTGATCCTGTTAAACTAAGAATTTTTTGGGGCGATGGGGACAATAGTAGTTGGGTAGATAGGCTTAGTGGAGAAACTTATGATTTTATACACACATATCCAAAGCCTGGTAACTACACTTTAACTTTGCAAGCAAAAGATGATGCTACTGATTTGATATACGAGCCAGATAATATTACTACTATTGATGCAAAAGCAGGTGTTTATGTACCAGACGATACATATCACGACCAAGAAATTACAGATCCCTCTGAAAGTCTCACAGAACCTGGTTCTTGGCCAATCTCAACAGGTGGTGTAAAACTAAATGGCACATTAAGAATAGATTTATATTTTAGTGGCTACGAAGGTGAACATGATCCTTTTGGCAGAATTTGGGTATTTGATCTGGGTTCAATATCATATATTTCACCCCATGATGTTGGCACTCAAAGAACAATATTTCAAAATGGCGGAATACTGACATTTGGTCCAATAATCTCTAATGTTATTAATGGGCCATCTTTTTTTGAAGAAGATGCCGCAATTGGATTTAGAATAATTCAAATAAATAATACAGCAATTGCAAATGTTAGCGGTTACGGAGTTTTTGATATAAAACTAACCATGAAAAATAGCTACAGTAGAGAACCAAGATTCTATGGAGCTTATCACGTAAAAATGCAGTTTTTTGATCCTTATCAAGAAATGATAGACTTATGGTTAAATTATTACACAAAATTTCACAACTTTGAAACATATGCAGATATGGAAAATGCAATAATATATACGGAGTATGATCCACCAAAGAGATTAGTTCTTGATAGCTCTTGCATTGTAGTAAATGTCGCAGGAGGAGGAATATGAGACTTGTAAAATGTAGCTCAGGAGTTTCTCATTTATTTGGATATATGTTAACTCTATCTTTAACAACGGTAATTATTGCTGTAACGATAATAACTACTAATTCTCTAATAGATGAGAAAGCAAGAGATGCTGCTGAGATATATGCTGAAAATATTGTAAATAAGGTTGCTAACTCTATAATGAATTTATGTAATGTGAAGCAACAATATCCAAGTGCTAATTATTCAGCTACGATAGATATTCCTTGGAGATTAGTTGATCGTTTCCGGTATTATGTGGAAATTGGTCAAAACGATGTATATGTTAAAACATATGATGGACTCATAAATAAACATGGTACACTTTATAATGCAACTGTAAAAAATAATATTTTAATATCAGTATATAATGGAAAAATAGATTCAACAAATAAAATAATAAATATCTCTGCCTATAGCTATAACTACACATGTAAATTTGATTTTGGTAATAATTCATCAGAACTAAATACCGATTATATAAAAATTACAAATTATTCAAGTAATAGTGGATGGCAATCTACTGATTTTGATATTAATAATTGGAAATATAGAACTCGTATTTTGATTACAAATCCTCTTGGAATAAATTTAGAACCATACCAAATCCTGGTTCAATTAAATGATACTAATTTTAATTATGAATTAGCAAATGCCAATGGATCTGACTTACGTTTTGTTGATAAAAATGGTGATCTATTAAATTATTGGGTTGAACGATGGTACCCAAGAGACACTCATACTTCAAGGATATGGGTGAATGTTACCTCCCTTACATATCCAGAATGCATGATTTTTATGTATTATGGTAAACCTGATGAAAATCCAATAAGTAATGGTTATGCTACATTTATTTTCTTTGATAACTTCAATGAAACAGGAGACAATCTTGATACTCGTTATTGGTATGAATATGAAGAAGGAACAGATGGTGTAACAATAGATGATGGAATTTTAACTTTGAAGGATGGGTCTGCGATTAATTCTACTGTACAAGTTGGTTATAATCCTTGTGTAATTGAAGCTAAAGCAAAAACAACTGGGGATATACGAGAAGCAAGTATATTTGCAAGAAATAAAGAAGATAATTTCCCCAATGCACCTTATAGTGATGCGTATATATTCACTTCTGGTAATTTTTCAAGCTCAGATAAGAACCTTGCTATATATAAAACAGATGAAGATGTTTGGGATCTTGAAGTTTCTTCAGGAGACCCTGTAAGTCAAGGATGGAACAGATTAACCTATATAATAAATGATACCGAACCACCTGGTTTTACTGATTCTAAAGATACCGTTGTTTGCAGGTATTATTATGAAAACTACACAGTTGACGGTTCTTTATGTATAGATACTGGTTCTTCATATACCGGAGATGGAAATTTCGGTCTTTGTACTACCGAAGATTACACGGTCGCCTATTTTGACTGGATATTTGTTAGAAATTACAGCGCTGTAACTGATCTTCCTACAGGAAGTAGTATAGAGGAACATGTCCCAGTTGCGCATGTGACTGGTACTGATTCTAGAGATTTTTCGTGGAGCAATGTGGTGAATGTTGAATCTAAGGATTGCGAAGTAAAAGGTTCTAATTATGACTTTGTTTGTAACAAAGGTGGTAATCCTGTAGATTTTACAATTGAAGATACATCAAGTCTTATACCTTGGGGTGAAAAATGTAGTTTATTGTTTACTGTTGGTGATCCTGAAAGGGACATTGATCAAATGAAAATTACTGTAACTGGAGCAACAAATCCAGAAATTATAGACTGTCATCAAACCTATAAAAATATTAGAATTGATATAACCGCTCCAGCAATTGGTAATGACCTAGTAATTACATTTGATGATATGGGCGGTAGTGATTACTACTGGGCTGTTGGTGAATTAACTATTCAAAGAGGTGAAAGAAAAATTGACATTATTGGAGGATAAAGATGAATAACTCTGCTCAGATACATGTCCTTGAAGTCATCATAGTTGCAGGTATGATATTGACATCTCTTTATTTCATTAGAACCTTTGAATTTACTCCAAACATCATTACAACTGAAGAAAATGAGTTGGAACTCTTAGGTACAGGAATTCTAGCAAATCTTGAAGGAGTTCCAGATACTCTTGGAGAATATAATAGTTTACTAGCAAGATATGTAAGTGAGGATGAGGGTTATTTTTCGTATAAGTATGATTTTATTGAGTATGTTGACCTTAGTCTCCCAAGTGGAACTTTATATGAAATAACTCGAATTGATATTACTGAATATAGTAAACATCCTGAGGATTCGATAAAAGATCATACTGAGGACGTTGCTCCTGCTGCTGTTAAAGTTGGAAACGCAGCAGTTGCTTCTAGAATTGTTGTGATTGATGGATGTATATATGAAGTAGTATTAACGATGTATTTTACCCTGAGGTGATAATTTGAAACAAATTAACAAAATTAAGAAAAATTCCAAAAACGATGCTCAACTTTTACTCTTAGCTGGAATTTTTTTAAGTGTTTCAATTGTAGCCCTTTCTTCTGTAATGGTAAGCCTTGTTAATGCTGATGTTTCTATCGATGAAACATCTTTTATAAAACCTGATTATGATAACGTTAGAAAAGAGTTTGGAATGGCACTTAAAGATAAACTTGAGGGTAAATTAGATTATAGTGAATCTTCAGTAATTGCTTATTTTAATGATACTAGAGACATATTTGTTTTTTTCATTGAATCTTTAAATGGCAACTATTTTAATGCAGAATATTTAGGATTGGCTCGTGTAGGTGATGAGATAGTAGGAATTACTTGCTTTTTAAAATTAGGTAATGATAATGAATTTGTTTCGGAGATAATTACTTATGATATATATTAAAAATGACAAAATAGCAGGGAACCTTTATATAATAAAAGTTACAAAGTATAATATATTGAGAGAGTTGGAGAGATTCATAACTTAAATAATGTTTATTAGCGAGGAGAATAGGAAAATGAAAAAAATAGGTAAAAATAATTATGGAGTTTCTTCTCCATTAGAATTTTCAATAGCAAGTATGGCTTTAATAGCAACTATTGTTATAGTAACTGCTTCTATGTCTCCTCCGATAGAACAGCAAAATGCACAGCTGCAGGCTGATGCAAGTCAAAAGGCTAATGAAATAATGAATTTGTTACTAACCCCAGAATCTGATGTTGGTCTTGCAATAGATCCTGGGACTTCTGTACCAGTTCCTCCATCTCAGAGTATTACAGAAGTTACTATTGATAATATTCGACCGGAAATATCTGTTCCATATCCTCCGGATCATGGTACAGTAGCAGGAAGTGTAGAATTAAGCGTAAATATTGAAGATTATGACGAAGATTCAATGAATGTATCCTTTACAGGATTCGATAATAATGATCCAGAGAATCCAGTTCAAATTTTTTATGATGATGAGCATAAAGAATTACCCGATTCTCGAGTTACCTCTAAACCTTGGGGTTTATCAGATGGATCACATTATATTTGGGTAGTTAATGTGACAGATGGTAAAGAAAATGCTAGCGCAACATATCTATTCAGCACAAAAGAAAACAGCCCACCAGATCAACCAACATTTTGCTGTCCAAGTCAAGATGGCTACGCTTCAGGTACGCCGGGTGAATGTCCTGGTATAGGATGTACTGATGATCCTTATATTTTTGGAGCTATAGCAAAGGATCAAGATGGTGGCCAAATTTATTATAAGTTTGACTGGGAGGATGGAACGGATACCGGATGGCTTGGCCCAGTTGAACAAGATGTTGAATTCCCAGGAGTAATTTGGGATGAAGCTGATACAACTCATATTTGGAATGCACCTAATACTTATACTATAACAGTTACTGTTAAAGATGTCCCATGGGGTGAAGAAAGCCCCTCTAACACTATGGATATCATTATTGGTGTTTGTCCAGAAGGACTTTGTTTCTTAGGCGGAACCCAGATACTAATGGCAGATGGATCCCAGAAAAATATTGAAGATATCCAAATTGGAGACATTGTTAAATCATACGATGAAAGAACAGATATAATAAGCACTGATAAAATAGTTAATGTTTTCCATGACAAACCAGATCAAATGGTAGATGATCATTATCTATTAATAAATAATGATCTGGGAGTTACTCCAGACCATTCCTTATATATAAATAACGAATGGATTCAAGCAAGAGATCTGAAGATTGGAGATACATTTTTACAAGGTAAAGTCACATTGATTGAAAAAATATTTGAAAGAGTACCAACCTATAATCTAGAAACAGCAAAATACCATACATATTTAGTTAAATTTGGAAATAATATCGTTATCGCTCATAATGCAAGAAATTATAGTTTTGGGGGTTACGAAGAAGTAATTAGTATTTCCCGGCAAACAAGTGTTACCCCTGAGGATTTTGCTGCTCTATTAAGTATGGATAAAATATATGAACTATCAGAGATGTCTTATGAGGATTTAAAAGAGATGTTAACAATACCTAACTACTATGATTTTTATATAGTAATTAGAAATAAAGACACTGTTTTCATGAGTTATATGCCTGACAAACCTATCGAAAAAATGCAAGCAAGTATTATTCAGCCTGCTAGTAAAAACGTCATAATTGTTGATTCAGTAGGTTATGCATACGCAACAATTACAGTAACAGTATTAAGATAATAAAAACATAGAAAAACCTAAAACATCTACTCTTTTTTTATAAAATGAAGCTTTACAGGTCTTAAAATGTCAAAGAGAAAAAATCAAGATAAAAAAACTCAGAAAATAATAGCAAAAAATAGAATAAAAAAACTTTTTGATATGGCTGAACAAAAAGCTCACTCAGCCAATTTTGACCTAGCAAATAGATATGTTAATTTAGCTCGTAAAATATCAATGAGATACCTTGTACCAATCCCCAAAGAATACAAAAGACGTTTTTGTAAACATTGCTACAGCTATTTACTACCACACGTAACATGCAGGATTAGGATACATAGAAATAAAATAATCATTCATTGTAATAATTGTAATAAATTTACTAGAATCCCACTCAAAAATAAAGAAAATTAGTCTCCGCTATACTTATATAAGCTATCGATTATTACCGTTACCTTATTTCATCTCTATAACCGGAGAAATGCAATAATGACAACTGTATATGATGTTCCAGCAAAGGAATTAATAGATGCAATTGCAAAAAAGTTGCAGAATGATGATGCAATATCAATCCCAGAGGCAAATATGTTCTCAACAACTGGGGTTAGTAAAGAGAATCCACCAACAAACAAAGACTGGTGGTACACAAGATGCGCATCAATCCTACGAAAAATTTACGTTAGCAATGTTATTGGTATAGAACATCTGCGAGCTGAATATGGTGGTAAAAAAGATCGTGGTTCCAAACCTTATAAAGCAAGAAGTGGTAGTGGAACTA
Organism: Thermoplasmatales archaeon; assembly: GCA_023128855.1. Taxonomy (GTDB): domain Archaea; phylum Thermoplasmatota; class E2; order DHVEG-1; family DHVEG-1; genus JAGMDE01. The sequence goes on along the minus strand of JAGMDE010000013.1, from coordinate 227 downwards.
TCGTAAGAAGAGCACTTCAACAACTTGAAAAAAGTGGATATGTAACAAGAATCAAAGGAAAGGGACGTACACTAACACCAAAGGGAAGATCATTTTTGGACAATGCTTCCAGTGAAGTCATGAAAGAAGTTGTAGATTACTATCCAGAGTTAAAAAAATATTAAAAATTAGGATTTATGGATGAAGAACTTGAAAATTTAAGGAAAAAAAAATTGCAAGAATTGCAG
>JAGMDE010000129.1 GCA_023128855.1 Thermoplasmatales archaeon | reverse complement strand
GATTTTGCAAGATTTCGAGGTTTATCAATCGAACAACCCTTTAGATTTGCCACATGATATGCAAGAAGTTGTAATATTACAATGATTGGTACGCATGATAGTAAATCTGAGTCTGAAGGATATCTGAGAACAAAATCTGCATGTTTTTCAATTTCAGTATCATTCTCATCAGCAATTGCAATAACTTGAGGACCTCGAGCTTTCACCTCACCAATGTTTGCAAGCATTTTTTCATAGGTAAAATCATTTGTAACAATAGCAACAACAGGTGTGTTTTTTGTTAGAAGCGCAAATGGTCCATGTTTTAATTCACCTGCTGCAAAACCTTCTGCATGAATGTAAGATATTTCCTTGAGTTTCAATGCACCCTCAAGTGAAAGAGGGTAATTGATGCCACGACCAATGAAAAAAACTGATTTGGCATTTTTTAATTGATTTGCTATTTTTAGTATCTCATCGCTTTGGTCCAAGACTTGTCTAACTTTTCTTGGCAGTTCTTTAAGACTAAGAATATGTTTGTATACTTCATCTGCCCCTACCTTATTTTTTAACATTCCAATTTTCAGAGCAATTAAACATAAAACTAGAATTTGAGAAGTAAATGTCTTTGTTGCTGCAACTCCTATTTCCGGACCAGACTGACTTAAAATGTAAGCATCAGCAATTCTTGTTGCAGTACTTCCAATTACATTGGTAATTACCAGTGTTTTGCAACCTGAATTCTTAGCTTCTTTGAGCGCAGCAAGTGTGTCAAGTGTTTCACCAGACTGAGTAACTGGTATAACTAATGAGTTTTCATCTTTTGTTCCAAAATAGCGATATTCAGATGCCAGTTCAACACTCACTGGAATTCCTGTTAATTTTTCTATCATATATTTACCGACAAGACCAGAATAATATGAAGTCCCACAGGCAACAATATGAATTGAGTCCAAACCATTTTTAAATAAATTTTCAACCCTCTCATTAAATTCAATTGTTCGGTTAATCTCTGAAACACGACCTCTTATTACTTGATTAGCTGTATCGGGTTGATCAAATATTTCTTTCAACATAAAATGCGGAAAACCAGATTTTTCTGCATCCTTAACATCCCATTTAATTATCTCCTCATCTCGCTTTATGGGTTTGTTGTTTTCATCAAAGACTTTTATATCCTTATCCGAAATTGAACAAAGTTCTCCATCATTAAGAAAAACAACTCTCTTTGTGTATTTTAAGAAGGCAGTAATATCTGATGCTAGAAAATTTTCGTTATCCCCTACTCCAACAACAAGTGGGCTATCTTTTCTTGCACCCACAACTTTATCTGGTTCATCGGTGCAAGTTGCAACTATAGCATAGTAACCATTTACTTTTTTTAACGCCTGATAAACAGCTTTTTCTAAATTACCTTTATAATTATCTTCTATTAAATGGGCGATGACTTCAGAATCAGTTTGTGATAAAAATTTATAGCCTTTTTTAATTAGATCCTCTTTTATTTTTTGATAGTTTTCGATAATACCATTGTGAACTATAGCAACTTTTTTATTTGTAGATAGATGAGGATGAGCGTTTTCTTTTGTAACCCTACCATGTGTGGCCCATCTAACCTGGCCAACTCCAGTTATTCCCTTTATTTCTGGTAAATTCTTTTTTAAATTATCTATTCCTCCAACATCCTTGAAGAGTTGTTGTTTTTTATCAATAATAGATACTCCTGCAGAATCATAGCCGCGATATTCTAATCTTTTTAGACTATCAATTAAAACCTTGTTTGCATCTCTAAATCCGGCATATCCAATAATTCCACACAAATTACATCACTTTTGTATTACTTGGTACTTCTTTTGTTATTTTTTTCATAGATACAATATTACATTTTCTTCCAATAATAATGCCTGGATCAATAACAACATGGCTTCCAAAATTACAATCTTCACCGATCATTGCACCAAAATTCTTTAATTTCTTTAATTCGCCATCAATTTCAAGTGTATTATCTCCTGAAATACTTGAAAAATTATTTAGGATGATTGCCCCACGCGCAATAATTGAGTTTTTTATAAATGAATTTGATCCGATGTGAGTATTATCCATAATTACACTATTTCGAATCTCACTAAACGGATGAACAACTGAATTATTACCAATTGTTGTTGATGGAAAGATGCAGGCATTAGGGCCAATTTCACAGCCCTCTCCAATTACAACAGGGCCAACGATATAGCATCCAGAATAGACTGTTGTATCTTTTCCAATCGATACATCACCCTTTATTGTTACTCCTTTTTCTACTGTTCCCCCCACCGAAAATGAAGATCTGTGAATCATAATTTCATTTATTTGGATCAAATCCCAAGGATAAACTATATCCATCCATAAATCTGCTTTTATTGTATTGATTTCCTCTCCTTTTTTCATTATTTCTTGAATTACTGAAGTAAGATCATTAATTCCTTCTGATGCTAGTTCTTCGACTGTTTTGAAAATTGATTTTGGTAGTTTGTAAATACCTGTTGAGATAAACTTACCCACTTCTTCTTTTGGTTTTTCAACAATTTCTCTAAGTTTGCCTTTTTCAATGAAAACGGCACCGTATTTTGATGGATGAGGGTGTTCTTTTATTAAAATTGAATATTCTGAACTATCTTTGATAAGTTGTGATATACTATTTTGATCAATTATATTATCTCCTGATAAGACGATGAAGGTATTTGTTATCTTATTTTTTGCCTGAAGTAGTGCATGTGCGGTTCCTAATTGTTTATCTTGAGTTACATATGATATTTTAAGGCCTTTGTAGTCTTTAAAATACTCCATTATAACTTCTTTTTTGTATCCTACTACAACCACAATTTCATTTATTCCACTTTTTTTTACCGCGTCAAAAACATATTCAAGAACAGGTTTGTTTGCAACGGGTAACATAACTTTTGGTAAAGTCTCAGTGAATGGTCGTAATCTCTTACCTTCTCCTGCAGCTAAAATTACAGCTTTCATAGCTCTCGCCTTTAGGGGGTAAGCTTCATTCGTCTATTTTATATTTACTAACTATTATTCTATAAGTCTCTGTAGTAAATATTGCAGGGAGGGCATTCTATTTAAAAAATTATTGAGCAAATCTAAAAGTGGGAATTCATTGCCCCAAATGTTTCTGTTAAGCGATCTGCTTTTTCGATCAAGATTAATTGTGAACGCCTCTTTTCCCCCATTAGAGTATATCCATATTATATAGGTTTCATGAATGTTAACTATTCCAGATGTATCAATATCCACTTGAATAGTATCATGTTCACCAGTAGATCCACCTTGAGTTGGGTTTATTGTCACCCATTTACAGTCATCATTGTCGTCTCCACAATCCACAAATAAAGAATAATATAAGGTTTCTTCACCAGCATTCCAAATTTCAAAGCTGAAACTTACTGGGTCACTTCTATTATATTTAGTTGTATATGATTTAGGATAGCAGGCTAGTTGTGGATGAGGCCCATGAATTAATTCAGCTGCAGGGTCACCGAATAGATTAATTTCATAAAAGCAAAATCTCATAAAATTCTCATTAATACGATAAAGATTGTCTTCTCTGCAGCCTTGAATTGCCTTACCAAAAGTATTCGTCATATCGCCAAAAACTGCATCCCAGAATTCACGGTGATATCGTTGTGAAGGACCATCTGTTCCAAGATATTGACCTATCCCAAGATGAGCATTCATTATTGCTGCAACTGCTCCATTATCAGTTTTTACTGTGAAATATTCAGCCATACAATCAGCATTTACAAAAGAACCAGCAAAACATCCTTGTGAATAAATAAAATTAAACTTTAAGTTAGATAATGCTAAAACATCATCAGGATTCATTTTCATAATTTTGTCAACTGTTGAATGACCAACATGGTTTATGAAATGATAATTGTTGTTGATTCTATTGATAATTGCTGATCTTGGCCAGTCATTACCAGACCAAGTCTTATCATATAATTTACTGATAGTATATTCACTAGATGGTATACCTGTGGTTGAATAACCATGGTTAAAACAACCATCAATAAGTTCATCCATGTAATCTGCACCCCATGTTTTACCCTCAGGACCATCCCAAAGTAGTTCACCTACTTGTAGAGCCTTTTTCAAATAAGGATCTCCCTCAGAGTTGATATAAGCAATAGTTTTACTAACAAAATTAGAAACATCTTGAGTATTATCTACACAAGCCCGTCCTATATAAACATCTGCGAGAAGATCCACATCACCTCCATTTTCTCCATCATTACAGTCACCCCAAAGCTCATCTCCATTGTAATTATAAGGACCATCGAGACAGGAATAATATAAATCGGCTGGAATAGGTAAATATCCATAAAATGGGATAAATGCATGTAGTATTCTTGCAGGAACAA
>JAGMDE010000128.1 GCA_023128855.1 Thermoplasmatales archaeon | reverse complement strand
TAGGATTTTTCCCACCACAATCTGGTTGGGCTATGCACACTGGTTATCAATTATCCATGGGTATGTTCAAGTCAACCTTTTTCGGTTATCCAACCTGGACACCTGCAAATGTTGTTGGTTGGGGTGATGTTGACTTTTGTTTCCAGCTGACAGCAGCCCCATCAGATCATGATGTTGGTGTTACCGAAATCAAGCATCCAACAGATCTGGATACTCCTGGATGTCCTTGTATCCCCGTGGAAGTGGAAGTTTCAAACATGGGAATACATGATGAATCTAATGTTCCTGTAACCGTAGAAGTACATCGAAACTTAATGTGCACAAGCTTTCCAGCTGACGACTATAATATGGAATGGAACTTTGACCCACCTTGCCCTCCAGGCAACTGGCAGTTTGTAATGGCTGAGACCTGGTTCCCATATAGAGTTACCCCTGTCCATGGCGATTGGATGGCAGAGTTTAACCAACATGGATGTGTAGATCCAGAAGTTGCTGAAATGAGGACACACTATCCAATTAACTTATGTGGTGACTGTATTGATCCGTACTTAAAATTCTACTTCTGGCATGACGATTATGGCAGTGATGACTACATGGATGTTTGGGTATCAACAGAAGACAAATATGGTTATTACGAAAAAGTTGGAGGTCCCTATGAGAGACTAATCTGTCCAGAGTGTCCAGAAGGATGGAAAGAGTATAGAATTTCCTTAGAAGAATTTATATGTAATGATATCTGGATCATGTTTAAGGGTCATTGTGATGGAACTCCAAGTGCCTATAATCTATTCGTCGACTATGTCTGTGTTTTTGACTTAGAATACCAAGAGACAAAGTATATAGACATTGATGTCGGAGAAGTAAAACAAGTAGAATTCCCATGTTGGCCTGGCGAATGCTGGTGGTGCCAATATGAGAACGATGATGTTCTATTCCATGTTGGTGCTTGGACAGAGATGGAGGGCGACGGAAACCCAGCTAATGACGGTTTTGGTCCCTATCAATGGCTTTACAAACCAGTATGGATACACATCCCATGGACTCATGATGTCGGTGATAAAGAAATCAAGGAGCCAGCAGAAGACTATTATATGCAACAACCGCTTGAAATGGTTCAAACAATCAAAAACTATGGTAAGGAACCTGAAAGTTGTTTCAACGTATACATGCAAGTAAGGGATTTAACTAAGGTCACTAAACTCGATGAACACTTTAATAACTGGGAAGACAATCCTCCACCTGATGGAAGTGGAAGCTCTTCTGATGATAGACCAGTTGGATGGAGAGACTATGGTACTAATTATTACTATGATTACGGCTGGGAAGATATGAACAGCAATTACGCAGGTGGAGCGTCAGGACCAATGGAAGCACGTCTATATTATGGCTACATAGTAGATTACACTGATATGGTTCTTGAGTCACCTTCAATAAACACACTTGGTGAAGGCAAACTGGAACTTGTATTCAATAGCATGATCAACAACTTTGCCGGTGGATACTATTGTACGGTAGAAGCACGAGCTGATCCTGGAGATCCATGGGAAAATTATACACCATGGGATAATCCAATTACTACAAGTATTCCAGCAGAACAATACACTGTAGATATAACACCAGAAATAGGCTACGACACACAGGTAAAATTCAACTTCTGGGGATATGGTTGGAATCTTAACTACTGGTACATCGACGATGTCAAGCTTATAAGCTACACATGCGGAGAAGAGCTTTATTACTCAGAGAAGGTTTGTGTAGATGACATTGGTGTTTGCCAAGATCTAGATGTTCCTTTCCCAGACTGGACACCAGATCCACCTTATGACTGCTACTGTGGTATAATGGAGTACTGTGTAATCTCATATACTAAGATGCTAGATCCACCAGATCAAAACGCTGCTAACGATATGAAAATGAAATTCATAACCGTAGAATTCTTGCACGATGTCGCTATCAAAGAGTTTACGGAACCTGTCTATGAGATCGGAGCACTCGATTGGATACAATACACTGATGAAACACCTGAAAACGCTCTTGGACTAACCGGACCTGGAACAATATGTGAAGCAATTAAATTAACACCAGCTGAACTAGGTGCTTATACAAACCATGAAATCACCAAAATTCGAGTCTACAAAGGATACCCTGGTTACACCTTTGAACATGCCTATGAAGTATGGATGTATACTGGCGCTCAGCCAACCGATCCAGACGATGGTACAGTTGTAGCTACTGGAACATCACCAATAGCTAATGGTTGGTTTGAAATAGACACTGACGCCTATGCTTTTGATCCAGCTGACACGGTTTGGGTTGGAGTAACTTGGGATCATCCAAGTGCTGGAACATTCCCGTGTGGTATGGACGATTCCGTTTATATACCTGGAAAAAGCAGTTGGTTCATTTATGACGTCGGTTCTGGCTGGGCTGGTTGGATGGAATATGGACCATATTCAATGATGATAGGAGCCGGAGTTGAAGCAGCAGGAGGAAATGGTGAAGTACCCGAACCAGATATATACATACCATGTGAAGAACAAGAGTTCTGGGTAATGATAGAAAACCTTGGTACCTACGATGAAGATGCCACTGTCATATGGACATTCTACGAATACACACCAGACAAAGAAGTTGTTGCCTTCGATGATGGATTCGTCGTACCAATTGACGCAGGGGACGAAGAAGTAGTATACCTGTTTACATACGACTTCGAGGATAAAGAAGGAGTCTACGAAGTCGAAGTCGAGGTAACTATACCTGTTGATTGCAACCCAGATAACAACGGCCCAATAAACCTAGTAGTTGGAGCTGACTGTTGTGGACCAGAATCATGCTTTGTACTTAATCCAGAATATCCCAATGGACTAAACAACTGGTTTATCAGCCCGATTACCGTAACTGTAGATGCTTGGGACCTGTGTGAGGTACAATCTGGAATAGAAAAGATTGTATACATAATCGACGGCGTAATGGGCGAAATCTCGGGTGCTCATGGAACATTTGTCATAGATGGAGACGGCGTCCACTTTGTTGAAATATATGCAGTCGACAAAGTTGGAAACGAAGAAAAAGAACACCGTACATTCGAAGTCGCCATAGATACAACAGCACCAACGGTAGACCTAGTACATGAGTCATATCAGGACGACGATGGGAATTGGATGGTCGACTTTACAGCAACCGCAAACGATGTCACAAGCGGCATGAATCGAGTAGAGTTCAAAATAGATGCTGTACTAGATCTAACATTGTATGTTCCACCCTACGAATGGACTGTCATCTGGGAAGATGGATATAAAACTAAAACATTCTATGCGTACGCGTACGACGACGCAGGAAATTCAGCCGAAGATCATGTAGCCGGCGGAGACATTAAAAGTATCACAGCAAATTCACAGAGTCAATCTCAGAGCCAATCAGTTACTGTCAAACGAGTAGTTACACTCACTCTAGGAAGATAACCAACCAGAGACACACAAGCAATAAACAGATGAAGGGTGATTCTACACCCTTTTCTCTCTCTTTTTTCTTTTCTTTTTAATCCCCATAAAAATCTTATTTAATTGTAACGAAAAATAGGGTCTAGGGGGAAGTAAAATATACGAGATAGATAGCAATCTAATCGTAAAGATTTTACTTTCTAGACCCCCGAGGGCATATATCTCACTCTATATATAAAGATATGGAAATATTTAATATTAATTTATAAAAAAAGGAGGAATTGTGACATTTACTAATAAAAAATATATTAATTTGCGAAAAATTTTTAAACTTATTTTTTATATAGTTTTGATGGGGAGTAAAATATGAAGAGAAAAATATGGATACTAAGTATTGGAGCAGCTATAATGCTTGTTTTAACATTTTTCCCGTCTAGCGCATTAGAATTACCTGAAGCAACTGATGAAAACTTAATGATGGAGACACCGGAATCTGAAGAAATGACAGGGGATTCTGGTACAATAACAATGAGCCTCTATCACTATAAAGAAGATAAAACTTACGAAATAACGGAGAAGGAACTGACTCTTGAAGAAAGAGATGCATTAATGGATGAGTTGAAGCAAGTTGAAGAATCAGGTTTAACGTTAATTGAGATATTTGAGAAAGAACTCGAAATATTGAAGGATTATGAACTTGTATCAAGTGATATGACTTTGGAAGATGTCCTCGATGTCAATAAATTAACAGGAAACTATAACGTAGTGGAGGATGAGGGTTTTGAAGCTGAATATGCACCAATAGTATTTGTAGGTGGAGGATTTGGTTTTGGCTTTGGCATACCATTCTTTATCACTAGTGGAACATTTCTTATGATATTAGTTGGATTCGGATTGGTTTACTGTTATGACGTTCTCCATAATACACTCCACCAACTTATGACTCTATCGTTTATACCTATGTTAGTAGGTTACCTTGGTGGATTTATAGGAC
>JAGMDE010000127.1 GCA_023128855.1 Thermoplasmatales archaeon | reverse complement strand
CTTCAACTAGCAAAAAGAAGACTCGAATCTATTAAAAAAAGAAGAAAAGATGAATATCCTCAGCTCCTCATTGAGTCATATTATGAGGCGATTAAAGAATTAATATCTTCATTACTAGCAATACATGGATATAAAAGCTATAGTCATGAATGCCTTGTTTCTTTTTTAAAAGAATATTACCCTGATTTTCTAGATGATTTTCAACTTCATTTCTTAGATAGTATGAGAAAATTAAGAAGCGACATTCAATATCGTGGAAGAGACGTTGCTGATGATTACCTAGAGAGAAATAGTTCAACAATTAAAAAAATAATTGAAATTTTATTTAATATTATACAAAAAGAACTTAAACCTTAATTCCTCCTTTTTTTCTCTGTTTCTTTTTCTTCTTTCTTTTTTTGTTGGTTTTTAATGTTTGCTGACACGAGTTTTTTGGCTGTTGCTGAACGGTTTTTTAGGCGACAGATATAGGAAATAGCGAGTACTGAGGATATTGGACGGAGTTGAAAAGTTGTAAGGTTCTTCTTTGATTGATGATGAAAAAAACAAGTGCTCATCGTTTTGATTTACATCTGTCCCTAAGTAGTACTGCTATACGCATAATTTGAAAACGAGAAGATGAGTGTTTATCGCCCTTAATCCTGATGGTACTGAGAAATGGCGGGATAGCTTTGGTTTTTATGAATCCTCTCTAGCCATAGCTGAGGATGGAACAGTATATGTTGTTTCATCAAGGCAAGACGGTTTCCAAGACCTTTCACTTTTTGGTACTGTTTTTCTAAAATATAATGATTAAAACTCATCCATCTCATTCCTTATGCATAAGGAGTGAATTATGGGCATAAAGAGCTTTCTATAAGGGGTTTTTCAAAGCCCGCTATATATTTTTTAATTATACTGAATATAGATACATAGGTGTAGAGGTTTTAACATGATCAACCTCGCCTGTCGAGTCTACCAATAGTAATTTTAGATAATACCATCCAGGTTTGGCATTTTTTGGAACAGAAACAGTTAGTGAACCAGCATTATCTGATTTTTTACGAGCTAGAAAGCTAATTTGAGATTGATCAACTAATCTAGAACGTATTTGATCCTTGTAAAGCTGTGCTTTGACGGTGACATAGTCTTCAGAAAAATCTGTAGTTAATTCAAAGTTAGTTTGTATGGAATCATCATACCCATCGTTATTGGTATCTGTTGAAGTAAACCCCCAGCTTGTGAACTGATCATTTGGATCTGTTGCAAGATACTTTGTAATATTTAATCCAATTTCACCAGTAACGCTAACATCAGTCCAATTAAAGTACTTCAATACGTCTCCCTCTTGATGATCTCCACTGTCTCTATGATGTAAAAGCCAGGGTCCACCCTTTAAAAGGCAAACAGTTTTACACCTAAATGGACGGTTCATAGCAAAAGGTCGATCATCACTTACATGTCCCATCCTTTGATAATTTGGAAATATGTCAGTGACATTTCCTGTTCGACTGACATAGTCAGTTCGCTTTACAACATCCCATATCTCATCTCTAAATTCAGGAGTGTTTGTAACAACTTCAAGTCTTAACCTTGGTTTTTCTTGAGTAAAACCAATTTGATTAAAATCAACAACGTTAATAATGTTTTCACCTCTATGAGCACCTTCATAGTAATATGCACCTCGCATCAAATATTCCTCACCGCCAAAACCAATGAACTTCAAATTATATTTCGGTTTGATATTATGATCAGTAAAATATTTTGCAATACCCATTACAACAGCCATTCCCATTATAGAGTCACCAGTTGCTTGATTCCACCAACCATCATAAAGGCATTCGACAATAACTGTTTTAGTTGGATCGGTACCATTAAGCTGTCCTATTACATTATAGCTTATCACTGAATCATTATACCTTTGATTTAAATAGAAATCAACTGTGTAATCTTCCATACTTTCGTTAATTTTTTTTCCTAGGGTTCCATTTATCCAAAAGAAAGGATGAATATTTCCTAAAGTCTTTCTATATAGTTGATCATATGTATCTTTGTTGTGGTCGGATATAATACATCCCTTGTAATGAGGAATTAACAGATAAATTAATGATCTTTTCAATTGCCCCATAATCCTTTTAATTATAGGTTCAATTCCTCCACAAGTAATATCTTCAGAAGAATCTGATTCACCCGGTCGATATTTTGGTTTAAATATAACATAATCCTCTTTAGCTTCCCATAGTTTTGGATGTTCACGTCTTATTTTCAATCCTTTGTAAGAAAAATTATGAGATCTGTCAAATGGCTTTCTGTGAGGGCCTAAAGGTGCAGCACAAGGAGCACATTCAATAACTTCACCATTTATTTTGAGTTCATAATCCAATATTTCAATTTTGTGAGTAAGTTTTGTACATCCTTGATAAGGCAAATTCTTAATTTGTTCCATTGTTGTATATAGGCCTAGTTCAGTCATGTTATCATATAATATCTCTGCTGCACGCCATTCTCCTTTTGTTCCAAATGCTCTTCCTTTTGCTATTTCACCTGTTGATTCATTATATTCAGTAAAGACAATATAACTTAGTGCTCTGGTGATATTGTAGATATATCTGATATCTAAAACACTTTCATTAATTACTGATCGAATATATGGACTATTTAAATCAAAGGGATCATCAGGAATGTCTTCAACATGCCCACTAATGCTTGGAATAAAACATGATAAAATAAAAATTATTACAATTCCTAATGTGATTTCTTTAAGCAATAGATTCAATTTCATTAGCCTCAATATAAATATTATGTTATCAAATATATAAATATGTCTATAAGTATTATAATTCCTAAATCCTAAAATTTACCAAAAATTCTTTTAACAGAATATTTTAATATTTTTGAGATTTCATTATACTTTATCTCGCCTGTTAAAAATAAATTCAAAATCTCATTACCATCAGTTAAAAAACATGTAGAAGCACTATCAAAACTAGATCTCATCCAGGAGAAAAATAGACAAAACCTCTACGCCGAAAAAACAGTTTGTGGTCATAGAAAATGAGAAAGAAAAAACAACAGGTTTTTTTACATCTAATTTCAAATTCAACAAAAAACCTGCAAAGTATTACCTGCTGAAAGTGCAGAAAAGTAGGTTAATTACTCCTGTTAAAATACACCTGCTAGGTATGACTTATCTTTTATTCCCTTTCAGAAATCACAATAGCAAAAACAATTATTGCACTATACTCAGGTAGCCACCAAGAAGAGAATAGTGGATAAGGTGTAGTAAAATTAACCGCCCAAATATCATGAGAAACAATACTTGCATTGTTGTGTTCAGCAGGATCTAAACTAGGATTCATTTCGTCTCTTATTGAGTCACTTAAAGCAATTTGTCCATTAGAGTTAATCCCTGCAACAGCTGTATAGTGTCCCCAATTCTTCCATAGCGGTATTTTTGGATTGTAGTGTGTTATAACTAATATTACTCCACAGTTATTTCTTACGAATGTATTAATGGTAGAAAAATTTGGTTTAAAAATTAATTGTACTGTATAATTTTTTTGCAGGTTAGCATCTATTAGCCATCTCCATGCTCCTAAATAGACATTGATAGTATCCATTAACTTGAATGGATGTAACTTCCACCACAAAGGGAAGAATAAGAACCGACTTGCATACCATGCAATTTGCTCTATTAGTTCTCCGGTCCTTATAAATCTACGAAATGGTGTTCGATTATCGTTAACATTGTTAAAGTTATGATCATCAGAATTGGGACCAGGATTTGGAGGTTCCGGTGCATGATAATCCCCAACTAAAGTATAATTACTAAAACCGTCCCCTGGATAACCATTTGGATCTTCATGTTTAGAGTCAAACCACCAGAAGATGTTTGCTAATGCTGCAGCACCACAAAATAATGGCCACCCCTCTTCTGTAAACCAAGACTCTTGTTGTTTTTCACTGAAGTCAGGAAGACCATTTGGTGCATAATTAGGATATGACGGGAGATAGTACCAGCCATCTTCAACAACATCATCATCTTTGTCACCATCGTAAAAGATGTCTTCGTTGTTATTTGCTGCGGAAGGTTCATCTATCGCTTCTTTTCCTTCGAAGGTTTTACTACTCATCCTAGATGATGCAGCAAAACTTGCTAACAAAAGCATGCACATGATTCCAATTATACAGATTTTATTTTTCATTTACAACCTATATTATTTTTCGTTATCGTTATTTAAATAATTTTCTTTGCCTTCTTAATATTTATAATCAAAGATAAAGATTTAAATATTTCCTATAAAATGTTATGAAAGCATCTTGTCACAAGGCATCAACCTAAAACCTCCAAAAATGTTAATATTTAAACATAGATTATTTGGAATGAATGGTGTATTATGGAAATTCGTGCTTGTCCAAGTTGTGGAAGTAAAAATATTTTTAGCTATCTCTCTGTAATTGGTATGAATTATCTTTGTAAAGATTGTGGATTTCAGGGTGTTCCTTTTATTTTTGATTCTGAGGAGGATTATCAGGTGTTTCTTGATGAATTGATAAAATAATCATGTGAGGCTGTCCGATAATTATATTA
>JAGMDE010000126.1 GCA_023128855.1 Thermoplasmatales archaeon | reverse complement strand
GCACATCTAGTACCTGCTTCTGCATCTAAAACTTCAATATTAACATCAATTGAAGCTCTTGGAAATCTTTCCAATAAAATTACATTTTCTAAAGCTTCAGAAATTACTTTAGATATCTCTCTACTTCGCCTATCTGGCCCTGGGCGCTTTCTATCATCAACACTAAAAGCCGCCATGTTGTATCTAGCATTTACGATAGCTCTTAATGGATTTTGTGTATGCCTTGGGATTGCTTCCCTTGGGCCATATACAGCAGCAATAACTTTATTACCGCCCCATTCTAAATAACATGAACCTTCTGCTCTATGAAGCACTCCTGCTTCAATCTTTATTTCTCTCAACTCATCAGGTTTCCTTCCATCTAGTCTTTTTCCATTTTCAAATAATATAACGTCTGATTTCATTTAATGCACGTCCTTTGCGTCTTTTTTTAATAATTCTTCTATTCTATTAGTAAGTCCATATGATAGAGATTCATCCTCTATCATTTTTATTGTGTCTATTACCTTTTTCATGCCGTCATCATCACCATCTATCCATATTCTTCCATTTTGGCCAACAAATATTCGGCATTTTGTGTATTTTTTAAGCAGTGTAATCATTGAACCCTTTTTACCAATGATTCTTGGTACTTTAGAAGGTTCTACTTCAATGATTTGTCCGCCTTTAATTTTATACAAGTTACGATCGTTAAGTGTAATCTGTAGTTTTTTCTCTTGATCAACCTGTAAAACTTTTGCCATTAGGGAATCGCCGTGGTTTAAATATCTTTCGGTCTCACCAAAATCAACATCCCATGGTACTTCATTTACATGTAAGAGTGCCGGGTATGCAGCATTAATATCAACGAGCCAACTTGATGCCATTGGTTCTTCAACAATACCTATGACAAAATCATTTTCTATCGGATCATAACGACCCTTTAATGGTACAACATTGATATAATTTGAATTAGCGTTTAATATACCTAATACTTCTGCATATATCTTGCCTTTTTCTACAAATGTTCCTCTACCAGCTTTTTTGTTTTTAACATCGCCTACAAGCTGGCTTGGAATAACTACTTCACGTTTTTCTTGAGACATAAAACAATAACCCCTATTAAAATCACTTTAAAATCTTTGTGGATACATTTCCTTTAGTAACATCGTTTAACTTGTCATAAAAATCAGTTTGCATACCTGCAGGAAGCTTAATTATTCCAATCCACGAACCGTCAGATTGCCAATCTTCTCTTTCAAGAGTTCCATAGTTTCGTACAGTGCCATATGCTCTACCAATTTGTTCTGCTGGAATTTTGACAGATATTCTTACATTTTCCATGGAAATTGGAATTATAGGTCTTAAAAGTTCAATAATTGTTTTAACCTGTTCGCTGACTGGTTTAAAAGGATCAACATGTACCCCTGCTTGTTCCATAGCTAATTCAATTCTTTTACGTGGATGCGGAGATTTAGTCTTGGGATCCATAGCGTTTTTAGAAATTGTTTCAATAATTCTATTTCTCTTATTCTCCTGCATTTTATTTCGTTGTTCAGTTGTTAATTGAATATCTCCTTTCAAAATAATTTGTTTAGTGATTTCTGCAATATCCGCAGTACCAAAATTCTTTTGAAGAGATTCTTCAGATGCATGAGTTCCTTTTTTGGAATCCTTAAAAACTGTATCTATTGCAAGACTTTGAACAACGTCTACCTCTTTGCCATCAATAAGATCTGCTGCTGCATAAGGGTCAACTAACACTTCGAAGTGTTCCTCTCCCTTTTTTAAACGTGCAATAACAGCGTCGTCAAGACTAACCAATTCTAATTTCCTCCAATTGCCTTAGCTACATATTCCTTTGTTTCATCAGGAGTTAAAATTTTGAATTTAATATCTTTGTCAACAATACCGATTTCAGTGGCATCAGGATTAAGTTTTCCTTCAGTTCCTTTATGGAGGGCCTTTATAGCCATATCAATAGCTTCGTCTTTAGCTAGTTCTTCTCTGTAATTGCTTTCAAAATAACTCATTGCACCATTACGTCCTGATCCTTCACTGCTGGCTTTGTATTCCATTAATGCACCAGAAGGATCTGTTGAAAACAATCTTGGTCCGGTATCATCAACACCCGCGATTAATAAAGCTGTACCAAATGGTCTTACTCCTCCATATTGAGTATATGTTTGTTTGAAATCACAGATGCGCTTTACAAGTGTTTTAACCTGTATCTTTTCGCTATAAGTAATCTCGTTTATCTGAGCATCTAAACGCGCTCGATCAATTAATGTCCTAGCATCTGCAACTAGACCAGATGTAGCACAACCGATGTGTTCATCTATTTCAAATATCTTCTCAATTGATCCAGGTTCAATTAAACGAGAAGTAACGCGTTTATCGACAATTAAAACCACTCCAGTTTTATATTTTAAAGCTACAGTAGTTGTACCTCTTTTTACTGCTTCTCTTGCATATTCTACCTGAAAAAGTCTTCCATCTGGAGAAAATACTGTAATAGCTCGATCATATGCCATGTTTGCTGGTTGCATATCTATTTTTCACCTCGTCTTTTATCTAATAAATTATAATTACAAAC
Source organism: Thermoplasmatales archaeon (assembly GCA_023128855.1). Taxonomy (GTDB): domain Archaea; phylum Thermoplasmatota; class E2; order DHVEG-1; family DHVEG-1; genus JAGMDE01. The sequence continues at coordinate 2,000 of JAGMDE010000126.1, read as the reverse complement.
AACTCGATTATTTCAACTCAGAATATACTTATTATGTATATAGTTTGTGTTAATATAATTAATAAGCCTGTCCTGTTGATTTCTGTTAACGTCTTCTTTTATCACCCCATATTATCTTATGAAGTTGCAAACCTAGTTGAGCGTCTAGCCCATCGTAAATTATCCATTCAGTCAAAGTAACTGGATCTATACCCCAAACAGGTTGAAAAAAGACAGTGCAAATCGGTTTGTATTTGTCAATTATTTTTTTTGCATAATTGTAATCTTTTTTGTCTTTGATTACAAATTTTAGTTGGTCATTTTTTCTAAGCAAAGATATATTTTCGAAACTGTTTCTCTCATGCATATTTGATGAAGGACATTTTATATCTAAAGAGATCATCAGAGATTTTTTATTGGATAGTTTTTTGGTGCTCATACTTCCATTTGTTTCGATACAAATTTTATAATTTCTCTTTATTAGAAAGTCTATCAGATCTAATATCTCTTTTTGTAACAGTGGTTCTCCGCCAGTTATACAGATATATTTGCAAGGGTATTTACTGATTTGACTTGATATTTCATCTATACTCATTTCTTTACCATCGTCATATGCGTAAGTTGTATCGCAAAAAGAACATCTAAGATTACAACCAGAGGTTCTTATAAATATATTAGGAAGCCCAGTCCACTTTCCTTCTCCTTGTATTGAATAAAAGATTTCGTTTATTTTCATTTGAGTATATAGTAAAATAATACACCTTAAATATTTTCTTTTTTAAAATATGCATATTTACCTGCATATGCACCTACATATTCAAATGCAGAAAAAGGTAATAACACATCTACATTATTACATAATATCGCACTCTAAATCTAAATAATAAACTATCAGCTAGGAAAAGGGATGCAGAGAGATGGGAAAAAGAATCAAATTATTCAAGAATAATAATGCATCTATAGGTATCGGTGCATTAATTGTATTTATAGCAATAATACTTGTTGCAGGCATTGCTGCATCTGTTTTAATTCAAACTAGTACACACCTGGAAACAAGAGCTGCAGCAACAGGTCGAGAAACTACCTCTGAAGTTGCTACTGGTTTAGCAGTTTTTAGTATTGAAGCATATGCAGCTTCAGGATCAGATATTTCAAAACTAGCGATTTTGGTCCGCCCTTGGGCGGGTTCAGAAAAAATTGATCTTATACATACGCATATTGAATTATCTGATGCTTCCACAAAAATTATTCTCAATTATACAACCAGTAATTATTCAAAACCTAATGGATTAGATGATATATTTAGTGCAGACGTATACCCTGATGATAATTATCCTTATCATCATACAAGTAATAGAGATGGAACTCAATATGGCATTCTTGTTTTAGATGACTATGATGATTCTATTTCGGCTACTAGTCCAATAATGAATCGAGGCGATAAAGTCTATTTATGTATTAATGCTACAGGAGCTTTGAATAATATCGCTACGAATACTCATATATGGGGCCAGATAATGCCAGAAATTGGATACTCTGCTTATCTAGATTTTAGAACTCCTTATACATATGTTGATAATGTTATGGAAATATATTTGGATATGTAAAAATGGGCCCCCTGAAATGCGAACAGGCTAACCGGAGAAAAATCAGGTAAAACAATATGTATTTTATTCTGTTTTGCATTATAACTTATCAGATTTCCTCCATTTTTAATTAATGAATAGCAATATTTATATATTATGTAAGACATATCTTACATTGTGATTATATGGAAGTGGCAATTACAAAAATCAGTTCGAAGGGACAAATAGTAATACCAAGTCATATGAGAAAAGATATTACAGTTGGTGAGGAATTTCTTATAATCAAAGACGGGGACAACTTAATAATGAAAAAAATCAGTGGATTAACTAAACAGCTTAAAGAAGAACTTTTATTTGCAAAGAGAGTTGAAAAAGCATGGAAAGCATATGAAAAAGGAAAATTCAAGTTGCTTTCTGCAAACAAGTTTTTAGAGG
>JAGMDE010000125.1 GCA_023128855.1 Thermoplasmatales archaeon | reverse complement strand
CATTTTTATCTGCAAGGCTTCTAGTAAGGCCATAGCAATGAGTAGCAAGACCGCCCGCTTTGAACGGTGGATACTCCCAACCAATCATTGCTATTTTCATCTATCTCTCCCTAAATTACATTTTATCGGCACTTACAGTACTCGGGGCCATCGAAATTGGACCCATGTTTCAAATCTTTACTAGATTTAATCCTAATTTATTTCAATTCAAATCTTTGTTTTTCGTTTAAAGTAATTTTATCTTCTTTTGCTAGCCATCCGAGAGCAATATGAATTTCTTTATTTTGAAGATCAGACAGTCTCTGGATTGTTGTAAAATCTGCATCTCCCCAAATATCAAGAATCTTCCAGATTCTACCGGCATGCGTACCAATTTCTGAATCCATATTTGTAGTTTCAAGCTTAAAACAGTCTTTATCGTCTCTTGATATCTTGTTTTCCCTAGCAAGCCAGCCCAATCCCGTGTGAAAATCGTCTTCATTAAGGTCAGTTATTTTTATTATCCCCTTCTTTTTGAGACATCCTTTCTCGTTTAACGTAGACCAAATCTCCCCAGCATTATTACCAAATTTTGTATTAATATCCCTCACACTAGCCCTCCGACTCTGCAATAGTGTTAAAAACTGTAATGGATATTCTAATATAAGTTTATCTAAATTTAATAATGTTTAACGTTTGTTAAGTAACAATTTTTGAAAAATTTACGGGCTTGTGGGGATTCGAACCCCAGGCCAATCGGTTAAGAGCCGATTGCTCTACCTAGCTGAGCTACAAGCCCCTACAGGAGTAATTCTTGAGTGAAAAGAGTCTAACGGCTCTATGATTTTAAAGATTGTGGTAATAAAAAAATAGGTCACAAGCACACCGCAGGGCATCAAGGTTTTGATAACCAAATTGTTATTTTCCTAAGGGAAACGCCATTTTTTCTTAGAATATCTTCTACTGCCCATGACATTTTTTCAGGTATTAATATTGAGGCTATCCCTATCCTTAATCCTCCAAATTTTTCTACCACTCCTTTCTGTTCGTTTTCATATATTTTTCCTTTGTATTTTTTCTTTGTTTTTATTCCATATAACAATCTTTTTATTTTCATTTTCTTAGAATGATTGAGTTTACTGAGATCATATTTGATAATTTCGTATGGTTCAAGTTCAAGTTGCTGTATGGAAACATCAGGTGTTTTTCCATAAATTGTGATTCCTTCTCGGAGTAATGTTTCTATAAACTGACGATCTAAATTTTTATATGAAGGGTTTGTAAATATTAAGCTGATGTTTTTATCATATTTTTCTTCAAGATCAAGTATTTTATTTGATATAATGTTTTTTGAATTTTCTTTTTTTAATACAATACAAACATCAAGATCGCTTTCTTTTCCTGCTTGATCTCTTGCTACTGATCCAAATACAATTGTTGTTGCTACTTCTGAATGATTTTTTAATATTTTTTTAATTTCATTTATTAATTCATTTGTTTTTTCGTCCATTTACATCTTCACCTAATTTTTCAAGGCATATTTTTTCAATTGTTTTATAACAAATTTTAACATTTTTCATATCTGTTTCAGTCCACGAAAAACCATATGCAAATTTTGGTCTGAGTTGATTTTCAATTTTTTGAAAATTCTTCCATATCTCATCGGTTTTATTTTTGAAAATAAACTCATTTTTAATAAGCATAGATCTTACAAGTTGATGTTTGTTAATATGAACTCTTTCTTGAGCTGCACAAGCTTCTATCAGATGATAAACAGATAAAAAATAAGCTTCGACACGTGTTCCTTCGAAATTATTAATGTTTTCAGCATCGTTTTTGAATTTTTCATAGAGCTTGAAATGATTATCTTTACTGCCCATGTTATCACATTCGTAATATTGTATAACGAAAAGGGGTATTTAAATCCTTTCGTTATATTGTATAACGAACAATTTCCTTAAAAATAATAGAAGAGCAGATTGGATTAAATTGCTCTACCTAGCTGAGCTACAAGCCCAAAGAAGAAAAACATAGGGAGAAACAATAACGATTACATAGGTATTACGATAGATAGAATTAATCAAAAAAAAGAGATTTATTTGTCTTTTTTTAGAAATTTCTTTATCTCTTTTTCATCTACTTTGGATATATATTTAGGATCAATTTCGTCGGTTAAATAGACGTCAGTACCTGCATGGTATATGTTTAATCCGTCTTTTTTTGCCTTTTTACCATCAATTTTTAAAATAAGAGGATCCTCTGTTCTTACCCTTCCGGCTTCTACTGCTTTTTCAATACTCCCGCTGAGATGTACTTTTTTCCTATCAGTTGGATGAAGTCCACCCTCCACAACGATATCCGCTTCTTCTTCTGTTACAGGATAAAAGAATTCATCAATTTCAGCAAGAGGAAGATCACTAGGGTCAACATCAATAGTATGACCATACGTGGCTCTAATCATGCCTCCATCAATTTGATACCTGCCTCTAGGATCAGTTTCTGCTAACGCTTCAATATGATGAACGCGTAACCAATTAAAACCAGATCTACTTGTACCTATAGCCTCAATTAAAGAAGAGATATCAACCCACCCTTTTCCATCCATCATCAACCCAAGTTTTTCAGGGAAATGACGAAGCGCACCTGCCATAATACGACTTAAAGAGCTAAGTTCTCTTTCATTCATTAAAAATTTACCATTATTATTGCATATCGGGCAGGTTTCTCCTCTATAATATCCGTGTTCTTCACATTCATGTAACATAATTACAACATCCTAATCAAAAAAACAAGTATAAATTTTTGTACTAATTCGGCATTACAGGTCTTGGTGAATCATTGGAAAGGGAAGAACTTAAGAAGCTAGCAGGTGAAAAAGCGGTTGAACATATTGAAGATGGCATGATAGTAGGTCTTGGCACAGGTTCCACCGTTGAATATACATTAAGGAAGCTTGGAACACTTGTTAGAGATGGATTAAAAATTAAAGGAATTCCTACTTCAATTCATACTCAGAGAATCGCTAAAGAAGAAAAAATACCTCTGACAACACTTGAAGAAAATCCAGTGATTGATATAACCATAGATGGTGCAGATGAAGTTGATTCAGATATAAATCTAATCAAGGGTGGTGGAGGAGCTTTACTTCGTGAGAAAGTTATTGCCTTTAACTCAAAAAAAGTAATAATTGTAATTGATGACTCAAAGGTTGTAAAAGCATTAGGAATTGATTTTCCTTTACCAGTAGAGGTTGTAAAGTTTGGTTGGACTTCTACTAAAAAGACGCTTGAGGATTTTGGTTGCAATGTTGAATTAAGAAAAATTATGGGGGAAGAGCCTTTTATTACTGACAACTCAAATTATATCTTGGATTGTGAATTTGAGAGAATTGCAGAACCAGAACAACTTGAGATTGATATGAATAACACTCCAGGTGTCGTGGAAAATGGTTTATTTATAGGCCTAGTTGATGAAGTTATAGTAGGCGGTAAACAAGGAATCTTAACCCTTGATAAGGAATCTGTTGTTTAAATATGGTAGAAGTAGTAAAAAAATTAGAAGAATTTGAAGAAGAAGTTGTAAAAAAATTTCAAGATACCAGGAGAATGATCAATTCTCTGGATTTTGATGTCCATTGGTACAGACGCGCATTTCATGCTTTCGGTGCTTCTCTTTTATTTTACTACATGTTGCCAGATTTAGATTGGATTAATTTACTAAAATTCTGGGTACCACCAGCAATTGTAGTAATTGCTGTAGTGTTAGAGATTCTAAGATTAAAGGGAAAAGTAAGTAGTGACCATTTTTTTGGACTTAGGATGTATGAAAAAGAAAGAGTGGGAAGCTATGTGTTTTTTGCAGTTGCAATACTTATATTACTAAGATTTTTTCCTCAGCCAATAGCAATTCCCTGTATACTATGTGCATGTCTTTCAGATCCAATTATGGGTGAAGTTAGACATCGCTTTGAGATGAAATATGTTTACATATTTGGTTTCCTTGTCTGTATGTTATTCTTTTCGGTTGCCTGGTATAAAGCTGATGTTAGATTACTGCTTTTAGCTTCTTTTGTTGGAGCTTTTGGTGCTGTTATTGGTGAAACAAAGAAATTCTGGTGGTTGGATGATGACTTTATGATTCAAATGCTTCCTGCGATTTTATTAGGAATAATATGGATTGCTTTACCATATATTGGTTTTGGTGATCCAGGCAACTCTCTTGATATCATTTATCCTGGTATTTGGCCATGGTGAAGAACATATGAATAAAGAAAAAATGGACTATATGAAAACAGAAATAAAGAATTACGATAAAATTGTCAGAGCTGAGCTTTTGTTTACACCTTTACTAATAGCTTTACCGCTTATTATTGGAGTTTTTTTAATATATGACTGGTATATCAGAGGTTTTTCTGCAAATAACTCTGCATTTACTGGTCAACTTATGCTTGGAGTTATAATCCTAATTGGGAACATAATTTTTGACATACCTTTCATTAAGTCATTAGTTAAGTCGATAATATTAATCTCTAAAAGTAAAAAATAGAGTTTTATTTAACAAATTTTGATCCATAAAACACGGGCAATATCAGAGCTGCTGCAATACATGAAAGAGCAGTCATTAAAATTATAACTGTTACAAACTCATTGAGAGCAGGAGTATTTACAAAGTAAATTGCAGCTATGCCAGCGATAGTTGTTAAAGCCGCTTCAACTAATGATGA
>JAGMDE010000124.1 GCA_023128855.1 Thermoplasmatales archaeon | reverse complement strand
GGACACCATTCCAAGTGGTACAAATTCTGCCCAATGCTATGGCTTCCACTAATCAAATTCATATTTGTTTGCTCCTGAGCAGGTTTCCTATAGCACTCGCCTTCGGCGAGTGCGTCTGCCCAAGAGGTAAAAACAATAATTATGAAAAAAAGTGTTTATTTGGAGAAAAATAAGCGCGATTCATCCCCCGAACTAAAGTTTGGGGATTTCTCGCTTATAAAGTGTTTAAGAAGTTTTTCAGTGATAATTAAAAGAATTGCCACATAGAGATATACAACTGCAACACCTGCAACATCGCCGTTTATCATTTAACCTCCAGATACAAACTTTATTAAAACCGGTATTAGAAAAGCAAGAAGACCTATAAAAATTGCAATAAGTGTGAATTTTCTGTAAAGTTTCAGATGAGGTTTTTTCTTAATGATTAAATGAATAGCAGTGCTCAGAAGCATTGTATCAGTTATAAAAACAATGGCAAGATAGTAATTGTTTAGATAATAAAGGTCAAATCTCGCCATAAGAAACGGAAGAAAACTCAAAACAATTGCAATTATGTAGAAGAATGCTGCAAGGATGTTAGATCCACGTGAACCAATATATTTTGGAAACGATTTTACACCTTTTTCTTTGTCTCCTTCAAAATCCATCACATCCTTCATGATTTCTCTACCGGAACCTGCTAAAAATGCGATGAGAGCAACAATATAGATTGAAGGATCTATCTCAAAAAATATCGTGTCTTTAGCGATAACAGCTGCTCCTCCAAAAATAAATGGGATAGCCATAACGTATGCGATATAGAAGTTTCCAAGTAGCTTTATTTTTTTCATTTTTATATCATAAAGAATTGCTAGTAAAGCTGTAATCAATGCAATTATGAGACAGGATAAATTGACTAAATATGAACAAATAATTCCAAGTGGGAAGAATATGAAAAACAAGTATAAAGCTGAGTTTGGAGATAGATCACCTCGTACAAGTGGTCTGTCTTCTCGTTTGTTTTTCTTATCTATTTCTAGATCACAGTAATCATTCAAAGCAAATGTACTTGCCTCAAGAAATAAAGCTGTGAAAAAAGTAAGTATAAACTTATCAAAAGGAGGTAAACCCTCACCTTTAAGTGCTATTAATGAACCAATCAGGATAGCTAAAGCAATCATTACTCCATGTTCAAGTCGCATGAGTTCCCAGATTGCTTTTAGTTTCTTCATTCCTCACCTATTTTTGCGGTTCAATAATTACCTTCATTGACTCTTCTGCATTTGAAACCAACTTAAAACCTTCAGGTGTTTTATCCATTGGAAGTTTATGCGTAATCATATCATTTACATCTATCTTTTTATCTTTCAAAAGCTCAATTGCCTCTGTAATATCATCTCCAGCTCCGGCATACGTTGAATACATCTTGATTTGTTTATTCCAAATATCAAAAAATGGAAGAGGAATTTCTACACCGGGAGGTGTCATTGCAAACCATAGGATTGTGCCACCAAACTCAACTACTTCTATTGCTTGTTTAACAGCTGCTGGAACTCCAGCACATAATATAACAAAATCTGCAAGTTTTCCATTATTTTGTTTTTTAATTTGGTTAACAATATCTTCTTTTGCATTAATTACAACATCTGCACCCACTTTTTTTGCTAGTTTTAATCTGTAATCATCAATATCAGTTGCAAATATTTTTTTTGCACCATAAGCCTTGGCAAGTTTTATGTTAAGAAGTCCTGCCATGCCACTTCCAAGAACAACTACTGTTTTTCCCTTCTTATAATGAGCGATTCTAAAACCGCGAACTACGCATGCAAGAGGTTCAATAAATGTTCCTTCATCAAATGAAACTTCATCAGGTAAAACAAATGTCCCATATCTGATGTTTATTTCTGGAACTCTCAAATATTGTGCAAAACCTCCTGGGTAAAACTTAGTATTGTGAAGAGTGTGACAAAGTGTTTGATTATCATCTTGACAAAAACTACAGGTATTACACGGAACGTGATGAGTTACAAAAATTCTGTCTCCTTTTTTGAATTTTTTTACATTTTTTCCAACTTTTTCAATTATTCCTGAAATTTCATGACCTAAAACCAATGGTGCTTTTTTTAATCGGTACCATTCCATTACATCGCTACCACATATTCCACTGGCTATTACTTTTACTAATAGTTCATTTTCATTTATTTTTGGTATGGGCATTTCCTGGATTCTTACATCGTTATTGTTGTAATACATTGCAACTTTCATTTTTTCCATGTTAAGACCAACAAGTGGAAAGTTTAATTATTTATTATATGTTACCCCGAGTCATTAAAAAAGTGAAAGGATGTAATAAATATGGGATTATTTGGCGGAGAAAAAATAACTTTGACGCTAGAAAAATACAACTATGCTCCAGGTGAAACAATTAAAGGGACTGTAGCATTGAAATTGAAAAAACCAACAAAAGCAAGAAAATTTGAAATTGAATTTGCTGGTGTAAAAGTAGAAAGACAGACAGGTATGGGTATTGGACCGACATCAAGTAATAGACGGCAACAACAACGCGTCTACCTTTATCATTTTAAAATGCCACTTGGAGGAGAAGGAGAATATCAACAGGGAGAATATCCATTTGAAATTACAATACCTCCAGATGTTAAACAAGCTGCAACACAAGCTGAAGGAAAAGTTGGAACCGCTGTAACAGCATTAAAGGCAATAAGCGGTGTTACTTCACGAATAGACTGGTATGTATATGCTAAGCTAGATGTACCAATGAAATTGGATGTTAGTAAAAGACAATCCATTGTGCTCTCATAAAAATTTTTACATTGTCCTTAGTCTTCTAATTCTTTCATCTATTGGTGGATGTGTTGACCATAAAGAACTAGCTGATGGGCTTTTAAATGGATTTGAAATATAAAGTGGTGCAACAGTTTTTGATCCCTTAGGTTTACCCTTTGGATGATCCCCTTTTATTTTTTCAAGTGCCTTTGCAAGACCTTCTGGATTTCTAGTTAAGTAAGCACCATTAGAATCAGCAAGATACTCTCTTTTTCTGGATATTGCTAGATATGTAAGTCTCGAAAAAATGGGAGCAAATATAACCAATAATATTGCGATAACTAATATTATTACGTTACCATCGCCTTTTCTACCTCGTCCTGCTCCACCAAAGATCATTGAATAAAAAACAATCTCAGATATTAGAGCAATTGCACCAACTACTGCGATTGTAACAGTCATTATTAGAATATCATGATTTTTAATGTGGCTCATTTCATGAGCCATAACGCCTTCGAGCTCTTCTTGATTTAATTTTTGAAGAGCCCCAGTTGTTACACAGATTACTGATTTTTCAGGTTTTTTACCAGTAGCAAAAGCATTAATGTTGTCAGAATCTTGAACATAGACCTTTGGCATTGGAAGACCTGCGGCTATGCTCATTTCTTCCACTCTATGTATCAGAAGTTTTTCTTGTCTACTACTTGGATTTGCAGGTCTTGCTTTTGCTGCTGAAAGAACTGTTTGTACTGATATAGAATAAGTAATTAGTATATATCCAAGTGCTATTGGAATGCCAAATGCAAGTGCAATGTATAAATTACCAGCAAAAAAGATATAACCAATAGCAAAAACAACGCCTAAAAACAACAAAGCCATGAATGTACATACAACTATTGTTAGGCGTTTATTCCTTCGAATGTGATCTTCGACTAGAAGTTTTTTTTCCATGGTCATCTAAATTTAATTTAGAATTTTACTTTTGGTAATTCTCTTGCAGCTTCAGGTATCTGTAGCATTTCCCTAGTTTTTCTTCCCATACGCTTTGCAAACCACAATCCTGGGAAGGTTTCAATTGTATTGTTATATGAAAGTGTCGAGTCGTTAAAGTGTTGTCTGGAGTAAGCAATTTTGTTTTCTGTGCTGGTTAGTTCATCTTGTAGGTTTAAAAAGTTTTGATTGGCTTTTAGATCAGGATAGTTTTCAGAAACAGCGAACAAGGTTTTTAGAGCACCTGTTAGCATGTTATCTGCGTCGACGTTTTCTTGTGGTGTTTTTGCATTCATAAGAGATGTTCGTGCTTTTGTAACGTTTTCAAGGACTTCTCTTTCATGTTTCATATAGCCCTTGACAGTTTCCATAAGGTTTGGTATTAGTTCAGCTCGACGTCTTAGTTGTACATCTATTTGTGCCCAACTATTGTCTATCCTGTTTTCCATTCTTATTATTTTGTTGTGGTATCCTACGTAAACAAGGAGGAATATTACTACAACTAATACAATTATAATTATTAATGCCATTAGTAATGGATCCATAATTTTTTACCTCCGTCTTTTAAATTCCAAAGTGGGTTAAATAATGTTTTTTATTTAAAGTTATCGTGTTGACAAAAAGGAAAGGAGGATTTTATTTTTTATTTGATTTGAATGCTTCATATGCTTCTTTTGGAGTGTATTTCTTGTGAACTATTGCATTTACTGATTTGATCATACCTACAGGGTTTGTGCTTTGGAAAATATTTCTTCCCATATCTACGCCGATTGCTCCTGCTTGTATTGCATCATATGCCATTTGTAGTGCATCTTTTTCAGGTAATTTTTTTCCACCTGCAATAACTATTGGAACAGGACAAGAATCTACTATTTTTTCAAAGTCTTTACAATAATAGGTTTTGACTATGCTTGCTCCGAGTTCTGCAGCCATTCTTGATGCAAGGGAGAGATATCGTACGTCTTTGCCTAGTCCTTTACCAAC
>JAGMDE010000123.1 GCA_023128855.1 Thermoplasmatales archaeon | reverse complement strand
AGCTTTCTGTTCCCATGTCTCCTGGTATTATAACAGGTTGTCCAACTTTTCTGTATTTTTCTGGAACTTCTGATTTATCCGGTCCAAAAGCACGTGTTGCTCCCTTTCTATGAACATACACTTTCCTTTTCTTTCCGTCAACCACATGCTCTTCTAATTTTGCAATGTTGTGGCAAACGTCATAGATAATTCCCATATTCATATTTTCAGCAGTATCTTTTAGAATTCTTCCAAAGGATTCTCTAACCCAATGAACGATTAATTGTCTATTTGCCCATGCGAAATTAGCCGCACAAGCCATAGCTTTTAGATAAGATTCTCCTTCTTTCGAATTTATTGGTGCACAGGCTAATTGTCTATCTGGGAGCCAAATATTGTATTTTTTTACAGCTTGTTCCAAAACTCTAAGATGATCGGTGCAAACCTGATGACCAAATCCTCTTGAACCAGTGTGAATCATAACTGTGATCTGACCAATATCATTTATTCCAAAAACTTTTGCAGCATCAGGATCAAAAATCTCTGAAACCTTTTGTATTTCTAGAAAGTGATTCCCGGCACCAAGTGAACCAACTTGAGACATTCCACGTTGTAGGGCCCTATCAGAAACTGCAGATGTATCTGCGGATTTTATACAACCTTTATCTTCAAGAAACTTGACGTCTTCTTCCCAGCCATATCCATTTTCTACAGGGGATTTAGCACCAAATCTTAAAACATCATCAAGCTCCTTTTTGTTTAACTTGATCTTTGCTTTTGAACCAAGACCTGAAGGTACATTTTTAAACATTTCATCGACTAAATTTTTTATTTTTTCGTCATTCAGATCGTTAACATGAAGATTAGTTCTAACAAGTCGGATCCCGCAATTAATATCAAATCCCACGCCACCAGGAGAAATAACCCCATCTTCTGCGTCAATTGCTGCAACACCACCTATTGGAAAACCATAGCCCCAGTGAATATCAGGCATTGCAAGGGATTTACCGACAATTCCTGGGAGCATAGTAACATTTGCAGTCTGTTCAGGAGCGTTGTCGCCCCTGATGTTGGATATCATGTTTTCGTCGGCATAAATAACAGCGGACGTCCTCATCTTTAAATTGTTATGTTCTCCTTTATAGGATGAGGGTATCTCATATCTAAAATCATTGATCTTATTTAGCGGACCATTCCATCTCATTAGTATTTGACAAATAAGATGTGTATAAAAAATCTTGTATACGTGTTAAAATTTTATTTCTTCTTTTTCAGGTATGGCACACCAGTTTTCCTATTTTCTTTTATTTCGTAACCATCAGGTAAATCAATTGGTTCTGATCCATCTGGTTCTCCTTTACTGAAAAACCGAACAGTTCTTTTATCTCCAGATTTGGTTTCTATTTCTTTCTCATAGAGAGTGTAGTCTCCATGTTTAAATCCTTTTAACTCTTTTAACGTTGAGTCGGGGATCTTATCCTCATCAAAAGATTCCCACTCGCTGTCATCTTCTTCAATATATGGATTTTCTCCTCTGTCAAATGATTCTTGTAATTCATCTTTGTATAACTCATTAACTTCCTTTTTGATTTGTTTAGCAATTTTTTTCCTTATACCTCTAATTTTTGTTAGATCCTTGATAGTTGCTCTTTTCAGATCCTCGATGGATTTGATTCCATTATCCATCAGCAATACAGCAATATCAACATCAATACTATTTATATCTTTAAAAGTCTCATCTTTTTCTATTTCTATAGGAGGCACGTCTTCAATTTCTTCTTCTTCAAAGAATTCATCCTCAGATTCTGGTTCATGTTCAATTACTTTTTCATCGACTTCCTCTACTTCATCCTTTTTAGGTTCTTCTTCCTCATCAATGCCTAATAGCTCCGTTTTTTTCTCTATTTCTTTTACTATTCGTTTAGCGGTATTCTTTTTGATACCTTTTATTTTTGTTAAATCTTTTATGGCTGCATTTTTCAATTCTTCAATTGATGTAAAACCATTATCATAAAGTAAAATGGCTGTTTCTGCTGCTACGCTATCCAAATCCTTGAAAGCTTCAATTTTTTTCTCTATTTCTGGATCTGGCTCTTCAATTTCTTTATCTGTTGCAGGTTCCCACTCAGAAGATATTGCACTTAGTTCAACTGGTGCAGGTGAATGATCTTCCTCTTCAACTACTTCATCTTCGATTTGATCCTCAGTTACTTCTCCTTCTGCAGTTTCTCCTGGTACTATAGGTTTGACTTGAGCCTCTTCTACAATTTTTTTATCTATTTCTTCTTTGATGTTCTTAGCTGTCTTTCTTTTGATACCTTTAATTTTTATTAGATCCTTTACAGTTACGTCTTTTAGATAATCAATAGAAGTATATCCATTATCATAAAGTAAAACTGCTGCTTTATCATCGATGCTTTCCATGTCCTTAAAAGCTTCAATTTTTGCTTCACTTTCAATAATTTCTTCCTCATCTTCGATTTGATCTTCTGTTATTTCAACTTCTGAAGCTTCCTCAATAGAACTTGGTTCAACATCGAAAGATTCTTCTTCCTTGACAGCAGTTTCTTCTACTTCTTTTTCTGGCGTTATATCCTCTACTTCTACTGGTTCCCATTCTGGTTCTTTCTCTTCTTTTATTTCTTCTTTTTCTTCGATTTTTTCAGCTGGTTTTACAGGAATAAAATCAGGTGTTGATTCTGCAGCTTCAGAAGTTTCTTCCTCAACAGGCTCATCAGTAACTTCCTCTTTTCCTTCTTCAGGATATAAAACCATTCCACATTGCAAACAGAATTTGTAATCTTTTAATAACGTAGCTCCGCATTTTACACATATATTTTTTTCAATTGTCTCTTCGATCTCTTTTACTGGTTCTTCTTCAATAATTTCTGGTTTCTTCTCTTTAACTTCAATTTCAAATCCATCTTCATCAGCGGGCTCCCAATCGGATACCTCTTCTTTTTCAGGTGTTTTTTCAACAGCATCCCACTCAGTGATCTCTTCTTCTGACTTATTTACTTCTAAAAATTCCTCTTTTTCTTTATTTGGAGCTTCTTTAGGTTTTACTTTAATGAATTCTGGTCCTTCGTCATCTTTCTTTACTACTTCGAAAATATCTTCTTCTTCAATTTTGATTTCTTTTTGTTCTTCTGCGGGTAAGAATTCTACATCTGATGGTTCTTCAACCTCAGATACTTCTTCAACTTCAGTAAATTCAACGACTTTTTCTTTTTCTCGAGCATAAATAGTGACTTTTGGTTTTAGTGGATCGACTTCTTCCTCAGTATCAGCTTTAGGAACTGGTTTTTTATAAACAATATCTTTGGAAGATTCGTCTAATCTTTTTCTTAATGAAATTAGATATTTTCTATCTTCTTCAGGTAAATCTTTACTAGGAATATTGTCCAAAATCTTACGTAATTTTTCAATGCTATCCTTCTTGGATTTTTTGTCATTTTGCATTGTATACTCCACCAGTAGGCTATATTACTTATTTAATCTATCTAACTTACTATATATATCTTATTGGGCAACTGTTACCATAATAGTATAAGTTTTTTATTATATTAATATATTATCCTGACTTTTCTATTTTTTTGCAATTAAAAAGTTTATTAAGTAGTTTTCACATGTCATTCTTTTTGATTTGAATGGATTTCAAAGGAAAAGACATAATATCGATTAAGGATTTTTCTAAGAAGGAAATTAATTATATCCTTGACTATGCTAATGAAATGTTACCGTATGCAAATGGGGAGAAATTTAAAGATATTTTAAAAGGAAAAGTGCTTGCGTCACTCTTCTTTGAACCTAGTACTAGAACAAGACTTAGTTTTGAGAGTTCCATGAGCAGACTTGGAGGAAGGGTTATTGGTTTTTCAGATCCAAGTGGTACATCCCTTAAGAAAGGCGAAAGCTTGGCTGATACAATACGTATGGCTGATTCATACAGCGATGCAATTGTTATGCGACATCCGCATGAGGGAGCTGCAAGACTTGCAGCTGAATTTGCTAGTGTACCTATCCTGAATGCAGGGGATGGAGCTGGGCGGCATCCAACCCAGTGCCTTCTAGATTTATTTACAATTCGTTCTGAAAAAAAGAGGATTAAAAATAAAAAGATAGTTCTTCTTGGAGATCTTAAGTATGGTAGGACTGTTCACTCTTTATCTTATGCTTTGGCACGTTATGGAGCTGAATTAACTTTTGTTTCTCCAGCAAGCTTAAAGATGCCTAAAGAAGTAATTGATGAATGTAGAGCCCTCGGTGTTGAACCTACTCAAACTTCAAGCCTTGAAAAAGCAATAAAAGATGCAGATGTTTTATATGTTACAAGAATTCAAAAAGAACGTTTTCCAGATGCAGAAGAATATAATCGTGTTGTAGGAGCCTATAAGATTGATAATGAACTTTTAGCAGGAGCTAAGGAAGATCTTATTGTTATGCATCCATTGCCAAGGGTTACTGAAATTCATCCTGAAGTTGACAAAACTCCACATGCACTTTATTTTAAACAAGCATTTAATGGATTACCTGTAAGAATGGCACTACTTTCTCTTGTACTAGGAGGTAAATTATGAAGAAAAAAGAGCTAAAGATACCTCTTATTAAAGATGGAACAGTAATAGACCATATAACTGCTGGCAACGCTGTCAAAGTCCTTCATATACTAGGCATTCCTAAAAGTTCTTCATCTATTGTAAGTGTGGCAATGAATGTTAAAAGTAAATTTGGAAAGAAAGATATTGTAAAAATAGAAAATAG
>JAGMDE010000122.1 GCA_023128855.1 Thermoplasmatales archaeon | reverse complement strand
TTTATCTGAAGGTAGCAAGTGCTTTTCATCTGTCATTTTAATGCAGTAGAATAAAAAGCATATATAAAAAGTGTTTATCCTTTGAGCTCCTTGACAATTATATCTGCAATTTTTTCAGGAGTTTTATTTCCTGAATCAATAACAAGATCATAGATGGATCTATCATTAAGATCGATGTTGTAATAATTTTTATAACGTTTAGCTTCACTTTTTTCTCTTTCAAGTATCTCTTTTTTTCTTTTTTCTGTAATTCCTTTTTCACGTTTTACAATACGCTGTGCTCTTGTTTCTAAGTCAGTAACAATAGCAACTTTGAGAGCGTTAATGCTGTTAAGATGAGCTAACCATCCTGCTAATCTTCCTTCTAAGATTACATCTCCCTTCTTTAATATCTCAATTTGACGATTATCTAACTCTTTGTCAATCTCACTATTTTCTTCGCAATATTTTCCAAACTCTTTGAGAGACATTTTATGTTTTTCAGCCAACTCTCTAAAAATCATCCCTGAATAAATATATCTAATTCCAAGTTTCTTTTCTAAAAGTTTTGCAACGGTTGATTTACCGCTACCCGGTGTTCCACTTATAGTTATAGTAACCATGACTCTAATTATCTTGAAGCAGAGGGTCTTATTCTACCCTTTAAATTTTTCCACCAGTCAGACCAACTGAAATATTTTAGACCTTGTCTTATTACTTGCCCAACTGCAATTGAAAATATCAAATAAAGCCATAACCATACTTGTCCAAAGTTAAATGGAGAGCTGAAAAATGAAACTTGATTAGCCCAAGGTACAGTTAAGTAATAATGCGGTAATCCTGAAATAAAAGCTCTAAGCCATATGAAAATTGGCCAAATTAAAATAATCAAGAAAACCATAGGTTTCATCATACCGCCAGACGCTTCAGTCTGTCTCTTCATGATTTCAGGTTGCATCTTCATGAGCTTATTTACTCTGTTTGTGTTTCCTTCCTTTCTAGCTTTTGATATCTCTTTCTGAAAAGCCTTGGATGTCTCTTGCGATTCGCCCATTTTTTTCCAATCTGTAAAGAAGTTGGTAAGCACTGAAGAGAACATAACCACGATTATTCCTGCAAAAAATAATGTCAATACAGGATATTCTTGATTGAAACCTACTAATGGCGTTAAAACAACATCTAAATAACCTGCAATCCAGGGGGCTAATGTAGGCATAATAAAAAACATTAACATCATTAAAATCATTAGCATTAATAGATTGCTTCCTTGTGCTTTATTATCTAATTTCCTCATTTTATCATCTACTTTAATACAGGCAAAGCCTGTCTTACAGCCTTATCTATAGCGTTATCATGGTTAAAAACTATTTTGACTGTTGAACCACTTAACACGGCATATACCATTGCAGCAGCACGATTAACCATTTGATGTTCGTCAATTTGCTCTTTTGTATCAGGGTCTCGGTTCCTTGTTTTGTCACCTGCTCGTCTATTGTAAATCTCTTCAGGATCTGCTTCTACTACAACAATAGCTGTTGGTTTAAGCTTTTTTATCACCCATTCTGGAAGACCAGGTAAATAGCCTTTAGGTGTTTTAATAGTACAATGCGTATCAAGAATAACATTTCCCATACTAGCTATTTTTTCCGCTGATTTAATTTGCAAATCTTTTTGTTGTTCAAGAGTTAGTTTTCTCATTTCATCTCTATTTTGAACAAGCCCTGTTTCAATAGCAATCTCTGACATTACTGTTCCAAATGTAACAAACTCAATATCCATTCCTTCTGCGGCATTTTTCATAACTGTGGTTTTACCAACGCCAGGGATACCCGTTACTACAATAACTCCCATAATTCCTCACCTAATTGTATTATTCATTACCAAAGAATCCTCTAAGTACAGGATGCATCTCCATAGCTTGCTCTTTTGCAATATCCTCGTACATACGAATTATAATACCAACAGTAAGCAGTAAGCCTGTACCACTTGCTCTACCCACCGTTCCAATTAAATCAGCAAAACCAGCAAGCGCTCCCACTGCTGCACCCCCTATGATCGTCACAACTGGAATATATCGTTCAAGTACTTTTCTTAAAACACGCGGATCTCTTCTAAAACCAGGTATCTGCATACCAGAACTTTGAATCTGACGCGCAACAGCGGATGGTCCCATATCTGTTGTTTCAATCCAAAATTTAGCAAATAGTATGGATCCAATTATCATTATTGACAGATAGACTATAACCTTTATCGCATATTGTAGAGATCCATGGAATTGATCTCCCCCCTGCATTATTGGAATTAACCAACTATTAATCCCTCCAGGACTAGATACATACCACGCTCCACCACCCATAGCCTGGGTAGTACCATAAAGTTCTGGATTATAAATACCAAGCCACCATTGACCACCTAAAAGTGGTAAATTGGATTGATACAATAACATTGCAAACATGTTAATATTTGCAAGAAGAGCAGCCATTAAAATAACCGGAATATTAGATGCATAAATCAACCTAATAGGATACCTACCACGCGCACCTCTTACTTTTCCATGAGCAAGAGGAAGCTCAATACGTGAAGATTCAGCATATACGACAATTAGGAAGATAGCTATGGTACCAATCAAAGGTACAATAGCATTGTCGTACACACCAGGTGTACCAATAAACATCCGCTGGTAACCACCCCCAACTAAATCCTCAAGTGAATATTCTGTAGCCATAAAGTACGTACCAGGTATTACTCCACTAGGCGGATTTCCAAGACTAACAGGCGCATTTGGAGCTGCTCCTGGTAACCAGTTAAAAAGTCCTGTAAATAACGCTTGAGAAACACCTGCTGCAATAAATAAAGAAATACCAGAACCTATACCCCATTTTGATATAAGTTCATCCATGAAAAATACAAGTAAAGCACCAATAATTAGCTGGATAACTATAAGAAAATTAGCCATCTCTCCGCCACCAGCTAAACCAATCAACTCTTCGCTTGGCTTGAGATATCCAAAGATCTGAGGTATAGCCTCCACAACAATCATGACTATGACAAGGACCTTCTGTGTTCCCTGGTAGATAGCTTTATCCTCTTTTTTGGTTAGATCAAGTTTTATTATTTTTGCACCAACAAACAATTGTAAAATAATAGATGCAGTAACAATTGGGCCAATACCTAGGTGCATAATTGAACCTGAGGCACCTGCCATAATGAAACGATACTGCTCAAATAGATCAATAGCACCTGCTCCAAGACCAAAAATCATTACATTAGTTAAAATGAAATAAAGAACCAAACAAAGCAGAGTCCACATTATTTTTGTTCTAAAGTTAACATGCCCTTCTGGTTTCGTAACCGCAGGCCACCTTTCAATAAGTGGCTTAAGGGCATATAGTCGACTCTTCTTCTCTTCTGGCATTATTAAAACCTAAATATAATCTATTTCTCTTCAACTTTTTCTTCTACTTGTCCTTCCTCGACAATTTCTTCTT
Source organism: Thermoplasmatales archaeon (assembly GCA_023128855.1). GTDB lineage: Archaea > Thermoplasmatota > E2 > DHVEG-1 > DHVEG-1 > JAGMDE01. The sequence goes on along the minus strand of JAGMDE010000122.1, from coordinate 1,301 downwards.
TTGGTAATTCTGGCAGAACTACCTCACCACCTTTCTCTTTAATCTTTTCAATTGCTTTTCCTGAGGCACTATCAACTTTAATCTTCAATTTAGAGTTTAATTTTCCACCGCCAAGTAATTTATCAAAACCTTCTTTTTCAAGGTCAATATCTTTCTTGCCGGGGAACTTATCTTCCAACTCACCAACGTTTATAGTTTTATCTTTTTTTATAACACCTTGCGGCCTTTTAAAACCGTGTCTGCCAAAATGATCTGGCATGTTTTTTATCATATATACGTATCTATGTTTTAGTAACCCAGCGTTTCCTCTGCCACCTCTTAAACCAGCTCCACGGCCTCCCTTTTTTCCTTTACCGTGAGTCATGGATCCTCTGAATTTCTTTGTTTTCGTTCGCGCCAATTCCATCACTTTCCTTAGCTTATTCTATATCTTTAGGTCAAAGGCCAATAAAGTAATATATTATTATACTTTCGTATATTAACCTAATAAATTAATTACTAATTTATCTCTCCCAGATAGAAAACTTCTTTATTATCTTTTTGTTAGAATTTTTAGTAAGGTTACATCAAATTTTAACGATTTTTTATTATGAAATGAAAATGAATGTTTTATTGGAAAAACATATTTTTTATAGTAATTAATCTCGCCGCCGAGCGCTAAAATCATTTTTTCTATAAAATCCAATGTTTTTGAAAGATGAAGTGAATAAATCACTTTTGCTATTTCAAATCCTTTTTCAATAAATCTTCTATCCGCCCATCGGTTACTTTTTTGTGCGCCAAAAGGCGGGTTCATAATAACAGTATCACATTTGATGTCCAAATCTTTAACATCTTTTATTAAAAATTGAATATCCTCGTTATTTTTTTCTGCATAATTTTTAGCAATTTCAATACTTTTTTCATCGATGTCTATTCCAATAACCTCTTTTGCATTTGCATGTTTTGCACCAAATGAAAAGATACCAGTTCCGCATCCTAAATCAACAACTTTTTTATCTTGGATATCCCCAAACCCAGATGCAGTAAAAAGGATATCTGCAGCAATGTTTGCCGGAGTCATATATTGTTCAATAAATGGGTTAGGCCGCTCGTAAGTCGGAACTTTTTGAAGGATAATTTCTAACTCTTTTTGTTTCATTTTCATATTGGAAAAATACTTTATCATTTAAGAACATTACATAAAAATATTTATGAACCTTAGATGGTTCTCAGTCAATGTAAGGAGGCGTAGTGGGAGAAGACAGTGTGTTTAAAATTAATTTAACATCAAAGAGATTTGTAGTATTTCAGCTTGTAAG
>JAGMDE010000121.1 GCA_023128855.1 Thermoplasmatales archaeon | reverse complement strand
GTTTTAACTTTTCTCTAGCAATTATAATCGTTTTCGCATGCTTATTATATTCTGCATCAGGATAAACTTTTTTTACGGCATCAAATGTTTTTTTATCTGCCTTTGTTGCAAGAATATTATGATTTCTTTTTAACATTGCATCAAGGATTTTAATTATTTGAGAAGTGGTTTTCCCCTGGCAAAATAAAGTTTCTGGAAAACCTTTACGTAATAATCTATGATTATCAATTTTTGCAAAATCTAAATCTTCATATGGTAATGATTTTATTTTCTCTAGAACCTCTTCAAGATTAATTTTTCCGGATTTGTAATCTCGTAATATTTTTTTCATTTTTTGAGAACCTCGTTCAAACTGCCTGTTCTGTATCCTTCGATATCAAGTGTAATATAATTAAATCCAAGTTCTCTGAACTTTTTTACAATTTCATCAGAATGTGCAAGTATTTGCTGGAAATCATTTTTAGATACCTCAATTCTAGCAATTTCAATATGATATCTGACACGAAATTGTTTAAAGCCAAGAGAGCGGAGGTACACTTCTGCTTTTTCAACTTGTTCTAGTCGTGACTTTGTTATTTCAATTCCATAAGGAAATCTTGATGCTAGACAGGCAAAAGCAGGTTTATCCCAAGTATCCAAACCCATATCTTTTGAAAATTCTCTAATTTCATCCTTTCCCAGCTCAACATCAACTAAAGGACTAACAACACCTACTCTCTCAAGGGCTTTCATACCTGGACGGTAGTCATCTAAATCATCATAATTGCTGGCATCAACGACGTAAGAAATATTTTCCTGTTTTGCCATATCTTTTATTTTTGAAAATATAAATTTTTTACAGAAATAACAGCGGTTCTCAGGGTTTTCTTTAAGATCCTCGATTTCATCCATATCAACATCGATGACAATGTGATGTGCACCCATTTGCTCTGCATATTGGACAGCATCGGATATCTCTTGTTTTGGGTTAAACATTGAACTAACTGTAATAGCTAGAACTTTATCTCCTAAAACATCTGACGCAACTTTAAGTAAAAATGAACTGTCCACCCCGCCAGAAAAACCAATAGCTACGCTACCCATTTTTCTAAGATCATCTTTTAATTTCTCTAATTTATTTATAGAATCCCCTTTCACAGATAAGGAATAGATAATTCGGATATATAATGATTTTCTTATAAGGAGTAACTAATCATTTCTTTTTTTCTTTTTTAGATATATAACCCACACCAACATCAGTCAATTCTATTGTATCATGAGAAACATACTGCAACATTTCCATCTGTGAAAGTTTACGAATCATATTGTTCAATTCTTCCTGAGAAATATGTAGCATATGTATCGCTGTATCAGCATCCATATCTTTTTCAAGTAGCAATTTCAAGAGTTCATACTCTTTTTCATAAATTGATGCTTCTTTTTCGACTTCACGCGGATCAACATCTACATAACCTGAAAGTCTCTCAACATAGTTCTGTATGATTCTATCAAGATTCAAACGATCCAAAACATTCCCTTCTTTATCATACAGTGTACAAAACTTACTTCCAGATTCATGTTTCCAATGTGAGACCTCGCCCCAATCATAGCCTACAAGGTTCTCTGGTCTTTCACCACGTCTCGTACCATCTGCAATAGCCTTTTTTCTCTCCTGTCGATTATATGCATAATGTTGTTCAAGCTGCACTTGATCAAGATCAATTTCACGGTCCATAAATGCTCTAGTTACATCGTCTCCGGCTAATTGTTTCAGCTCTGTGACAAAATACAAACCAGCCTCAGAACCAATATCGTTATAAACAACTCGTATTAGAGCCTCCAATGCTCTTCCAACTATTGCAGGATTAACAGCATCAATATCCTCTGTGAAACTTATTGCAAAATCTCCAGTTGTAACATCCTTTTGATCAAAATTTACATGCCTCAAGAAATCGTATTTCCTTTCAAGAGTTTTTATGGTAGATCCTATTGCTTCATCTGCTGATTTTGAAGAAGTTCTTCTGCTAGCAACATTGTAAATAGCAGTTAGTACAGATCTAAGTAAAACTGAATTTTTTATTTGCTCCATATCACTCCACTCTAGATTAAATCTAATTTTATAATGCTTTATTTAGTTCTTTTGTTTTTCTATGTTTCCAATTACCTTTGTGATATGCATAACTTGCCAGTAATGGAAACGTAATCGTAGCTTCACCGAATACCATCTGTTCAAGACCTGAATCGACTTTACCCCAAGAATTAGCTTCTTTAAGTGTTGAACCAGACAGCGCTCCGTCTCTTTCGTCAGCGATAGTCAACTGCACTGCATATTTATGCATTGAAGTATTTACTCCAAGAATATCAGCAGCTACAACGGTATCCTGAACGAAATTTTTTGGTGCACCTCCACCAACCATTAGAAGACCAGTTTCCTTTGATTTCACCTTCAATTCTGTAAGTTCTTTAAAATCTTTGACAGAGTCAATTGCAATGTGTTCCTTATTCTCAGTTTGATGGAAAACAAGTCCAAACCCTGCACCACTGTCTGAAAAAGCAGGACAGAAAATCGGTAATTCTTTTTTGTATGATGCTAGTACAAACGATTCAGTATTTTTACCGTTTTTATCTAAATATCTGCCCATTTCGTAGATAAATTCTCTAGATGAATAAACTCCTGGTTTCATAGAATCAGCAATTTTCTTTATTGTCATATCACAGACGCGAAGATCTTCTTCATCTATGAACGTATCATAGATTCTATCAATCATCAATTCTCTTAACTGGTTGTCATCAACGTTTATAAAACCGCGATAATGATTGAAACCCAATCCTTCAAAGAAATCCTGATCAACAACAATTGCTCCAGTTGATACAATAACATCGACCATGTTATTTTCAATTAAGTCGATAATAATTTTTTTTAATCCGGCGCTAACAAGCGACCCAGCAAGACAAAGGATAACTGTACAGTCTTTATCTTTTAGCATATCCTCATAAATCTTACATGCTCTTGCTAGATTTCTTGATTGAAAAGCCATATCATCAAATGATTCGATAAGCTGAGTACTATCTAATTTTTTAATGTCAATATGTTTAATTTTCTGTTTTAGCAGTTCCTTTTTATTATATTTCATATTATAATCCTTTTTTCTGTATTAACTATTCTTTTTTCTTTTTTTCTTACCTTTTTAAATTTTCAAAATAATAACAAATTGGTATATATTACTTCATTAGATTTATATAACATGACATAAAATATAATAATTAAGATGAGTAAAAATAAAATAATTGGAAAATTTAGATTTACCATTATACTATTTTTATTGCTAGTTATAAACTGTATATCTCCAGTTATATCTGCAGAAAACAATATTCAACCTGACACAAAGGTAGATACTTCTTCTTTAAAAGTAGGAGATATTGTATTTTGCGATATGAAAGAAACAACTATTAAATTCCTAGAAAAAAGAGGCCGTGCCCCACAAGGAATACCTGGAGATTTTAATGATCATGTATTAATGTATATTGGAAGAAATAGATTCATTGAATCCAGCCAATATATTTATCGTCCTCTTAAAAAAGCTTACCTCGGTGTTGTTACTACTCCTGCTTGGTTTCTAAACATCTGGGCTACAAATTTTATGTATGGAACAGTAAACACAACACAAGATAAAAGAAATGCCGCAGTTGAATGGGCAAAATCACAAAGAGGAACACTATATGGTAAAGATGGCTATTCCTGCGGAGAGTTAGTTTTTCATGCTTATAAAAATCAGGGTGTACGTCTATATGAAACATGGTGGGGCGGATCTAAAGTTGATACAATGTTTCCTTGGGATCTGCAACTTGCTTATAATGTAAAAATGAATATTCCAAATGATCCTCCAATAGCAGATTTTTCTTGTCCATCATCAGGTTATGTAGAGCAAGAATTAGAGTTTTCTACTCAGGGAAAATGTAAAGATCCAGATGGCAGAATCGTAAATTACACATGGGATTTTGGAGATGGAACTAAGATTTATCCATATTATCATACTGATCATAAATATGATTCAAAGGGAACTTATTCTGTTACTCTGACCGTTTGTGATAACAAAGGAGCAAGCACATCAATAACAAAAAATGTAACAATTGATAAAGATTATAATGAGTATTGGGGAATTGATCCATATGATGACCCAAATCAAGAAAATGAACCAATATATTATAAAAATAGATTAAGGCGACCTGCAACTTATGGTGGGATTATTTATCTTAGTTTAATTGCAATTTCAATATTGGTAATTATTGCATTTATCATTTGGAAAAAAAGAAATAATGTTGACTAGTAACATTTAAACCACTTTCTCCTTTATCCTGTTTTCACATGCATGAGTGGGCATTGGCTGAATCAATTCTTACTGCAGCAGTTGAGGCCGCAGAAAAAGAAAAAATGAAAAAAATTACAGAAATTACAATTGCTATAGGTCAGCTTCAGCAAATAGAACAAGATATTTTTGAATTTGCATTAGAAGAGATTTTAAAAGATCAAGAAAAAAAGATAAAGGATGTAAAAATAAAAATTGAAACTGAAAAAAGCACATTGAAATGCAAATTTTGTGAAAATACTTGGTCTTTTGATGACATGAAAAAGAAATTAAATGAAGATGAATCAGAAGCGATTCACTTCCTTCCAGAAGTTGCTTTTGTTCACGCTCGCTGTCCAAAATGTGGCAGCCCTGATTTTGAAATTATTTCAGGAAGAGGTGTTTCAATTACGTCTATTAAGGGGGAAAAATAGTAGTTATGGACCCAAGGCTAAGTGTAATTGATAAAAGACTTTCAAAAATTAAAAGAATCATTGCTGTAGCAAGTGGCAAAGGTGGAGTTGGAAAAAGCTTAGTTGCATCAACACTTGCTTTAAATTTATCAAAAAAAGGTTACAAAGTTGGTCTTTTGGATTTGGATTTATATGGTCCTTCTTCACATG
>JAGMDE010000120.1 GCA_023128855.1 Thermoplasmatales archaeon | reverse complement strand
CAATGGGGAGATGAAGGAAAAGGAAAGGTTGTTGATTACTTTTCAAAAGATGCTGATTTTGTAGTGCGTTTCCAGGGGGGCAACAACGCCGGTCATACAATAAAAGTAGGTGATCAAGTTTACAAACTTCATATAATTCCATCGGGTGTTATACAAGGAAAAAGAGGCGTCATTGGTAATGGTTGCGTTATTGATCCTGAGGTTCTTATTGATGAAATAACTCATTTGACTAAAAGAGGTATTAAACCAAAGCTTTTGATTAGTGATCGAGCAAATATTATCATGCCTTATCATAAGATTTTGGATGGTGCAGAAGAACGATATCTTGGAGATAAAAAAATTGGTACAACAAAAAAAGGAATTGGTCCATGTTATAGTGACAAAATCGCTCGTAAAGGTATAAGGGCAATAGATCTTGTTGACAAGAACACGTTGAGTAAGAAACTTGATGAAATTATCCCTATTAAACAAAGACTTTTCAGTCTTTATAAGATTGATCAAAAACTTGATAAGAACGAAATTCTAGAAACCTATGGAGGTTATGGAGATTGCTTAAAGAATTACATAGCTTCTACCCATATTGTAATTAACAAAGCTATTGTTTCTGGGAAAAAAATCTTGTTTGAAGGTGCCCAAGGTACAATGCTTGATGTTGATTATGGAACTTATCCATATACGACGTCTTCACATACAATTGCTGGTGGATCATGTATTGGAATAGGTATTGGACCACAGCACATTAATGAAATTATTGGCATTGTTAAAGCTTATACAACAAGGGTTGGAGGCGGGCCTTTACCAACCGAACTTCTTGATGAAACTGGTGTACATTTACAAACAAAAGGTAAAGAATTTGGCGCTACAACTGGTCGTCCTAGAAGATGTGGTTGGCTTGATTTAGTTGTTGTAAAACACTCCTGTCTAATATCTGGAGTTAATAAAATAGCTATTACAAAACTTGATGTCCTTGAAGGTCTTAAAACAATAAAAGTTTGTACAAAATATAAGTTGGATGGCAAAGAAATAGATTATTTCCCAGCTGGTATTGAAGATGTGAAAAAATGTAAACCAATTTACAAAGAATTCAAAGGTTGGGATAAGTTTAATACAAAATCAAACAAGATAACTGATTTGCCAAAAGAAGCACAAGACTATCTAAAGTTTATTGAAAAAGAACTCAAAATTCCAATATCAATTGTGTCTATTGGTCCGAGTAGAAAAGAGACAATAGAAGTTTAGATTACTATGCTAGTTTCATAATCATACCAACTTGTTCTTAAAAGTTTTAAAGAATTGAAATAAACTTGTGGAATATAGCAAAACACTGAATAAATATGCCAATAGAATTTATGTCCCTTATCTGTCAGTAAGATTTCTCTAATTTTTGATAGAAAAGGACGCTGTTGATATTTAAGTAACGCTTTTTCATAATTCTCACACATCTCATATCCTTGCGAACATATCTTTTTAATTTCAACGATTCTACTTGATATATCAGCTTTCAATGTCTCTATTTGTTGAACAAAATCTGGATCATTTTCTAATAGTGGATAAATTTCTTCCAATGTATTTAGCACCTCTGTTGTGTTTTCTAAATATTTTACAAAGAGAGGATAATAATAACGTCCTGTTATCCATAACGATTTATCACCAAGGTATGTTTTATTTTCTTTTTCACTGAGATCTATCTTTTTCTCATCAGCAATTTCCCCGATTAAATCTTTCAAACGTTGTACATAATCACTCAATTCTGTAATTTCACTTATAGTATCATTAATAGAATTTTTAATTTTTTCAAAGATATCTACAGAATTAGTATTAATTAGGATGTTTATGGTTTCATCCCGTATTTCTTCAATGAATGTAAGAGATCTTGTATAAGCTAGTTGTAATGTGGTTATCTCTTCAGCTGTGGTAAAAAACAATGCATTGCTGATAATAGTTCTTCCAATATGATCTTTATTGTCTTCCCTCTTTTTCCAGCCTAGTATCTCGGGATGAGGGCTGAAAGCTACGACTTTCCCTTTACCAAATTCGGATGAAACCCAGCTTGGTGTACCATCCATCCTCGTACCCGTGTTATAAAACTGGCTTATAACCTCAACATTTTCCCCAATATCAGATATTTCTGACCCGCCTGCATGAAGATCCCATGTTATTGGATCAAGACGATATGATACAGGATGTGTATCATTAACAATTTTCACTTGGATCAATCCCAAAGATCCAGGGGGGCTTTTGCTGATATAATCAGCAATAGCATAAACACCTATGCTGGGAAGCTTTGGGTTGTTTGCACTTCTTTTAAAATGAATAGTCATTGGCCCTAATTTATATCCAGAACTAGCCATATCTGCTCCGTAACAAGAACCTATATATCCTCCACCGTTTGAAACGAATTTTCTGACCGCTTTACTTTCCCTATACCTTAAATTCCTGATTATTGAATAAAAAATCCCGGATTTATAAAAAGTTGCATATTCTGGACCACCACCAGCATGCGTGAGCACATTGAATTCATTATTATTTAATCTCTCTGCGATAACGCTATCAATAAGGAGTTCAAAACTTAAAAAACCACATTCTCTCGAGATTTCTAAAAAACATATCTCACCAACACTTACAGGATTCTTATGTTGAGCTAGTTTTATCTCAGATAACGGGTAAACCTGAGTTTCTATCGGCTCCATAAGAACATAGACTGGGATTTTTATTTCATTGCTTTCTTCAATCTCACTGCTCTGGTTATAATCAAAGATTATTGCAGCTATTTTTATATCCTGTGTTTCATTTCCTGTAAATGGAATGATAAATGCTCCTTTTTCAAAAGACATCTCAATCTGTAACTCTTGGTCAATTTCTTTAACAGATGCCGCTATTTCTGCTGTCGTCCAAAAAACTGGAATTTCTTCTCTTAAAAAATCGTTGACCATGTGTCTTATTTTACAGTTTATTTGATCTTGAATGGTTACATTTTCATATTTAACTGGTGACACTATGAAACCATAGCAAGATAATTCTTCTTTTAGATCTGTTTGAGCGATACACTGATTTATTGATAGAGTTAATAAAATTATGACACTTAAAAGAGATATTAATTTTTTTCTATTTCCTTTTACAGATAAGATTTCTATCATTTTTATCATATTCTATTAATATAAATTGGTTACTCCTTTATATAAATATATCGTAGTATTTGGTAGTCAATTGACGAAAATACATTCAATTAACCATTTTTCATTTAAAATAAGCTAGACTTCACACTTTTTTCATACCAGGCTAAACTGTTTTTTTTCACTTTTAAAGCAGTATCAATCCAACGTAAGTATGAATTACATGCTGCTCTAAGAGAACTAAGATCCTTAGCTTCAATTTTTATAGTAAAAGTATTGCTAGAGAGTGTTACTTGAACTTTTGTTTTCGGAATTTTTTGTTTTATCTCTGGGTCAAGAGATTCAGCGATAATTCTTGCTTCTTCTTCAGAATCAAAATTAAAAACAAAACTGGCAGTTTTCATAAAGACCTTATTTTGATTTAATACGCTTAGCTACAGTTGGGCGTTCTTTATAAAAAATTTTGCTACCACAGTATGGGCATTGCATTCCTATGTTTTTCACATCGAATTTAACACTTTTTTTACATAGTCCACATTTATATCCGGTCATTTCTTTTTCCCTTCCTCTTCTTTTATCTCTTCTTGAGGTTCAGGTGTTATCTCTGGTTTTTCTATTCCACCTCTTAACATTTTTTCGACATTTTGACCAGATTCAGTCCTTGGTTGATAAGCGCCGCCCGCAAACTTAATGCCACATTTTCCACATTGCCATATGCTTGTGCTAACTCTTTTTATTTTTTGATGCCCACAGCTTGGACAGATATGTTTTGCTTTTTGAACAATCTCGACATTACGTACTCTTGTTCTTGCTCTAACACCATATCTGGCTTGAAAACGCCCGGCAGATCCTACTTTTTTTGTTCTTTTTGCCATGTTTATTTACCCACGCTTTTATATAGTTGTTCTAGGATTTTCTTGCCGTTATCTATAGAGACGTTAATAACTTTTTTTATCTCATCAGTGTTGAAACTACCATTTAATCCCTTCTGCATAGCACGTATATCGCCGTTTTTATCTGTTGCAACTGTAAGTCTTGCTTCTGCAATTTCTTCTTCATCAAGAGAAGGATCCATTACTACAACATCATTAAATTTTACTGATGTGCAGGATATTGGAGGCTCTTTAAGCGGTAATGGATAATCTTCTCCAAGCTCAAGTCGCTCTGCTGGTACGTTTGTGGTTAAAAGAGCTGCAAGTGCTGCTAGAGATGCAGCATCAAACAAGTTACCATCAAAATCAATGATATGAATGTCAATAAAAACGATCCAAACTTTTTCACCTGGTTCAACACAGAGCTTTTCAATCTCAATTAAATTAGATTCTCTTATTCCTCTGTCTACAACCCTTGCAAGCTCAATTGCATTCGCTCGCGGAGGACCTGCCTCAAAATCTGGAGATGCAAGAGGTATAAGTTCAGCTGCTGTTGCCATTGCACCCTCATTAGGTGTATCTGGGTATGGTTCACCGATGTCCATTTTTATTCCAGCAATAACTTGAGTGTTACCAATTTTAACACGTGCTGAACCTTCTGCTTTATTGACAACCCTTGTTTCAATCTCTATGTTTCTAAACTCATCAAATCTGCGTCCATCTGCCCTTTTTCCATTTTTGGCAAGTTTTTCCAGATAATCTCTTTTAATAGATGGAGTAATTGTCATATTATTTCCCCTCCGTAACAGATTGGTATTTTTCCAATAATGCTTTTTTTTGAATATCTGAAACTATGTGACAACCTTTTATCGCAAGATCAAGTGTTTTATCAAATTCATCTAATGTCAAATGCCCATCCATCTGAAGGAGTAAAATATCTCCAGTTCGAGGCGATATAGCAACAGGTAAATCTGCAGCGCCAAAATTATCCTCTTCTTTTCCCAGATC
>JAGMDE010000012.1 GCA_023128855.1 Thermoplasmatales archaeon | reverse complement strand
ATAAAAAATGTAAAAACGAAATATGTGTCGGTAGCATTAAAGAACTTAGAGAATTGAGTGAATCATTCCCAGATGATTATGACTTGCACAGACCCTTAGTTGACGAACTTGTTGTTAAATGTCCAAAATGTAAATCTCAAATGAAACGTGAAGAAGAAGTAATTGACTGTTGGTATGATTCAGGTTCTGCATTTTTTGCACAGTGGCATTATCCTTTTGAAAACAAAGAAAAATTCAAGGATAACTTTCCAGTTGAATTTATCAGTGAAGCTCTTGATCAGACTCGCGGTTGGTTCTATTCACTTCATGCAATTTCAACATTTCTTTTTGATAAACAATCCTATAATAATTGTTTAACACTTGGTCTTGTCCTTGACAAAGACAATCAAAAAATGAGCAAAAGCAAGAAAAATTATGTTGAACCGGATATTGTTCTTGATACTGCAGGAGCTGACGCAATGCGTTGGTACCTATTATCCGCAAACGCTCCTTGGATATCAACACAGTTTTATGAGCAAGCTGTAAAAGATACCTTAGGTAAATTCATTTTAACATTTTGGAATTCATACAACTTCTTTACAACATATGCTGCTTTAGATAAATTTGATCCTAAAAAAGATACAATCCCTGTTGAAAAAAGACAGCCTCTGGATAAATGGATAATTAGTAGATTTAACAAAACCGCTTCTGAAGTTAAAAAATATTTAAAAACTTTTGAAATCCACAAAGCTGCGAGAACAATTGAGGCTTTTGTAATTGAGGACTTTAGTAATTGGTATTTACGCCGATCTAGAAAACGTCTTTGGGTTGAAGAAAAAACCGATGATAAACTTGCAGGTTATTCAACAATGTATGATGTTTGTTTAGGAATTACAAAACTTTCCGCTCCGTTTATTCCATTTATTACTGAAGAAATGTATCAAAATTTAAAAACAGATGATATGCCTGAAAGTGTTCATTTGTGTGACTATATAAAACCTGATGAAAAACAGGTTGATAAAAAACTAGAAGCGGGAATGGAACAAATTAGAGAATTAGTAGAAGTTGGAAGGGCGCTAAGATCAAAGATTGGAATCAAGGTAAGATATCCTCTAAGTAGTGCAACATTAGTTTGTGATAAGAAAACTGAAGATTCAATTAAAAGTCTGTTAGATCTATTAAACGAAGAAATCAATGTCAAAAAGATTTCTTTTGAGGGAGACACATCAAAGTTTATGATAAAATCTTTAAAACCAAATCATTCAACCATTGGACCACGTTTCCATGAAAAAGCAAAAGTTGTTTTAGATAAAATAGAACAAATGAATAAAGACAAGTTATATGAAGAAATCAACAAAAACAAAAAAATCACAATTGAACTAGATGGCAAAAAAATAAACTTATCAAAAGATGATTTCCAAGTTGTTGAAACAGAAAAAGAACATGTTGCAAGAACTGAAACAGAACAAATAACATTACTAATTGACACACGTCTTACACCAGAGCTTGAAGCAGAAGGATTTGCAAGAGAAATAGTAAGAAGAATTCAATCCATGAGAAAAGAACTCGATCTAGATGTAGAAGATAGAATTTCTACTGAAATTAAAGTTGGTAAGGATAAAGAAACTGCCTTACAAAAATGGAAAGATTATATTCAGGGTGAGACTAGATCTAAAAAGATTGTTTTTTCAGATAAACCTGGTGGAAAATTAGTAAAAAAATGGAAGATAGATGAATTTGAAGCAGAGATTGGAATAAGTAAATAATCTCATTTTGAAGGCATATGGACTTATATAAATTGATGAAAAACAGGAGAAGTACGAGGGAGTATATTACAAAAAAAATTCCTAAGGAAAAACTTGATTCAATATTGCAAGCAGGACAATTTTCACCATCAGGTGCAAATCAGAAACCATTTGTTTACATTGTAATTGACGAACCTGACTTAAAGAAAAAAATAAAGAATTATTGTGAATTGATTGATAAAAATTTTTTTGATAATTCTCCTAAGGTTTTAAAAAAATTTATGAAAGGCAGAAAAATTTCTCTAAAAAAAGATTTTCTTGTAGATGCACCTCATCTAGTAATTGTAGCTGGAGAAACTGATAAACCGTCCTGGTTAGAATCAACTTGGATCTCGATTTCATATGTAATTCTAGCTGCAGAATATGAGGGACTTGCAACATTAACATATACTCCAGCTGAATTTGATTTTTTAAAGGATTTACTTAACCTACCAGAAAATCTTGAGCCTGTTTTGATAATGCCAATTGGTTATGCAAAAAATCGATAAGAAAATTTTAAATATAGTAATATTGATTTTTTTATTGTAATTGCGGATGCGCCAAAAACTAGCATAACGTACTGTAAGGTAGTTATGCTATCTGATGGGATGCGAAGAATGTTGAAAAAAGCAGGTAGTTTACAAAAGAATATATTAGATCTAGATTTCAATAGGTTAAAGTCAGCGTTTATAGTATTATTAATAATTTTTACATTGTTTTTTTCTTTAATTTCCTTCTTTGGTTGCAATAATAACATTGCTGTTGCTGGGTACAGTGGATATATTCCATCTCCGCCTATTGGAAACAGCACGGGAGACATCAACATTGATCACACATACATAATTTATACTTCAGATTCGGGATCATATTGGATGTTTGATTGGGGTGATGGGAGCTTTAGCGATTGGATAGAAGTTAAAGTATCAGATGCTTCGGTCTCACAGAGTTATAGTTGGAGCTCATATGGCATTTATGAAGTTAGAGTTAGGCATAGAAGTTCCTATATCGGAGATAGTACTTGGTCCGACCCGCTCATTGTAACTATAGCTATTCCTCCAGATTTAGATGGTGATGGTTATAATAATGACCTTGAGGCGGCTTATGGTAAAAACCCTGATGATCCGGATGACTATCCTTTAGATACCGATGGTGATGGAACGCCTGATGATGATTCAGCTGATGGGAGTTTTACAGGTGATTTAGATGATGACAATGATGGGCTTTCTGACACAATTGAAGAATCACTTAGCTCAAACAGTCTTGATGATAGTGATGTAACAACTTTGGTAATTGAGCAAACTATCTATTATTTGGTCGACACAGATGATGATGGAAATGGCAATATTTTATACAACACACAAACAGAAACACAAACAAATACAAATATTGAAGATGGAAAAATTTGTCTTGATACTTTTGGAGATGGTTTATGGGATTACACATTTCAAAATGGAATTGTAGAAAGTTATAAAGCTCCCTTTCCCTGGTTATATGTAATTATAGCAGTGATTCTAACTGTGGTAATAATACTATTACTACTTTTCAAAATGGGTGTTTTTTATCTATATGAAGAGGAATATGTTGTAGAGGAATAAACTAGTTATATCTATAAAAATGCAGGATAATGACAAAAAATGAGTAATAAGTTAGGACCTACACTTGAAGAGATTTTGGCAGAGCTAGAAAAAGTTACCAAAAGAATGAAAGATGCAAAAATAAAAGGAGACAAAGTAGGCTATGAGATAGCTCTTAAAGAATATGAAAGACTAAACAAAGAATATGCTTGCATACTTTATGAAAAAAGAGAACCCGCTCAAGTTTTTTCAAAAAGACTGTAAACCAAATTTATTTTATATTGCTCCTACTTACAACTTTTCATCATGATTTGTCTTGGAATAGAAGGAACAGCCCATTCAATAGGGGTAGGCATCGTAAGAAACAACAATGGAAATTGTGAAGTTCTTTCTAATTTGATAAAGGCTTATAGACCTGAAAAAGGTGGAATTCACCCGCGTGAAGCAGCAAATCATCATGCTACTAACATAGCAGATTTAATCAAAGAATCAGTTAAAAAATCACAGATTGATTTTTCTGATGTTGACCTTGTTTCATTTTCAAGTGGTCCTGGTCTTGGCCCTTGTCTTAGAACTGCAGCAACTGCCGCACGAGCTCTATCTCTTTCATTAAAAAAACCGATAATTGGTGTGAATCATTGCGTTGCTCATCTTGAAATTGGTCGAGGAACATTAAACGACTGCAATGATCCTGTTTTATTGTACACTTCTGGTGCAAATACTCAGGTTATTGCATTTGCTGAGGGCAAATATCGAGTGTTTGGTGAAACACTTGACATCGGAATTGGGAACTGTCTTGACAAGTTTGGCCGATCGGTTGGGCTTGAGTTTCCAAGTGGTCCAAAAATTGAAAAACTAGCAATTAAAGGTAAAAAATATTTGGAATTACCTTACTCAATTAAGGGTATGGACATTGCATTTTCAGGTCTTCTTACAGCAGCCGAGCAGTATTACAATAATGGTGAGAAACTAGAGGATACTTGCTATTCTATTCAGGAAACAACCTTCGCAGCTCTTACAGAGATAACCGAGAGAGCTATGGCGCATACTGAAAAAGATGAGGTGTTATTAGGTGGCGGTGTTGCTGCCAATAACAGATTAAGAGATATGGTTCAAACTATGGCAAGTGAACGTAATGCATCTTTTTTTGTTCCCTCGAAAGATCTTTGTGTGGATAATGGAGCGATGATAGCTTGGCTTGGTGTCCTTATGCATAATAGTGGTGTTAGAATGAAGGTTGAGAATAGTTATATTGATCAGCGTTTTAGAACTGATATGGTGGATGTGACTTGGCGTGACTAAAGGTACAATTCTATATCAAGGAGCCGAAGCAAAAATATGCAAATCAAAATATATGAATTATGATGTAGTTGAAAAAAGGAGAATCAATAAATCATATAGAATTAATGAAATTGACAATAAATTAATTTTTTCAAGAACAAAAGAAGAAGCTAAGCTTATTTCAGAAGCTCGCATGTGCGGAGTTTCTGTTCCAACTATTTACGACGTTGATATTGAAAAGGGTATTATAACAATGAGCTATCTAAATGGAAAAAGAATAAAGGATATTTTAAACGATTTAAGTGAAAAAGAACGAGCGAGAATATGTAAAAAAATTGGTGAGAGTATTGCAAAGTTCCATAATAATGATATTATTCATGGGGATATCACCACTTCAAATATGATTCTTATGGATGACAAGATACATTTCATTGATTTTGGGCTTGGTGAAAAAAACAGTGAAATAGAAGCAAAAGGTGTTGATTTACATGTTCTTATGGACGCAATAGAGTCAACTCATTCAAAATATGCTAATTGTTTTAACTATGTTTTGGAGGGCTACAAAAAGGAATTAAAGGGGAACCCAAATCTAGTCATTAGTAAAATTGAGGATATTGTTAAAAGAGGAAGGTATAGATGAAAACTTTGTATTTCATCACCGGTAACAAAGGCAAAGCTCTAGAAGCAAAAATGAAATTTTCAGTTTTAGATATTGAAATCATTCAGAAAGACATTGGTTACCCTGAAATTCAGGCAGATACTTTACAGGAAGTTGCTCGTTTTGGTGTAGATTATTTACAAAAAAAAGTCAAATACCCTTTTATCATTGAAGACGCTGGTCTTTTTATCGATGCCCTCGATGGTTTTCCAGGGGTATACTCTGCTTATGTTTTTTACAAGATTGGCTGCGATGGAATTTTAAAACTGTTAGAAAATGTTGAGCATGGAAAGCGAAAAGCAACATTTAGATCTGTTTATGCATATAGTGAACCTGGAAAAAAACCGTTACTTTTTGCAGGAGAATGCAAAGGAACGATATCGAAGAGAGTTATCGGAGGACATGGTTTTGGTTATGATCCAATTTTTATACCTGAGTATCATGCAAAAACTTTCGCTCAGATGAGCACTGAAGAGAAAAATGAGTTTTCTCACAGGGGAAAATCATTAGAAAAATTAATCAATTATTTTAAAAATATATGAATAGAAAATTTTAAAAGCATATAAGTACAATACATAATACTAGAGATACTATGTCTGAAATACAAAAACAGACTGGATTGCGAAATATTGAAGGTAAACTTACAGGTAAATATTCCATTTTGACCAAATTATTTTTAATTATTAGTATCTTGTTAATAATTTGGATTATTATCGTCTTCGCAGGCGTATCTTCTCTTGGATACAACTGGGCAGGATTAAGCTTGGATGGCTGGATAATTACATTATGTGCCCTGTTTGGATTTTTCATTATCCTTGAGTTGATTTTCTACTCTCACTACAAATCTATTAAAGATAAAAGAGTAGAATTAGAAAAACCAAAACCAGAATTCATGAGCGGAAGAAGAGTGTATGTTTATACACACCCTGAAGGAAAGGAAGGTGGAATATTTAGTAAGACATACGTAGAAATTGATGAACACCGTGTTTTACGCTTGAGATCCTTAATGATCCCTCCCGAAGAGCTTTGGTAATTAAAATTTATTTTTTGAATGTTTAACATGATATATTCCTAAAATTGCCTTTTTCCCATACATTTAACTATTTATAATATAGAAATAGTTAGATATCAATAGCAATTTTTTGTATTTTATTACAAATATGTGGATTAGTAAATAACAAATGGATTCATTGATGGATAGTTGTCCTGTACGGGAAATTCTGAGATATTATATGGAATATCACCCATTCCATCATTATTTTCGTCAGTTCCATTGTAATCATCCCAATAGTTACCAACTGATCCATTATCAAATGAATTATCATAAGATTGTGGATAGAGATTTGCATGAACAATATTGTCAATAAAGTTACATAAATTAATTTTATTATTTTTGGAAAACTTTGGCGGAGGTGATATATCTTCAGGTATACTAGAATAATATATTGGTTTGATGCTAACACCATTTTTGTTTTTTAAAAAGTTACATTTTTTAATATTAGAATATGAACTACCGTAAATATCTAATCCGCTCTTTGTATTATTTTCAAAAAAACATTCACTAACATTTATAAATTTTGCATTTGATATATGTAATCCATATCTATTATTATAAAAATTGCAACTATCTATATAATTATTAATTCCACTTACAGCAATACCATAACCGCAATTTTTAATTTTACAATTTTTAATAGTAGAATTATCACTACTGCAACTTATACCAACGGTGTAATCATATTTATTTTCATATGTTATTATAAAGTTACAGAAGAATACATCAGACTCAGCTTCAGCAGTAATCCATGCTACTATCATCTGTCCTGTAATATTTCCAATAATTTTTGTTTGATCTGAACCAATCAATTCTATTGATTTGTTAATTAAAAGTTGCTCATAATACACTCCATTATAAACAAAAATTGTATCGCCTTCTGAAGAATTATCTATTGCGGATTGAATAGTTTTAAAGTGAGTTGAATTATACCAGCTAGGATTTGCATCATCATCCACATAAAAAGAGTAGAGTTCAACAGATTCGGTTGTTTCTTTTTTATCTTCTTCAAAACACCCACTAGAAGTAACAGTAATCATTAAAATTATTATTCCTATGATTATTATTCGTTTTATCATTTTAAGCACTATATGTGATTTTGTTTTTGATATTATATAAAGAGTTATAAAACGTTTGGGAAAAACCAAACATTATATTACAATAAAAACGTTGTTTTTTCCTTAATCAACAGGAATACTTTCAACCATCTAATCCCAAGGTTTATAAGGAGAAAAGCCATTATAATTTTACATTTATAATAAATAAAACATACAAGTAAATTTTAGTAAAAATGACCCCAAGAATGCGCTAACATTCAAGGGGTCTAGAGGCTGATAATAGTGGTATCAACCCCAAGAGGCAAAATAAAGGATATAGGTTATAAAACTTTTTCTAACAATGAGTTGGAAGAATATACAGAAGTGCAGACTTGGTTGAAAAACATTGGAAAAACATCACGTAATGTATATTTGCCTGCTCTCAGGAGATTTTGTAATTGGTGTGGTAAAAACCCACATGAGTTGATCTTAGATAGAGACCGTGAGATACGTAGTAATGATCCTGTTAATAGGAATAATACACGGGATCTTTTGTTAGATTTTAGACAATATCTTGAAAAAAGTGGTTATGCACCTAAGACGATCAATTCAATTGATGGAGCAGTTCGTAGTTTTTTTACAACCATTATTGGTAGATCCGGTATGATAAACCTGCGAAACTATAGGAACGCGAGTGTTTGTCAGAATAAGGATCTTGTTCCTACTCTCGAAGAGCTTAAAAAGATGCTTGATGTTGTAGGCCTTGAAGAAAAAATACGTATACTTTTTATTGCTCAGACAGGTATGCGTGTATCTGATGCTGTTTCTTTGAAAATTAGTGATATTCGTAGAGAGTTAGATCTTGAAAAGGTTCCTCTCGCCGTTCGTTTTATCCCAAAAAAAGACCGTGATGTCATTGGTGAACGGGTTACATTTCTTGGCTCTGATGGTGTGGAAATGTTAAAACAATATCTCAAATATCGAGAGAAACGAGGAGAAAAACTGAATGAAGATAGTCCTTTATTTTTGGCACGTAGTAAAAAAAGAGGAGGTGGTCTTGTCCCAATTACGCAGCAGAATTTCAACGAAACTATAAGAAAAGCCGCCAGTAAAATAGGTCTTGTAAATGGAGATGCCAAATATGGAAGAATTAGGGTTCATTGTCTACGTAAGTTTTTTATCATACAGCTTACAAATCATGGTGTTGAGGATAAAATTATTAATTTTCTAACTTGTCATAAAATTGGTGATGTTGATGCAGTTTATTGGAACCGTCGTGTTGATACATTACGGAGGATTTATGCTGATCGTCAGCAGTATCTTAATCCTATTAATGGAAAGAAACGGTATTATAATCTTAGAGAAATCAAAGGCATCCAGAAAAAGATACAGGATATCGATAAAAGAATATTGGATATTGAACAAGTTAAAGAATTAGTCAAAGAAGTAATTGAAGAAGAGTTAACACGTTTTAAACAGGTCATTGAGCATGATAGTAGAATAGTTACTTCTGAGCAGGAAATCATAGAGTATAGCAAAATTGGATATAATTGCACACCTCTTGGTAATGGTAAATGGTTGATGATAAATTAAAAAAATTTAGATTTGAATGTTAAAAGTAAAAAGAGCGTTATATCATGTTTAACATTCAGAAAATTTATTTTTTTAGAATTCCCATTTCAGCTAGCTTTTCTGGTAAATATGTATCAGTTACATAGTCAAGACCATATTTTGCAAGTGCTTGTTGTTCTGATTTTTTACCCAATTTAAGCTGAAGTTTGATTTCTCCCTTCCAAAACTGATCTTGGAAACGCGGGTCAGTTAATTCACTTTTTAATGCATTAATATCTTCTTTTGATAGAGTGTCAGTTGGTAAATCGTAGTTTTCTATATCTGATGGTGTAACACCTAGATAATGGGAAGCAGGTGTAGCAAGATACTCTGAAATATGGGCGGTTTTAATGGCCCCATATGCGACACTGGCAAATATCCTGTAGCTCCAAGGATCACAGTCAGTAAAAACTAAAACTGGGAGATTTGTTTCTTCGTTAAGCCTTTTAATAAAACGCCGGGTAGATCTAGCTGGCTGACCTTTTAGGTGAACAAGAACTGCTCTATGTGTAGTATCAAAACCATTTTCAGCTAATCTATCAAACATACCACCGGTTTCAATTGCAATGATAAAATCGGCATCAATACTTTTGAATGTTATTTTTTCTGGTTCAACATTATAGGGTATTGAATATCCAGCGTCGCCTACATCATCTTGACAATGAATCTTCTTTTTTGTGTTGTTTCTAGTAATCTCTTCAAGGGTTAAATTACCAATAACTCTGGCTCCATCCTCCTCAGGTCTAAGTTTGAAATCTTCTCTCATGCAGCTGGTAATAACCTCAAGATCTTCTGCAAGTAAGTTAGATTCATTTTGAGAATGAAACTTGGCAAGATCCCATCCTTCAGAAATATAATACATCTCTCTAAGTGTTGAAGATTTGTTTATCTTTATCATCTCTTTTATGAAATCGACCATGTACATAGTTCTAAGAAGCATGTATGCCCCATCAAGAGATTTGGCATTTCGCTCTGTAGTATTTTTTCCATATTTCCAGACATTTAATTTATCATCAAATCTTATATTTGATTTAGTACGCGTGGGAAGCATAAGATACGGTATCTCTGTTTTTTCAAAATCATTATAAATCTTTTCTGCAACCGCATCTATCTTGTTAATTACATGTGAATAATCTTTACTCATGGTCTTAATCTCCCTCCCACTTATCTGCACCAATAACATATGCAGGATTTATATTTTCAGTATACAAATCGTTTTCATCAAAGTCACCTTTTTCAAGACCTGCAAGTTCAAAAGTAACATCAATCTTGTTTGCTGGTGGTATAGTGTCAAGATTCCATTTAATAAAATTGTTTGTAACTTTTGATGGTTTTGGATTAACCTCGCCAACAACGGCATCCTCCGGTATTATTGCATAGAGATTGAATTTTTGCGGATTACGTTTGTAATTTACTACCATAATTCTGCTTTTTGTAATTGTACCTCCTTGTTGCTCCTCAGATGTTTCACCAATCAGTGTCGTTTGAACTGGATGTCTTTCAATCTTTTCATATTCAATTAAATCTTCAATCCATACAACATCCATGATTTTTGTAATAATTGCATCTAATGCTGGGACTGGTTTATCAAGCATATGAGCAGATTTCTTTGCAATTTCAGGCAAAATTTTTGTAATTAAATCAAACTTTTCGCGAGTCTTTACGCGTTTTACTTCTTTATGAATATGATGTTGAACTTTTCTGGCACATTCTCTAAAAGCTAGTTTGATTTCATTTTCAATTTCTGAAACATCGGCTATTGCTTCTTTGCTTTCTGAAGTAAACGGAATAAGTGTGGATGAAATGTGGGCCAAGAATATTGCCGGTCCAGATGGAATTCCTTTTCCTGATGTTTGAGTCAATCCATATCTTCTCCAGTCAATTGATGAGATTGCTTGCGTTATTATACAACCGCCTTGTTGATATAATAATGGAACACGATTAGCAAAACGTAATATTTTAACGGTTTCTTCTTTTGGAAGATTTCCCCCATATACAAGACCCGCTTCTATTTGAAAAGGTTGACCAGAGTATACTGAAGGTGGCCTAGATGCTGTAATAATAAATTCTGGTGAGATTTCTTTTGTTTTATGTTTTAAACTTCGTTTAATCAATGTTTCTCCAATTGGTGAAAGGCAATCTGTTGATGGTGCCATAATTTTAACTTTCTTAAAGGCTTTATGAAGTGAGAAAAACTCGTCCCGAGTCATATTTTTCGGATTCAATGTTTTTTCAAGTCCTGCTTTTTCAATAGCTGCGTTAGTTGTCCGATCGCCCATACTACTAAACTCAGATTTTAAAAATGAATTAAGCTGTCTTGCTTTTGTATACTTGGCCATTTTTATTAATGTCCCAAGTTCAACTCCGTACGGATGCGGCTTAATTTCAACTGGTTTTCTTGGTAATACTTCTGATGTTCTTTCAAAAATATGTTCAGTCCCATCTGGCTCTCTGTAGGTTATTTGAGCATGTGGATTTACTATGGATGTGCTCTGTAAATATTCATACACATATTTTTTTCCACGTTTATAATCAGCCATTATACTAATTTCAACTCTAGTTCCTTGCGGTTTATCCCAATGTACTGTATCTCTCCCAATAACCTCTGCACGATTTTTATTTGTATCAATTACAAGTTCGGCAACCACTGCCGGTCTATCTTCTTCAATTTTTGAAGATATTTTTGCATGTTTCCCGGTTGTGAGTTGGCCATACAAAACGACAGCAGAGATCCCGATTCCTTGTTGACCTCTGCTTTGCAGAATTGCATGAAATCTTGATCCATAAAGCAGTCTGCCAAAAATATGAGGAATCTGATTCCTTACAATTCCTGGTCCGTTATCTTCAACTATGAGTCTGCACTCACCATCCTCATGATTTTTGATTTCGACATAAATATCTGGCAAAATGTCTGCTTCTTCACAGGCATCTAAAGCATTATCAACTCCCTCCTTTACACTAGTAATTAATGCTCTTGTTTGATTTCCAAATCCAAGTATATGTTTGTTTCGTTCAAAGAATGCTGCAACTGAAATTTCTTTTTGCTTTTTAGCTAAATCATGTGCGGTTATCTTCGCCAAAATTATTACCTCCTATTGCCGAAAGAACTATGCACCCAGATATCGTAATAGAGATGGTAATTATAAAATTATTCATTTTTAAACCAGTTTTACTGATAATTACAAGATGAAAAATCCGAAAATGATATAAACCGTTTTACTAATCTAACTTTCCAACTATATATCGAATATAGAACTATATAGAGTTAATTTGGGAGGAGAGAAATTTGAAGAAAAAAATATTTGTTTCACTAGTGAGTATAGCATTACTAGTTGGAATACTAAGCGGTTGTACAGAAGAAGACACAACTACAACAACTAACACAGCACCAGAAGCATCTTTTACTGCATCTGATCCAGTAGACATGGCTGTAAATTTTACTGACACATCTACTGATGCAGATGAAGATGATACACTAACTTGGGCCTGGAATTTTGGCGATGAAATAGGAACCTCAGTTCTACAAAACCCTCAATATACATATACTACCAACGGTATATTTCAAGTGACACTAACAGTAACAGATTCAGGAGACGAAACTTCTACGACTACAGGTACTGTCACTATTGGAACAGCACCAACAGCAGGCATAACTGCCCCTGAAGGAAACATAACAGTAAATACATCAGCTCAGTTCACAGACAGCTCAACAGAAGGAAATGAAAACATCACTACATGGTCTTGGGACTTTGATACTGATGGAGTTGAGGATTCAACTTTACAAAACCCAACACACAATTATACAGCAATTGGTACATATACTGTTACATTGGTCGTATCTGATGACTATGGGCTTACTGACACAATAACAGCCGAAGTAGTCGTTGTAGAAGCCGAATAGTAAACAAATAAAAAACAAATGCAGGAGAAAGTCCTGCTAATCTTTCTTTTTTTTATTACTTAATTTTAATTTTGTGTCCTTTCTTAATTCCATATTTTTTACAAAAACCCATGTTTGTTTCAACAACATATTTACAAAAACCATGACTCCAATATGTTTTATAAAAAATTCCTTGCTCAACAGAAGCCTCGTGGATATAAATAATTTCAAATTTACTGTTTACAAAGATAATATCTAAAGGAATTTTTACATTTTTCATCCAAAAAAATCTATGATTTGGAACAAAAAATGGAAACAGCATCCCCTGATCATCTGGTAAAAATTCCCTATGCATTAATCCTTTCATTTTTGATGACAAGCTCTTAGCTATTTCACAATTAAGATTTACTGATTCTTTGTCTTTTAGATAAAAAGTAACCATTGCCTTATTGGAATTCATACTTTTAATGAATAAGAAAAGTATAAGATATATCTATTGATTTCAGTAACGATGCCGGGGAGGTACAATTTGTTACACAAATTCACTTCATTATTGATCTTATTCATTCTAGTTATCAATTTTTTCAATGTTGAAATCTGTGTAGCAAAAGATGGGAATACATTATATGTTGGCGGTACTGGAGATGGTAACTATACAACTATCCAGAGTGCTGTTGACAATGCTGGTAATAATGATACTGTATACGTTTATAATGGAACTTATTATGAAAAACTCATTATTGATAAATCAATAAATCTCATAGGATCTGAAAAAAATTCTACTATTATCGATGGCAATGGAAATCTATACGTCATATTTATAAAATCTTCATGGGTAAATATTTCACATTTTACAATCCAAAATGGTACAATGGGGACATATGCTTCTGATCTCAATTATTCATTTAATGAAATCACCAATAATATTTTTATAAACAATTCTGAGGGAATCCGTTTGTATTACTCTTACAACAATAAAATCACAGATAATATTTTCAAGTATCATGGGTATCATGGTGTGATTTTGCACAATTCTAGCAATAACTCTTTGATGACAAATGCTTTTATAGATAATTACAAAGCTGTTACTTTTAGCGGACGGTCATATTACAACATTATTTCTGGAAATAATCTCTCAGATAATATTTACTGCATCAATTTAGATTATTCATTTAATAATTCTATTATTGGTAATTATATAATGAATAACTCTAGAGGTATTACACTGAGTTATTCTAATGGTAATAATGTGACAAATAATGAAATAAAAGATAACTATCAATGTGGTATATATCTTATTAATTCTGATGACAATATTATTTCTCCAAACAATTTTTCTGATAATGGCCAAAATGTTAAAACAGATCCAAGACCTCCAGTGATTAATACTCCTGGTTTTGAATTTTTATTGATTATTTGTGCATTTTTATTTATCCTGTTCTTCAGAAGAAAATATTTTGAATGAAATCGTGAGAAAATATATATACTATGAAAGAGAAATAGTATACGATACAAGAAGGGGAAAAATATGGTAAAATTTGAAAAAATGGCAAAAGATAACCTACCTGAAGAAGATCTTGGCTTTCTGTTATGGCAATTAGAAGAATTAGAGAATTTTTATCCATGTTATAAAACAATGATAAAGAAAGAATAAATGCGTAAATGTAACTCTTAAAGTCTTATTTTATCTCTTTAATTAATCCTGCAACCCAGGGGCACTGATTTGAATAAAGTTAATTATTTATGGATGTTTGGGAATAGATTAATCATGATAATTTCTTGAGTATCAATATCTCCTTCTTCTAAAACTGGTGTTTTAATAGTTTTAAAATAACTTATCATTGTATCTATATAATTACTAATTTCATTAACATCTGTAATTGATTTGATTTTTTCAAGAATGTTCATAATGTTATTAATCGAGGTTTCATAATTTACAGTATTTATTGTATATGACTTGACCATAATTGTCACTTTTTTAAAGAAGGCTCTTTCATTGAGTTTATACTCAAATGGTCTTATACTATCAGTATATTTAAGCTCATCATTTATGTAAAAATCAATTTTTTCTATGCTTTCATCTACCTCAACTTCGATATTAATTGCTCCAATTACCCATGTTTTTTTCAACTCAAATTTAAATTCCCGATTAAATAAATAGAATCCTTCATCATTTGGTTTGGTCAATCTAATATTCTTTTTTACAGTGATACCTACCTTTTCTGATCGAAGAAAATCTGTTTTCTCAGCATATACTGTAAACGTCCCACCTGTACCAATACTGGCTGTAACATTACCATTTTCGTCTGTTGTATACGATTGTGAACCAACATATACAGTGGCACCTTCAACTGCTGTATCGCTCTCGTCTGATACATGTACTGTGAATTCTTCATTTCTCGTTACCTCTGATTTATCAACTGATATTTTTAATGCATGTACCTCCCAATTTTCTAAATAGCCAAATAATATTTCGTCGTCCTCATCTGTCAATTCATATTTATCTGCACCAACCATTGGAATTTCATAATCAACCAAATAATGCCACCAATCAGAATCCTCCTCTACTGTTTTAACAAGGAAAGCATCCCAGCTAGGCCAGTATTCAATCAAATATGAAAAACCTGCAATATCTGCTGCTTCAACAAATGCCCCTAATACACTTGGAAATGGTATATGATATTCTTCTGGTTCTCCGGTATCAACATTTTTTGCACAAAAATAGGTCTCATTCACAGTCACAGTTCCATCCCAAACTGTATTATCCTTTCCCTCAATTCGAATGGATCCAGTCCACTCGTCTATTATGCTAACACTTTTTTTATCAATCTTAACTGTTGTACCACTTGACCAGCTACTTGTTTCACCATGTTCATCTTTTGCTTGTGCTTTTACTACATATGTTCCCGCCTTACTCCACGAATGAGATAATGAACCAATATGTCCTGATGTATCTAATGTTGTCCAGCTGCTATAGTCATGATCACCATTTGCATCCCAGTCAAATCGATATTGTATTTGATTATAATCTGGATCATTTGCACTTGTAGAATATGTATATGACACCCCAGTATATCCAGATGTTTGGCCTGATGGTTTAGTTGGCGTATCTGGTGGGTTGTTTTCACCAGATTCATAAATTTTCACAGGATAAGGTTTTCCAAGAAGCGCAGGGATAACATATGAAGTCATCCATGTGGGATTTATGCTTTGACCAGGAGCATAATCAAAACTACCATCCTCTTTTTGTAAATCTATAAGAAAATCAATCGGAGAGTTACCATTTTTTTGCCATTCGGTACTTGTTGGATCCTCTCCAGCAGCAACAATAGCATTTATTGCCCAAGAGGTAGAAGCAGAGTTGGCTGTCCCCCAATATTCAAAACCACCGCTATCATCCTGTTGTGTTTTAATAAATGAAATTGCATCTTGTATGATCTCAGAACCAGGATCTTTGCCAGCAGAGATTAATGCCATAACAGCTACTGAAGTGGCATCAATTCCATCCCATCCTCCTTCTTCACTCTCTTCGCCAATAATATATTCGCAGATCGACTGTATTATCTCTGAATCCTTATTCACTCCAGCAGATATTAAAGCTAAAACACCAAAAACATCGTCATAAAGATAAACATTACCAGCTATTTGAGAACCATCATAATAGCTATGGATTTTTTCAACAAAATTTATTCCACCAAAATTTCGAGGATTCTCATCGCATGCTGCAATTGCTAGAGTATGTCTTTCCCAATCTGTTGCTTTGTCAGGATCAAGTAAGTTTGCTTTTTCTTCTAAATAATTAACCAAGTCTCCCCACTCATGTGGGTCTTCATCTGCTGCTGCTATTGCCATAGCTGCCCAAGCAGAAACTGCAAGACCACTGATATCCCCATCTTCAGATTGTTGATCCATTAAATATTCTAAAGCATCAAGTATTTCAATGTCATCAGGTTGAAGTGGATAATCAGAGTTTGTGGAGGATACCACATAAGTTGCTGGAAGGTTAATTAACATTGCAATAATTGCTGTCAAAAATATAATCTTTGATTTCTTTTTCATTTAAAACTCCCTGAAATTAGTAATATGGTGGAAAGATATAAAGATAACATAATTAATAACGAACGTTATTAAAATGGATAACAACAATTTGTTTTTGTTTAAAGCATTAAGCAGCGAATCTAGAATCAGAATTCTTAAGAAACTTGCTCATAAAGAATTTCATATTTCTCAATTATCAAGGGAACTTAAAATATCAAAGCCTGTCATTTCAAGACATATTAAAATTCTAGAAGCAGCAGGTCTGGTAAAAAGAAGAATAATTGGAAATGTACATCTTTTATCGTGTAATATTGAATCTCTGGAAAACGCTTTTGAGCCGTTTGTTGAAGAATCCAATATAAAAATGGAAAAAAATACCACAATCTTTGATGCACTAAAACAGCTTCCAGGTATAGAGACTGTAACTCATGGTAAAAACAAGTATATTGCATCTATAGATGGAGAAAAAGGCTATTATATCTATGAAGTTAATGGTAAAGCTCCAGAAAAACCAATTGATAAATATAAACCACAAGGTGATGTAACAGTTCAATTAAAAAAACTAGTTCCTGTAGGAAAGAAAAAAATTAAAATATCTTTTAAAGAAAAAAAGAAAAATTAGATGCCTTTTAGATAAAGACAAAGGCAACTGAAAACAACATCATGATTGCTAATAGCATCATGGCTATTGGTTTTTCTCTTGGTTTTATTACATAATCTAGTTTGATTACTTTATGTTCTTTTAGATATACAATTGGTAGAACTATTACAGCCATTGCAATTGTTGTTGATAATATATGCCATAGCATAAATGGTAATCCAGCTGTATAACAAAGAGCAAGTCCTTCAAGACTTTTTGGATACCAGCCTAGCCAGCATCCGAAATTTGTCCATATATCATAAAGAAGAACACTACCAATGCCTGCTCCAAATATTAATGGTGTTTTTTGTATTGTAACTTTATTTTTCGTTTTGAGAATCAAGGCTACTAAACCAATTATTGCAAATCCTGACCATGTGAATAGAAAGATGTAGTTGTTTCCAATAATTATATCTGTTATAAGCATGACGGATACTGGAACAAAAAATGCATAATAACTTCCTAACAGTAAACCACTTAAAATTGCAATTATTGCTATCAAAAAGAACATATCCATCATAAACATAGGTTGCGATATCCCATTAAACGTAAGATAAATTGATGGTGAACCGGGTAACAATTCCACTAAAGTCAGTCGACCAATTACTCCTATTATCACTAAAGAAACTGCTATCACTATTTTTGAAATATTATCTCTTATTTTATTTATCATATTCCTTTACCTCCATTTTTAGTAATCTATTAAGCTATTTATTAAATTTGTTTTTTAAATTTGTGATTCTTCAAATTTCCATTCAATGATATCATTATCCTTAACAGTTTGAATATCAGCGCCAAAAATTCCATAGTTGCCATTTAGATAATACTGCCAGTATAAGTTATCTCCTTCTTCAACAGAATTTATCGAATAGACATAATTACTTTGGTATTGTTCATCATACTCTGCTTTAAACGTGAAATCATAATCATTTGAAGTTTGTGTCAACACATTAAAAACTGTTGGATTTGTAAGTGTAACATCATACATGTCGATATTATCATTGCCGTAGTTTATTATTAAAGCTACATCAATTGGATTTGAGTTTATTTTAGGGGCTTCAAACGTAATAACTCCAGTGCTTACTAAACTAAAACCGGCTACAATTAACACAATTAGAGGAATCAGGATAACTAATATATTCTTAGTTTGAGTCTTGTTCATAGCCCTACCAGTATAGGCATAAATAGGATTAAAAGGTTATGATTTAGATAACAAATGTTATTAGGATAGGTAACAAATCCTAACTAGTTTTTTATTTTTTAGCTCTCTCAGTAAATAGAAGAGGATATATGATATCACTTGTACAACATGGGAGCCATACAGCTAAGAATAAGAATATGAAAATTCCTAGAATTTGAATTCCACTCACTGTTGCACCTAATGCCATTATGATATGAAATAATGAGGCCCATGTACTTATCAGAACATGTCCAAAATGTGGGAATTTTGTAGATCCCTTCCAATAAGCTAAGAAGATTCCGATGAATGCTGAAATATTTGTAATAATTGGTTCTTCAATAAATCCTATATGTGGTTCTGCATATGGTAAATCAAGAAACAATTCTCCAAAATAAGGTATAATCGAATCACTTACCGTTGCTATTCCAATTGCACCAGTGTATCCTATTATAATTGCCAACCAACGATTTTTTTTTGAGTATTTCAAATAAATAGCAGTTGTAACAAGGGCACTTAAAAAGACATGTGTAGGATGCAATATAAAAAATATATTTTCAGATACTAAACCAACTTGTTGCAATGAATCACTAAAAAGAATAATACTCATAAGCAAAATACCTGTAGATGCACCAAATATTGTAAATGGAATATGATGTTCTAATTCAGTCAAGATCCTTTTGATAATTCCGTGCATAATTGTAAGGTATATTATTAATATTTAAATATTTAGTTAAACTTCCTTGAATTTTTACGGGGATGGAATTACTTAACGACCCTTCCTTGTCCATCAATTTCTTTGTTTAAAATTCTTGTTGAACTAATTGGCTTGTGATCTTCAGCTAGGATATACGGAATTTTTATAAGTTTTAAGGGCTTTTTTCCATTTTCTACTCTTTTTTTGTTTAGATCCTCTGCATTTTTAAAAGTCTCAGGAGAAACAATAATCGCATCATAGTCACCATTAGCAGCTGGTCCATATTCATCAAATATTACTTTGATTACAGCGCGTTCATCATATCCTTTCAATAATAGATATTCCTTTATGGAATCCATTCTTTCATTTAATGGTTTAGTGAATTTTTTTTTCTTTAATATTTCTCCTTTAGTGATACCTATATAGACAGTACCATTTTTGCCAGCAATCTGAAATGCTTTGTCTATTAGATGTTTATGTCCCTTGTGCAGAATGTTAAACGTTCCGCTAAAACACACTTTCATATTTTTTGAAATGAATTAGTTATTAAAATATTATCTGACTCAACTTTTAATAAAAAGAGGAGCGAAAATACCTGAATTGGGATTTGATTGTAATTTGTAACAAATTTTAATTGACTAAATAGAAATAAATATAAGTAATAAATTGTTTTAAAAACAAAAAGTATAATCTGGGTGGAGGAAAAAAATATGATAGAATGGCTGAATATTATAGCTGGACTAATTCTATGTGTTGGAATACTAGAAGCAATACCTGCAATGGGAAAACATCTTAAAAAACTGGCGAAATGGTTGGGATCTTTTGATATAATAATTGGTTTAATTGTGATTATCGCTGGTATCTATTATTGGAGTCTTCCATGGGCATTAGTTACAATATTTGCAGGTTTAATCCTAGCAATTGGTATATTGCCTGCTATTCCAGCATTGGGAAAACACCTTGAAAAACTAGCAAAATGGCTAGGTGGATTTCAAACAATTATTGGGATAGTAGTCTTAATAATCGGAATTCTAGGTGTAATAAACTATATTTAAAAACAAATTCAGTTCTCTTTTCTTTTTTTTATATTGTAACCATACTCTTTTATTCTTAACTAAAGAAAATAGAGCTATATATTCAAAACGAACAATTGCCTATTACATATAGACATATTTATATCAAACTTTTTAATATCAAGAGATATGAAGAAGCTAGATGACATAGATAAAAAAATAATCACGATGATAACTGAAGATTGGGAACAAGGGGCAACAAAAATTGGAAGAGAATTGGGTTTATCTCATACTGCAGTTGGATCAAGATTAAAAAGATTAAAAAGAGATTTAATAAAAGTAAATTGTAATGTTGATATCAAAAGATTGGGGGAGAATTCCGCTAAGAATAAAATATTTTTATAGATTATTAACATCATATTACAAATAACAAAAATGCTATGTTTAAAGCCTATAAAAAAGAAAATGAATGGATAATATGATATTTCTTGGTTTTTTTAAACATAAAAAAATAAACCTTAATTCTGAGAAAATTACTCCTGCATCTTTAGAATGGCCAGAATATGTAATAACTCTCGATAAAAAAAATTTTGAAAAGTTTATACAAAAATATCCATTATCTGTCGTAGATTTTTGGGCTCCATGGTGTGTCCCATGTAAAGCAATGGCACCGCGATTAAGGCGGTTGTCAAATATTTATAAGGGAAAAGTAGCGTTTGGTAAACTTGATACTCAGAAAAGTCATGATATCGCTAAAAAACATAGGATTATGGGCATCCCTCATTTGGTGTTTTTTAGATATGGAAAAAAAATCACTAGTACAACTGGTGTAAAATCAGTAAGCGATATTAAAGATTTGATCGAAGACATTTTAAAGAAAAAAGATGGGTAATAATAAAATGAAACTTATAATAGTTTACGATAATCAAATATACAAAAAAGGTATCGGTTTAAAATCTGATTGGGGTTTTTCCTGTTTAATAGAAACAAAAAAAGAAACAGTTCTATTTGACACTGGTGCAAAACATAAAGTATTATTTAGCAACATGCAGAGACTTGGTATAGATCTGGATAATATTAGTAAGATTGTAATATCTCATGAGCATTGGGATCACAATGGTAGTTTGGAGGCACTTGCGCTTTATCTGAATGATGTTGATTTATATCGAATTGGGGAGAAAAATCCAAGTGAAAATATGCGTCTTGTTTCAGTTCTACAGCCTTGTGAAATTACACAGGAAATTTTTACCACGGGCTTAATTAAAGGTCAGGTAGATGAACAATCATTGGTTCTTAAAAGTGAAAAAGGCTGGTATGTTCTTGTTGGATGCTCTCATCCAGGTGTTGGAAAAATTCTTAATACTGCAAAGCAGTATGGCAATATAACTGGCTTAATAGGTGGGTTGCATCATTTTAACGATTTCCCGATCCTTGAAAACTTGAAATTTATTTGCCCATGTCATTGCACTAAATATAAGTTAAATATAAAACAGATACATCCAACAAAATATGTTGAAGGCGGAGTAGGAAAAATAATTGAAATATAATTTGATAAAATTAGTTATTTAAAATATAGGATATGATAAAATGGATGTAGAAACAATTAAAATTTTTCTAAACAAAAAGAATACAATTGCATTTGTAGGAGCCACTAAACAAAAGGAGAAGTGGGGCTATAGAAAGTATAAAGAAATAAAAGATGCTGGTTTTAAAGTTTATCCTGTAAATCCAAGATATGATGAGGTTGATGGAGATAGGTGTTTTCCTAATTTGAAATCACTTATAGAATTCCAAGGTGAAAAACCTGATTTTGTGATAACAATTATCCCATCAAAAGTTACTGAAAAAACTGTTGAACAGTGCAAAATATTTGGAATTGACAAAATATGGATGCAGCCTGGCTCTGAGTCGGAAAAAGCAATAAGATTCTGCGAAGAAAATAACATTACAGTTGTGCATGGAATCTGCATTGTGGTTGATGCACTTCAGAAATTATAAAAAAGTCTATGTTTTCTAAAATTTAATGCCTGCATTGGGATCCGGCCCGTTATTTGGACCCACTTTATACATGTTTTCACATGTAAAATCAAAATATAAAATTATACTAAGTGTATACTGAAGTTACTGCCACTATACTTTATAAAACTTTAAATCGCTAATCTTTTATAGGACATGATATTAAAGCAAAAGAGTGAAAGTATGGACCAGATAACAATACATCCAATTGGCGTAATTCATTCGCCTTATAATGAGAGTAAAGCTATTCCTATTCAAGGACGATTTAAAGATGATGTAGAGGCTTTTGTAGAGTTGAAAAATGAGTATGCAAAAGGCCTAAAGGATTTAGATAAATTTAGCCATGCCATACTTCTCTATCATTTTCATAAGTCAGATAAGGAAAATATTGAAGGAAAACCATTTCTCGAAGATGAGGTCCATGGGGTTTTTGCTATAAGAACCCCTCATCGTCCGAATCATATAGGACTTTCCGTTGTGAAAATCAAGCGCATCCAAGGAAATAAATTGTATTTTACTCAAGTAGATATGATAGATGCAACACCATTGCTCGACATCAAACCTTATGTGAAGTATTTTGACAGTCGAGAAGATGTTACCTCTGGCTGGTTGGATAAACACTTGAAGAATGGAAAAATTCCAGATAGAACCATTATTGAATGATTTCAAAGATATTTCTTAAAATTTCAATATTATATTAATAATAATTAGGTAATATCATACCCGCATCGGGATGCGAGCCCCTAACTTACTAGTATGTTTTTAGGTTTTATATCTGTTGGTTCTGCATTGTTTTTTGATACTTCGAATCATTGAAAATACCAAAGATATTTTGAGGTTTCTACCAATATACCTTTTTTTGCTTTATCTTTTGGTTTTACTGATTTACTAGTAATAATCTAGTTACTCCTGCTAATCTGAAATAGACGTTGAAATTTTAGAATAGGCATTTCGCCACATTAAAAAGTGGTCACTTACCAAATTCTGTTATGAAATCGACAAAAATAGAAATGTTTAAGGTTGCAAAATATATTACTCATCATATTATAATAGGGGGCGATATATATCAAAAATAAAATATATAAAAAAATAGTAATTTTAGCAATCGTTTTGATATTAGCAGGAACAAGTATAATATCAAATGCTACTGCGGAAGATAAACCCAACAAAATTGTTTCAGAACAATTATTCAACACCGGTTCAGGAATTGACTGGTGGCCTACTTTCCAGCATGATATGAATCATACAGGTTATTCTACTTCTGATGCACCTGAAGTAGCTAATCTCCTATGGTCTTATACATTCTCTGATTGGGGTATTGAAGGTTCTTCACCTGCTGTTGTTGATGGAAAAGTGTATTTTGGAGCACGTGACTCTCAAAAGGTTTATTGTTTAGATATTACTGATGGCAGTGAAATCTGGACTTATACAACTGGTGCTTGGGTGGATTCATCTCCAACAGTTGTTGATGGTAAAGTCTTTGTTGGATCAGATGATGAAAAGATCTATTGTCTGGATGCTGATGATGGTGGTGAACTATGGACATACACAGATACAGAGTGTGGTAAAATTGATTGTTCTCCAGCTGTTGTTGACATAGATGAAGATGGAGTTTATGAAGTATTTTTCACCGCAGGTCCAACATATTGTTTAAATGCTGAAACAGGTGTTAAAATATGGAAAAATTCAAGTTATGAAACACATAGTTCTCCAGTAGTTACCGATGGTGACA
>JAGMDE010000119.1 GCA_023128855.1 Thermoplasmatales archaeon | reverse complement strand
ATTTTCTTGATCTTGGAGGAAACAATGATATTGTAGACAAAGAAAGATCATTGTCCGAAGAAGCAAAAAAGAATGATGTCGCTATTATTCCTGACTGTGGTTTAGCACCGGGGATGACGTCAGTTATTGCGAGAGACATCGTTGAGCAAATGAATTCAATCGAATATGTAAAAATCAGAGTAGGTGGTCTTCCGATTAATCCCAAACCTCCATTAAATTACCAAATTGTTTTTTCACTCAATGGTTTGATCAATGAATATGTTGAAGATGCTATAGTTCTTGATCATGGAAAAATAATTCAAAAAAAATCAATGGCTGAAATAGAGACGGTAATTTTTCCAGAGCCTTTCGGAAAGATGGAGGCCTTTGTAACTTCTGGC
Source organism: Thermoplasmatales archaeon (assembly GCA_023128855.1). Lineage (GTDB taxonomy): Archaea > Thermoplasmatota > E2 > DHVEG-1 > DHVEG-1 > JAGMDE01. The sequence continues at coordinate 4,681 of JAGMDE010000119.1, read as the reverse complement.
GGTTGCTCTGCACTTCCATATACCTATAAAGATAAGATCAGCTATTTGGACTATAAAACAGTTAGATATCCGGGTCATTGCGAAAAATTCAAACCTCTCTTAAAAATGAAACCTAGGGAAAAATTAATCGATTATCTAGTAAGAAATCTTCCGTCAAATGAAAAAGATGCTGTTCTGTTAAAAGTTATTTCAAAGGGGAAGAAAGATAACTCAGTTGTAGAATTGGAATACAATATGATTGATTACTATGATGATAAAAATAACATAACTTCGATGATGCGAACAACAGCATATCCAACATCAATTATCGCACAGATGATTGAACAAAATATAATAACAGAAAGAGGTGCTTTTTGTTCCGAGGAAATTGTCCCATGTTCTCCTTTCTTTAAGGAACTTGAAAAAAGAAATATAAAAATTGAAAAGGAAATAAAATGAAAGAAAGAGACTTTTTAGAAAACAAAAAAATCGCTCTTAAAAAACTTGAAAAAGCAAAAAAAGAAAAGCTTGCTGATGAAGGTATAATTCCAATTCTTGATTTAATAAATCAAACTGAAGATTACTTCACATCAAGTAGTTGTTATGGTAGAACGGTTTTACTTGAATTGCCAATTATTGGTGATAAAAAAGAAGCGAAATTTTTAGGTAAATGGCATAGAACAGTTAATGCATCTGAAATACTTGACTCTGTAAAATATGCTAAGAAAGGACAAATCTGGATCCTCTCACAATCTCCAATTATCCATCTAGCTGCAAAAACACAAATTGCTGCAGATAAAATGGTAAAAACTGCAATTGCCTGTGGTTTTAAGCATTCAGGTCTAAAATCACTAGATAAAAAAATTGTTGTTGAAGTATGTAGCACAGAACGATTGGATGCCCCTGTTGGAAAAGATGGAATTCTTTTTTGCAATAAAGATCATCTAGATCTTTTAGTAAATATTTCAAACGAAATCATGAAAAAATCTACTCTTAAATTAAAAAAATTTGAAGAAAAATTAAAGAAAGATATAAATACTTACAAAACAACCAATGAATAGGTAAAATGAAGGGTAGAAACTTCCAGGGCATATTATTCATTATTTGGCTTATAATTGCGACATTGTCTGCGATATGGATACTTTTTAGCATAATATTGGATGTAAATCTAATTCTTACAGAAACGGTTTATCAGTTTGTTTTATTAATATCATGTTTAAGTCTTATCATAGCTACAATATCTATTCATGAAATGTTAACTAATGCAAAAAACAAGATAATTGATCAAAAAATAAAGGAAAAAAATGTAAGAGATGTTTATCGATATCAGCAGCTACTTGATCCACCTGATGCTGATATGAACAATTAGTTACAATACGTATGTGCTAACCATGCATCTTTTGGAAGTTTCTTGTAAACTGTGTAGGACTCTTCCTTTAATTTTTCGTATGCAACTTCACGAATGATATCATTGTTAAATGACCAGTAATATTTACGAATAAATTTACCTTGTTCCTTGAATTCTTCTCTTCTGAGCTTGAGTAATTTCTCTCTTTGTAACTCATAAAATAATGATCTTGCATATTTATCAATTGACATATCTTCGACTTCATCCTGTCCATCAAAAATCTCTTCAACAGTTTTGGTAAGCGCTATTGCGTCTTCATTCGACATTTTGAACTTGTTTCTCAGAGCTTTTGCTAGTAATCGCTTCATGTTTATACCCTCACTATACCACCGTTTTGTTGTTCTCCTTATAAAGAACTTGTTGTACAACAGTTGTCGAAACCTGTCTTTCCGAATTATTTAAATCTCTTTTGATTATACACTGCCTCAACAATAAGGGGTAGAAATTATGACAAAACGTGTTTACAACTTCTATGCTGGACCAGCAACATTGCCACTTCCGGCTTTAAAGAAAGCGCAAGAAGACCTTTTAAATTTTAAAGATACAGGCATGTCTCTAATGGAGATATCTCATAGATCTAAGGCTTATGCTGAGGTTCATGCTGAAGCATCAAATCTGGTAAGAAAATTGATGAAAGTCCCTAATGATTACAAGATTTTATGGCTACAAGGCGGCGCTTCTTCACAGTTCTTTATGGTCCCATTAAATCTGCAAAAAGACGGTAAGCCATTTGAATATGTCAATACGGGTGCATGGTCAAAAAAGGCAATAAAAGAAGGCAAATTCTATGGAGAGGTCAATGTAGTCGCTAGCTCTGAAGATGAAAATTTCTCGTATATTCCTAAGAATATAAAGTTTAGTGATGATGCTGCTTTTGCTCATGTAACTGGCAATAATACAATTTTTGGAACTGAGTTTCACGAATGGCCAAAATTATCTACTGATGTTCCACTTGCTTGTGATATGTCTTCTCACATAATGGACAAAGCTACTGATGTTAAAAAATTCGGTGTGATCTATGCCGGTGCACAGAAAAACATAGGACCTTCTGGTGTTACACTTGTAATTGTTAGAGAAGATTTATTGGACAGAGTTCCAGAGAATACACCTACCATGCAGAAATGGAAAACCCATGCTGATAAGGATTCACTTTTTAACACAGGTCCTTGCTGGGCGATTTACATGTGTAAATTATCTTTAGAACATCTTAATGGACTTGGCGGTGTTCCTGCGATAGAGAAAATCAACAGGAAAAAAGCAAAGATGCTCTATGATACCTTTGACAAATCTGATGGCTTTTACAAAGGACATGCAAAACCTGATTCAAGATCATTAATGAATATAACATTTAATCTAAAAACTCCTGAACTGGAAGAAAAATGTGTAAAAGAAGCATCTGAATGTGATCTTATTGGACTCAAGGGTCACAGATCAGTCGGTGGAATGCGTGCTTCAATTTACAATGCAATGCCTGTTGATGGTGTTGAAAAACTTGCTGAGTTTTTAAAAGAATTCCAAGAGAAAAACGAGTAATTTTCTCATTTTTTTTCTTTTTTAATTTCTCATTTTGACATTTTGACGCGTTAGCTTTATATACAATAAATGACAGACAATGTCATGATATCTAATATCACTATTATGGTGGATGGAAATATGGAAAAAAGGGTTATGATTGTTGATGACGAACCTGATGTGTTGACATCTTTGAAAACCGTTTTTGAACATCAAGAGTATGATGTAATTACTGTAACAAGTGGAGATGAATGTTTAAAAGAAATTGAAAAAGGATTCAAAGGAATTGTACTAATGGATCTCATGATGCCAGTTATGGATGGATGGGATACTATAAATGAAATAGTAAATCGAGGTCTTTTAAAAAATGTTGAAATAGCAATTATTACTGGAAAAGGAACAAAAGATTTTCAAAAAATGAGCTTACTAGGATCATATGTATTTGACTATTTAACAAAACCTTTAGACATCGACAAATTAATTTCTGTTGTAGAAAAATATAGTAGATATTTTCACTCGAGATATAATTAGTTTAAACTGCAATTTTTACATTATGACAAAATGTCATAATGACATTTTTACAGAGTAGTCTTAAATATTATTACAGATCTTCTGACACTAACATCCCATCCTATAGAGATGCGGGGTCTGGATATAAGATTCAAGATTACAACATCTTGTCTCATTCATTAATTTCCTGTTTTTTATCCAGGCCCAACCCATTTTAAAATTCATCCAATTTCTTTGTACTATTTTCTTTTAAAATATTACTAGCTGTTTTCCATGAATGTCTTGTATGTGGTGGAAGCTTTTCATATATTTTTACCCATTGTCTTAAAAATTTTTGTGTAATTGGATCTGCGGGATAACCACTACCGAGAGGTAGATTTAGTTTCTTTTCTAGTTCATCTGCAATCTTTTGAACTTCTTCATCTCTTCTAGTTTTTGCAAGAATTGACGCGGCACTCACAACTGGATAAATATCATCAGCCTTATGTTTAGAAATAATATCTGGTTTAAATGAAAGGCCTGCTAAAATGTCTCGTGCAAATCTGTTTTCATTAACATCTGCAGAGTCAACATAACAAATTTCTGGTTTGAGTTTTTTAATAACTTTAGTAAATGCATTTACTTCGATTTCATTTAATGTCATAACTTTTCTCATATCGTCAATGTCTTTAGCTGATATTATCAGAATTTCATAGTTTGATGTGATTTCTTTTATCTTTTTTGCTAGGAATTCTCTCCTTTGAGGGGAAAGTTGTTTCGAATCTTTAACTTTTAGTTTAATAATTTTGGATTCATCCCTGAAATTAACTCCTGCAACTACAAGTGGGCCGATAACAGGACCTTTAGGCGAACAAGAAACATTTTTAGTGCTCTTATTCTCTACCCGCCTCATCGACCCCACATATTAACCTTTTCACAATACAATCACCTCTTTTTCAGGGATAACAAACTCCCATTCACCTTTAGAATCTCTAACTACTAAATTTAGTTTTTGCAATTCTGTAAGTCTATTATATGCTGATTTACAACAAACACCAATTTCTTTGGCGATTTCAGGTGTAATTTTTATATTTAAATCCATAATATCTATATCTCAGTTAGCTATTTCATCCCCTTTTTGTAAATTATCTAAATGTTGTATCTAGATTTTAGTAAAAAGACGTTGCGGAAAAAGATAGGCAATTTTTTATTATCTGATTTTATTCAACACACTTGTGCCGCCGTAGCTTAGCTGGTGGAGCGGCTGATTCGTAATCAGCAGGTCGAGGGTTC
>JAGMDE010000118.1 GCA_023128855.1 Thermoplasmatales archaeon | reverse complement strand
AATATTGTGATAAACAACGTAAGTGCTATTGCATACATGGTCATAGAATATGTTGTAAAAACTGTTGCACCAAATATATTGTTACGTTTAAATTCTATAGTACCTGCAATCAGTTGTGCTGTTGCACCAAAGAAAAGAACCCAGGGGATCATAAGAGACTTAGCTGCAGAGGATACAAGACCTAGATCAGTTGATGCGAGAACAAGAGTTGCAACTGCAAGCCCTATTAAACCTAAAGGAGCAGGATCAGCAGCATGCATAGGTAGTTTCGTTACTGTTGTTTCAGATTTTACAATGTTTTTCTCAGTCATATAGATCACAGATCTCTCCGGATATAATAATTTGTTACTAAAACTTTGTCTTTTTTTAATAACTAGAGATATATCCAATGATTAGAGACTAAGACTCGCATTATCTTTTATGATTAGAGTTTATCATGTAACAATGTCATACCTAGCAGGTTTTTAATAAACTATTGTTAAAGAGAATTTTATAAACCTACAGCTGTTTTACAGAAATGTTTCGGGGTGGAAAAAATATGGTATATTCACCTAGTGTTGAGGGTAGTCTAATTATTCTAGCAATCATTGGTATAATTCTATTTATTTTTTTTATAATGTATATTATTGGTGGTATGAAAACAAATAAACACACTAAATCTGTTAAACGTTCATCAAAAACTAAAAAACAATCATCTAAAAAAGAATTTGTTAATAATAAAACAAGATACTGTATTGAATGTGGTTTTAAAATTGTACCTAATGCTAAATTCTGCAGTAATTGTGGGAAACAAATTAAAACTTGAGATAGTAAAAGCAAGAGTTAATTATCATACCTAGCAGGTCTAAATTATTAAAAATTTTACCATTTGGGCTGGAATTATTTCTCCTTTAAAATTACCAAATTTTTACCATTTAGGCAGAAAATCTAATATTAGCTTAATGATAAGAAATTCTTCGAGAAATTGTTCAATTATCTTAATGTAAAAACGAAGAATCATAAGTTTGCACAACTTTTTCACTGAAAAATTTAAATAAGTTGGAGTCCTTTAAATTCTTTAAGAGGGAGGAAAAAGAAATGAAAAACAAAATAATTGTAATTTTAGTATGTACGCTTTTGATTTTCACAATGGCATCAGTATCAATCACTGCAGATGATCCTATAAGAAAAACAATTACTGTTGACGATGATGGAGGGGCAGATTATACAAAGATTCAGGATGCAGTTGATAATGCAGATCCTGGTGATACTATCTTTGTTTACAGCGGGACATATTATGAAAATGTAGTGATAGATGTATCAATTGATCTAATCGGTGAAGATAAGGAAACGACAATTGTAGATGGTAGTGGAGACGATGATGTTATTAATGTTGCTGCTGAGGATGTATCTATAAGTGGCTTTACTATACAACATAGTGGTCATCTTTGGTATCATGATGGCGGAATTGATATCCGTTCTGATTATTGTCAAATAACAGATAATAATATTGTATTTCATCAAGAAAATGGAATATTGATCAAGTCTTCTCTTAACACTATATCAAGTAATTATTTTTCAAACATTGGTCGAGGAATTGTTACTCATTACAACCATGATAATCTCATTACTGATAATACAATAACTGATGCAGCTGTCACTGGCATTAAATTGTCTTTTAATAGTGACGACAATACTGTTTGTAATAACATTGTTTATGATAGTACTATTGGTATCGGAATATCAGATAGTATAGATAACATAATTTTTAATAATCATCTTTATGAAAACCAAGATGGTATCAATTTGCATACCTGTTCAAATACTTCAGTTTATGAAAATATTATTGAAAATAATTGGTATTTGGGAATTGATGCAAATTATGGCAGCGAAGATAATTACATCTTTCATAATAATTTTTTAAACAATGAACATAATGCTTATGATTATACTGGGAATGATGCTTGGGATAATGATTATCCAATTGGGGGTAACTATTGGTCTGACTATGATGGAGTAGATGCAGATGGAGATGGTATCGGAGACACACCATATGAATTAGAATTTAGTCATAAAAATTATGATAGATATCCATTGATTGAACCATTCGGTAATTTTCGTATAAATCCAAGTGGCCCTTACTTTGACTTTATTAATACTCCAATCCAATTCAATGGCTATGCGTGCAGTGGCATTCCACCTTACGAATGGTTCTGGGATTTTGGAGATGAAGAAACATCAGATGAGCAGAATCCTACTCATGCCTATACGGAAATCGGAGAATATACTATATCTTTAACAGTTACTGATGACGTAGGTAAACAGGAAACTTTGTCTACTTATGCTTGGATACAGGATGGTAATGCTGAACCAAATAAACCAACAATCTTTGGGCAAAAAATAATTAAAAAATTAAGGTCATATGAATATACATTCCGTGCAACCGATCCAGACAATAGCCCAATTTATTACTATATTGACTGGGGCGACGGGGAAATTGAAGAATGGTTTGGTCCTTTTGATTCGGGTGATCCACAAACAGTTAGGCATATTTGGTGGGAAGAAGGAGATTATGTAATTAGCGCACAAGTCAAGGATGTTTTTGATGAAGAGAGTGAGTGGGAAACACTACCTATCACCGTGCCTAGGAGCAGAACTAAAACTAACACATTATTTATGCAACTGTTAGAATTGATACAAAGAATATTCCCAAGATTATCTCAATTTTTTAATGTTTGAGGAGGGGAAAAATGAAAAAAATTATTGGAATTTTTGTAAGTGTCTTATTGATTGTAACCACCTTTTCAGCAATGGGAATGACAGAAGAAAAACAAGTTTACCAAATTAATGATAGAAGTTCTGGTAATGGTGAGGAACTTGATCAGTATCAGCTTATTTCTGATGATATTCGTTGTTCTTTTGATGGCCCTGAGTGGTATGCACAATCTTTTGTACCAACTCAAAGTATTACTAGTAAGGTAGAAATATTTGTAGCTAGAATAAATTGTCCTAATCATATGTATGTTGGAATTAAACATGATTTATATGGGAAAGTGATTGTTTCTACATCAATACATCCTGGTTTAATGCCTACAACCCCGAGTTGGGTGGAATTTGATATACCTGATGTATATACTCCTTTGGACGAAACGTGTTATATTGTTATTACAGAGGAGGGCACTAGTCCAGGAACTAGTACTTATCAAATTTATGGCTCAAAGACAGATGTTTATGAATTTGGATCACCATTTTATTCTCATGATGAAGCTAAATCATGGGAAAATAAACAGGGCGATTTAGCTTTTAAAACATATGTTAATGGTATGGATACCCCTCCAGGTTCACCGTTAATTATTGGCCCTTCTAGTGGCAGAATGGGCATGGAAATTCTATATAGGTTTAATGCTGTTGATCCTGAGGGTGATGATGTTAAATACATCATTGACTGGGGGGATGGAACCGCCATTGAAATGACTTCTTTTCACCCTTCGGGCACAGATGCAATGATATATCATAAATGGAGATGGGCAGATACATTTACTATCAATGTAACAGCAAAAGATCGATATGAGGCTGAAAGTGATTGGTCTACATTCACAGTTTCTATATCGAGAGATAGAACAAATACTGTTTTTCTGGAATTTTTAGAGTTATTACAAAGAATGTTTCCAAGATTGTATAATTTGTTAGGAAATTGAAACTTGATATTGAATAATTAAAGGAGGAAAAAAAATGAAAAAAATAATAGGTATTTTTGTATGCACGCTGTTAATTGCTACTGTTATACCTGTTACTGGACAATTGGATATTTCCATTAAAAAAGATAACGATGAAATTAGTCCTTGTTCGAATGGTGACAAATGGATGAAAACATTTGGAGGATCTGGGTATAATTGTGGCAACTCGGTTCAACAGACTTCTGATGGTGGATATATCATTGTAGGACAAACATCACCTCCGTTAGAATTCGAATATAATTTATGGTTGATTAAAACAGATGGAATGGGTAATAAGATTTGGGATAAAAAATTTGGAGGAGATGGTCATGATAGGGGTGAATCTGTGAAGCAAACAAGTGATGGTGGATACATAATAACAGGATCAACAGAATCTTATGGTGCAGGAAATAGGGACATCTGGCTGATTAAAACTGATTCTAATGGTAACATGGTGTGGGATAAAACATTTGGTAATAGTGAAAACGATTCTGGATTTGAAGTAATTGAGATAAGTAGTGGTGGGTATATTATCGTAGGATCAACACATCTTAATGAACCTTGGTATAGAGCTGATCTATGGTTAATTAAAACTGATAGTAATGGTAATATGATTTGGGATAAAACATTTGAAGATGAAGGCCACGGAGTTGGAATGTCTGTACAGGAAGTTAATGATGGTGGATTTATAATCACGGGGCAAATCAGTTCAACAGGTTATGCTGATTTATGGCTTCTAAAGACCGATAGTGAAGGAGAACTGTTGTGGGATAAAAAATTTGATAAATATGATCATGTTGATATGGGAGATTCGGTTAAGCAGACTGCTGATGGAGGGTTTATTACCGGAGGAAGCTCTCTATCAGATGGATTAAGTGTTTATGATGCATGGTTAATCAAGACAGATAGTGAAGGAAATCTACTATGGGATAAAACATTTGGTGGAAATGGACATGACTTTGGTTACTCGGTGCAACAGACTAGCGATGGGGGATATATTATTGCTGGATTTACAGAAGATATATTTTTTAGAACTGATGGTCTATTAATTAAAACTGGTAGTAATGGAGAGAAGGAATGGATTAAAACCTATCGTTTGAGTCGTAGTGGTATAATTTACTCAGCTCAACAAACCACAGATGGAGGTTACATTCTAACAGGACCTGTATCTTACAATGTATTATCTGATGATATATGGTTAGTAAAAACTGATGCCAATGGAGATGTGCCAACAAGCAGAGCTAGAAATCTATTGAAATTTAGGTTACTCGAATTGTTTCCAAATTTGTTTAAAATTTTAGAAAAACTCCTAGGATAACATTAAAAATATTCGTCCATAGGATCCTAAATTGCTAGGTATTGCTCCAAAAATAA
>JAGMDE010000117.1 GCA_023128855.1 Thermoplasmatales archaeon | reverse complement strand
ATATTATTTGAAATGTTTTGCTTAGCTCTTAACCAATATTCTTGCCAACTTTCTTCATCTGTTAATTCTGCAGGTGCTTTCCATTCTTCATAAGACAAATTATAAAGACCTGCTAAAAATTCTCGATCTGTACTATACAAAGAAGTGTCTACACCACTTAAAATATATCGTCGATCAGAATCATATGATAATGAAAAACCCACACCAGAATTATGTAATATTTCCCTCTCAGAAATATTTTTATTATAATATCGTAAAATCATAACTAATCCTGCATAAGCACAATATGGACCTGTTTGTCCATAGTATGGTACATCTTTAATTAGATAATTTTCTGGAATATTTCTATTTTCAATTTCAGAAGAAAAATTATTTACAGTAGACGAGACTGACATACTAGAAATAATTAAAATTGTTATCAAAATAAATAACGACAATCTTTTTTTTATTTTCATCATATATCAAGATTATAATTAACGTTATTAATATTTACAATTTATTATAATGAAATTTGTAAATCACTTAGTTCATAATTTTCAAATTCATATCTTACCTATGTTTTTATAAAAATGTGCCATTTTGAGGATTATATATTAATTTTACATTTGAAAAATCTTTAATCCCATTATTACGTAAGAAGTAAAAACATAGCAATTAAAATAGGGGGGATTATTGCTAAAAGCTTCTCCAATATTCTAAAAATGAAATTATCTTTAGCTGATAAGCTCCTAGGCATTGTAATAGAATCATCAAAATCAGATTGAGATATTGTTTTATTATCATCATCTGATTGAATTATTGATTGCTTTTGTAAAGCAAAAACAGTCGTTGAACTACAACATAAAACAATTACCACACATATAGCAATTAATTTCTTCATATATTGCCCCCAGATTAACATTTGTTAATCTCGTAGGCGCTTTATAAGATTTTTTATTAAAAAGTTGTGCGAAATGCGTATATTATTAATATTATCTTGTTTAATGAACAACAAGTATAGTAATAATTTATAACAAACCACCACGAGTATATATCTCTAATTGAGATTTTGAAAAAGGTTTTACTTTATATGTTTCACCTTGTGTTTTATCAATTAATTCCCCAGTTGTAAAATCAACTGAGATTTCATCTCCATCATTAACCTTGTTTATAAGATCCTCAGAAACTAAGATTGGCATTGCGTTATTGATTGCATTTCTTTCATAGATTGAACCGAAAGATTCAGCAATTATCGCAGATATACCAAGTGACTTGAAACAATCAACGGCTTGTTGTCTCGAGCTACCTGCTCCAAAGTTTTTAGCAGTGATTATAATATCACCAGGTTTTGCTTTTTTTGCAAAATCCTTGTAACCATCCAGATTATCAAATGTGTACTGCCCCATTTCATTAATATCTGTAATCGTCAGATATCTATTGTGATAGATCATATCTGTGTCAATATTATCTTTTTTTATGACCCATGCTTGTCCCTTAACTTTTAGTGGGGCCTCAACTTTTTGCTTTGGTTTAGATTCTCTCTTTGATATTTTAGGTATAGCAACACCTTCAGGTTCACCTGGAATTTTGTCTTTTGTTGTAATAAAACCTGAGACTAGTGATGCAGCAACTGTTTCAGGACTTGCCAAATAAATATCACCTTTACCTTGTTTACCAACAAAATTACGATTACCAGAGGATACAGCTACTTCACCAGGACCAGTCTGACCGATTTGACCTGCCGCACATCCTGCGCAGCCAGCAGAGCCGACAAGGACTCCCGCTTCTTTGAAAATATTAATTAATCCTTCCTCCAGACATTTTTTCCAGATTTTGTCAGTTGAAGGGACAATTTTTAGAACTCTTCCAGGAGCAATTTTTCGGCCTTTTAATATCTCAGCAACAGCACGCATATCCTCCATTCTACCATTTGTACAAGATCCTATAAAGCCTGAATCAATTTTTGTTCCTGAAATCTCAGAAACATTTATAGTATCTTCAGGATGACCGGGTCTTGCAACCATGGGTTCCAATCCTTGGATGTCAATTTCTATTGTTTTTTCATAATTTGCATCTGAATCTGCCTTCACATTGTCGTTTGGAAATAAAACAATAAGGCCTCCCATCTCAGTAGTCATTGAAGCAATTGTAATTCTTCCATCTAAAGATAAATTATCAATATAATCGCCATAAATCTCAGCAGCATAGCCAAGAAGACCATTTGCACCTAAATCCTGTAGCATTTTTAGAACTACATCTTTTGGAGAAGAAACCTCAGATGGTTTTCCTATCAGATTTATCTTAATTGATGGAGGTACTTTGAACCAAACCTTTCCATGAGCAAATGCATGAGAAATATCCTTGTCGCCCATGCCCTGACCAAAAGCACCAATTGCTCCCAGAATATTTGCATGAGAATCAGTAGATACTATAGTTCCTCCAGGTTTAGCAATACCATCATCAATTACAAGATGAGTCCCAATACCTGAATTGATGTCAAAAACCTTGATATTGTTTTTTCTAGCAAAGATTCTGCAGGTATGCTGATTTGCAGCATATTTTTGATCAGAGCCTCCGGGGTTACAATCAAAAGTAAAAAATGTCTTTTCAGGGTCATCAACTGAGAGGCTGTGTTCTTCAAGATTTTTTACGACATTTGCACCGCCAAAATCACGAGCAACACGAACGTCTATTTCGATATCAATTATGTCTCCAACTTTTGCCTCTTGACCAGAATGATTTTCAAAAATCTTCTGAATCATTGTTTTTCCCATAAATTATCCCCCTTTAAGGTAAATCTCTCTCTGCTGGACCCTCATATTCACTTTCAACTGTGAACATTTTACGCATAGGTTTCTGCTCAGTTTGCTCCTCATATACATGAGCAGTTAAACCTGCAACACGACCCAAAAGGAAAAAAGCCTTACCAAGACGCCAATCAAATCTCATATCTGAAGAAATCGCAGCAATAGCACCATCGACATTAATTGGTAGTTTCTTACCAGTTTGTGACTCAAGTTCTTTTTCTATAGCTTTTGAAAGAGCAATATGGTCACTTGCTATATTTAATTCATCAGAAAGAGAGAATAACCTCTTTGTTCGTGGATCCGATGTATGAACTCGATGGCCAAAACCAAGGATGCGTTTCTTTTGTTCTTTGGATTCAGTAACTAGAATTTTTGCCATTTCATCTATTGATTTACCCTCATCTTTCATTCGGGTAATACCTTCTTGTAAGAATTTTGCACCTTTTTCTATTGCCCCACCATGCGCGTCCCCAATGGATAAAATTCCAGCAGCAACAGCTGTTGGAAGTGGAACTCCTCCAGAGGCTACAACTCTTGAAGCCATTGCTGTTGGAGGAGTCACTCCATGATCAATACAGGCTGTTAGTATTGCATCCATCATCTTGCCATGTTCTTTTGATGGCAATTCGCCTTTTAGTAAAAGGTAAACTACACTGGGGTAAGGAATATTTCCTATCAAATCTTCTTGTCTATAACCTCTTGTAACAAGGTGATTTGGTTCTACCTTCGTAATTTTGGTAGTCCATTTCATATCATATCACTCCTTAACTTTCCATATTAAATCTAAAACCGTTCCATCAAACCATCTGGTCATACCTACAAGCTTATCTTCAAATTCTAATTCTTGTGGTCCACCAGTTTCTTCATAGGCCATATTTTTAAGGTCCTCTATTGGAACAATATTTAGTTTACCCTTTACTTTTTCAATTAAATCCTGTCTTTTAGGGTTAATCGCAATTCCTTCATTTGTAACAATTGCATCGACAACGTCGCCAGGAGTTGTAATTGTTGTAACCTTTTCTCGTACAATTGGATTGGTTTTTCTAAAAACAGGGCAAGCAATAATACATAGAGATGACCCTGCTGCAGTATCTTGATGACCGCCTATTCCATGAAGCATTCTACCATCACTATGTGTATTTACGTTCACATTGAAGTTAATATCAACTTCTGTAGCACCAAGAACAACTGTATCAAGTCCATCTATTGTTCTACCCTTAGATGTTGGATCAGCATAATGACCAATATCTGCAGGTAACCCAAGATCATTTTGAATAAATTTTACAGAATAATCATCAAAAACCTGAGAATAGTAGACATTTTTAACCCGACCTGCCTGATAGATATCACATATTAGTTTGGTAAGACCACCAGTAGCAGTTGATGCAACTACATCTTTTTCCTCAAGTCTTTCACCTAGATATTTCATTGCAGCAAGTGAGATGCCCCCTGCTCCTGATTGAAATATCATTCCATCTTTAATAAGGCCTGCAGCATCCATTAAATCAACACAATCATGTGCGATGTGCAGTTTCATTGGATCTTCCGTGATTTTTGTTGTACCAGACATAATATTTTTTGGATCACCTATTTTGTCGACTTGTGCTACATAATCGACATGTCTCTCCTGTATTTCTTGGAATTTTAAAGGATATTCAACGACGTTATCTGTTACAATTATTACATGATCTGCATACATCACATCAACTTGCGAATAAGAAATCGGGCCAAACGCGCTATCGCCAATTATACCAGTAGCATTGCCTCTTTCATCTGCAGCTGATGCCGCAATAACTGCTATATCTGGGTGAATCTCTCCTCTTTTTACAGCAGACCATCTCCCGCCATGAGAACGAAGTACTACGGGATAAATAAGAGGATTTTTAGAAATATAGTCTCCTACAACACCATTGATACTACCTTCAATTCTATTGACAACACCTTCTTTGATAAAATCAATTACTGGCTCACAAACATTAAACATAGCAGTCTGTGCCATTCTGATATTCTTAATCCCAAGATCTCGAGCAACAGCAAGCGTCTGGTTGATTACATAGTCACCATTACGAAGTTGGTGATGAAAAGAAAGTGTATCTCCATCTTTAATGTCACATTTTTTGAGTGCATATTTTAAATCTGTAACCTTTGATGAATAGCTATATTTCTTAGCGCCTGCAAATGGTTTGAGAGTTTCGCCAGCAATTTCTGTTTCTACGATTCTTCCAGCAGAATTCTCTATCTTCATTTATCCACCAATGATTTTCTGATTTCAAAATCAATAAAATCACAATGATTTACAATAACACCCTCAGAGCTTCGTTTTAGGTTATCTCCCTCATGTGAATGCCCATAAATAATTAAAACAATATCATCAGGAAGACCGATCTGCTTTGCGAGAAGCGCACCTGAAACTGGATGGCGGAATTTTTTACCATATTCCCCTTTTACATATTTTCCATCTTTTTTTACATATTC
>JAGMDE010000116.1 GCA_023128855.1 Thermoplasmatales archaeon | reverse complement strand
TCAATAGCATCAGGATTCAATTTTTTCTCAGATCCTTTATGAATTGCTTTTATACCCATATCTATAGCTTCTTCTAACGTCATATTTTCTCTATAATTTTTTTCGAAGTATTCTATAGCTTCACTGCGACCAGCTCCTTCGCTACCTGCTTTATATTCCATAAAAGCACCAGACGGATCAGTAGCAAACAAACTTGGTCCGTTTTCATCAACACCAGCTATAAGAAGGACAACACCAAATGGTCTCACACCACCATATTGTGTATATGCTTGTTTGAAATCACAGATACGTTTCACAAGCGTCTTCACAGGTATCTTCTCAGCATATGTTATCTCATTTATCTGAGCATCAATACGAGCTCTATCAACTAGTGCTCTTGCATCAGCTACAAGACCTGATGTTGCACATCCCATGTGTTCATCTATCTGAAAAATCTTCTCAATTGAATCAGGCTCTATCAAACGAGAAGTGATTCGTTTATCAACAATTAATACGACACCATCTCTATATTTTAATCCAACTGTAGTGGTCCCTCTTTTTACTGCTTCTCTTGCATATTCAACCTGAAAAAGTCTTCCATCTGGAGAGAATATTATACTGGCTCTATCATATGCCATATCAGCTGGTTTCATTATTACTAATCCTCTTCTTTCTAAATCTTAACCTGAGTTTATCCTGCGATATTATTTGCCTTGAATACAATCTTGGTGTTATATTATTTTCTTAGATTTTTTTTGTAGTACGGTGTTATCTAAGCTTTTTTTTCATAATTTATTTATATCAACTTCGTGATTAGTGGAAGTTCGGGAGGAGGTAAGTTTGTTGAGGATACGTTGGCATGGTCACTCATGCTTTGAATTAACAAATAAATGTACAACTTTAATATGTATTTTCATGTGTATTTTCTTCTGTAGGATGTTGTTTATTAGATAATTTATTCAAAATCGCAATTTTCATGTCTACTTTCGGAGCTACTTAGTACTGAAAAAGGTTTTTATATATGCCCTTCATTCCCAGTTTTACATTTCCTAAGGGAAATATATCTATGAAAGCTTCAAATGGAGGCTAAAATATGGCGATATATGTAAGGTTTCAAGCACCAAAAGAATTACAGGATTTAGCCTATGATCTTGTAGAAAAAGCTAGAGATAATGGTAAGATAAGTAAAGGGGCAAATGAGGCTACTAAACAAGTTGAGCGTGGACAAGCAAAACTTGTTGTAATGGCTGAGGATGTGACTCCTGAAGAGGTTCTTGCTCATATGCCTATCTTATGTGAAGAAAAAAACATTCCTTATACTTATGTTCCAAGTAAAGAGGAACTAGGTAACTCTGCAGGTCTTAATGTTCCGACTGCTGCTGTGGCTATTGTTAATCCTGGTAAAGAAAAGACAGGTATTGAAGGCATAACAAAAAAGATAGAATCATTGAAAAAACAGGGTTAAACTATGGTAGATGGAACTCCTTGTGAAATTGTTGAAATCATTGACCGAACTGGTATGGCTGGAGAGGCCTCACAGGTTAAGGTTAGGGTTTTAGATGGTGTTGACAAAGGTAAAATTATCACAAGAAATGTTGTTGGTCCTGTTCAACTTGGTGATATCTTGATGCTTAGTGAAACTCAGAGAGAAGCAAGGAGACTGGGTGGGCCACGTTAGAGGTTTAGATTCATGGTTGAAAGAAGATCTTGTTCATTCTGCGGAAATGAAATAGAACCTGGTACTGGTAAAATCTTTGTAAAAAAAGATGGAACTGTGTTTCATTTCTGTAAAAACAAGTGTCAAAAAAATATGTTACAATTAAAGCGTATTCCTAGAAGAGTAAGATGGAGTAAACATTACGCTAAAAAATAATTTTTTTTCTTATTATCTTCATTATTAGATAACAGTATAACTATATGTGCAAGTGTATATGCAGTTATATGTGCATATTATTTCCAATAATAAATAAAAATAGTATATATTTGTGTATTCAGAAAGATATATATGCATATAATTTATTAGGCATTTTAATATCTGGATGGGACTCTAGATAACTCATAATAACTATTGATAGGAGTGGTGATGAGATGCACCCTAGATATGCATATAGAAATAAAGGTAGTTTTGTTAAGAAGCTGGTAAACTCGTTAATAATAGCAATATTGGTAATATCTGCTTTTACGGTAATTTTTGTTGAAACTGCAAAAGCAGCAGGTAGCCCAAATATAATAAGTGTGGTTCCGCAATCTGAGAATGTAACAATCGGAGATTCTTTTTATACTCTAATTAATGTGACAGCTAACTGGCAGATTAATAATGTAAGTATTGATAGTATTACCTTTAATTATACATCCCCTGGTGTTATTAATTATAATACTACAACAATGGGTAACTTATTTGCTGGAGGTTATTGGTGGACACCCAATAATGACACTGGAGTAATTCATAATTCAACTGGTTATGCACATAATCTTTCTTGGATGAATTTTACAGGTGTAAATGGAAGCACTTATACTGTGGCAAATATAAGTTGGGATGCTATGAGTGTTGGTAATATACAAATAAATTTAACAGGAACTACAAGTAATGTAACAGATAATGGTGCGACATCAATTCAATATGCAAATATAACTGTACGCCCGAAAGGACCTGCGACTCTTACTACAACGACATATAATGATACACAGATTAATTTAACCTTCTCTCAGGATACTGGAATTGATAAAATTACAATACGAAGTAGTACCAGTTCACCTCCCTCAACTCCAGATTCTGGAACTTTAGTATATAATGGCACGGGTACAAGTTTTGAGGATCAAAATTTAAATAATACTAATACAACTTATTACTATAAAGCATGGGGTTGGAATGAGACTGCAAGTTTATATTGTATGGATATTGAAACAATGCAAAGCTCTGCCAGCACAATGCCACTTTTAAACACTACAATTAAAGGATATACCAACGACTCTAATGGTCCAATGTCGGGTGTTAGTATTTTAGCTGATAACCAATCACAATTTGGCATAGTTACACAAAATACATCTAATGAATCTGGTTATTATGAGATTGTTATTTTTGAAGGCGATATCAACATTACCTTTTCAAAAGACGAGTATGAATCAGATTTCTATAACGATTCCTTCTCAGCAAATACCACGTACTGGTATAATGCAACCTTATCTGGAGGAGGTGG
Organism: Thermoplasmatales archaeon; assembly: GCA_023128855.1. Taxonomy (GTDB): domain Archaea; phylum Thermoplasmatota; class E2; order DHVEG-1; family DHVEG-1; genus JAGMDE01. The sequence goes on along the minus strand of JAGMDE010000116.1, from coordinate 2,100 downwards.
AGATCCACCTGGAGGTTCTTTTATAGATGAATGGAGCGCATCTTTAACTCCAAGATATATTTCAAACAGCTCTGAAAGCACACAGATTAATAAATTGTTCAACTTTACAATACCAAAACAAGGAGATAACGACCTAAGACTAAACAATTTAACAATAAATCTTTCAAATGGATTTTATTATGTTGGAAGTAATGGCACAACTCTTGGAGATGGAAACCCAACTGAATACACTGTTTCAAATACAACTAATACTATTACCTGGACTAAGAGCAACAGTGATGGATTTTTATTTAATTCTACTGAAAACTTCTGGTTTGCAGCAACAGCAAATGGATCTTTAGGCACAGGTTATTTTAATGTAACAACTGAAACGAATAGCAGTGAGTTTGTAAACATCAGCTTCACAGTTTTCAACACTGTAAATTTCTCATTTACCGGTTCAGTAAAAAATGCTACCGGTGTTGCATTACTCGGTGCAGTTGGTAGGCTAACAGTACAAAGTTTCACTTCTAATGGTCCTCCAATTAGTATTGGAATTTTTTCCAACACAACAAACGCAACTGGTGGATTTAACATAACAGGAATTCCAACAGTAACAGACTCATCACAACAAGGCCCGCCCTCAGCGAATGGATTTTTTTACCAACTTAGCGCATCTGAATTATATCCCAATACACCTTATTCTCTAAATATTTCAACTAGCCTTCCATCACTACCTTACACTGAATTAAACCTGATGTTAAATAACCCAGAAATGTATCTAAGACAAGCGATCACATTTAAAATAAAGGTAATAGGACCCAGCTGGAATTGGTCAACAGGTCAAATCGATAGCTATGGCTTTAAAAGTTTCCAAGTTATGGCAAAAGATCTAGCACTTGGTTTCCCAGTACAAGAAAACACTACAGCAGCAGCTGAACAATTATTTTCAATTCCGGCAAGTAGAAACTATTCTCTTAGTATTTTCCCAGATATGTCATTCCCGGTGAGTGTACGGATGAATAGTACTTTATCAAGATGCCAAGCGGGTGAAGATTTAAATCAATCTGGTGTTGTAGTTAATTACACTGGTTTTAATGGATCATATCTTGTTAATGTCACAGTGAACGCTAGCTATAGTCATAGATATTTAAATGGTACTTTTAACGGTGTTACAGAGATAGATGAAATGAGAATAATTGCATATGTAATGGAAAGTGGAGACATGGTGTTTGAATCATGGCCTCTTCCATTTAATTTAGGTAATGAATCGGGTTCTCCTAACGACTATTATGATAACTCATCTGGTGAATATAATATTTCACTTCCAGGAACACAAGCTTCTTCATATATTATGCTGAGAGCTTATGCAAGAAATCAATCAGGTGTTGACTATATGGACTCATATATTATTAATGCATCAGGTGGCACATTAAGCACTTCAATTTACAATTTTACCATGCAACAAATGATTTCAGGTGGAAGCTTAACAAATAAAACAATAGCAGTTAATAATGTATCCAGCCAATGGAACCAAGAAATAGTAATGAATACAACAGCAGTCGCATTTAGACTTGTAAATGAATCTAGCGTGCTATTAAGCAGCGATAGTTCCTTTATTGAAATCAAAAGGAGTTTGAGCGGCACCGAATATATGCAGATGGTAAATGCTGCAAGTGGATTGTTTAATGTATCTTTAGTAAACGGAGAAAGCATTGAAAAATTAACAATTTTTTCACAACAGTATGCTCCTGTCTCAACTAGAATTAGCTCAGCTACACTTGCAGGAACAAGTAATACAAGCCAAGTGAGCTGTTGGGATGGCGCTTGTAATATTACATTAATATCATTTGGATCGTTCGATCCGTTTAGTCAAGGCCAGGATTTTTCTATGGGAATTTATGCATCAAATTCTTCATGTAATGTTCCTAATCCACCAGATTATTGCGACTTGTGTGGTGGAGCCCAAGATGAATCAGATTTTTCACCATTTAACGCAATTTTGAGAGGTAATACTAACATGATGATTACAAGCGGTGGTATTACAGTATACTATATCAATGTGGATCTATTAGCTTCTGGTCCACCAGATGCAGCTTTTACAGATAGTAGTACAAATAG
>JAGMDE010000115.1 GCA_023128855.1 Thermoplasmatales archaeon | reverse complement strand
TTAACCCTTGAAAAATAAGTTTTTTGTTCATCTCAGGATGTTACATTACTTGCATCTCCATTTTTTAATCATCCTCACATCCATCAGACAAAACAAGATTTGAACTCCTTTTTACCATTATGACAAAGATTAACATTTGAATATGCAGACGAATAACATCTCCATATACAGATGATACTCCTGTGGATGAAAGTGAATACCCAAAAATATAAGTTCTACGAACTGATTCTCCGTTGTGAGGATGGGCTATATGATAAACAAGATAGAAGATTTTGGTTGTAACGCAGGAAAAATATGGGAGACGCTTAATTCTCATGGCTCTCTTACACAAACGAACTTAATGAAAAAAACGAAGTTAAAAGATGATGAATTCTATGCTGCAATTGGCTGGCTGGCACGAGAAAACAAAATATGCAAAGATGGCACGACTTATAAACTCGGTGAGACTAACCTAACTGACAAAATCGGAGAAGATGCTGGTAAGATATGGGATGTTCTCTATAAATACAGAGATATTGATGCAACGTATATCCCAAAGTTAACAGATGTTCCAAAGAAAGATACATACATTGCTCTTGGTTGGCTGGCATGTGAAGGAAAGGTAAAGACAAAGAAGGTAAAACCAAAAACACCTCAACTACATTTCAGGCTGAAATAAACCGTTATAAAAAGAATTTAAAAAATATAAGACATGTTCTGAAGGGAAATTATATCAAATTTTTATCGATAATCTAAAGGAAGGATTGAAAGAAACGAAAGAGGAAATAGATGGACTTACTCCATATTTTAATTGAGGATTTGGTTTATTTGTATCATCTGCCATTATCTTAATAATAATACATTTTGTAGAGATAGCGAGTAGATTTTAGATGGTGATAAAATGGATGACAAAAAAAAGAAGGACGATAAAGGACGTAAACAAAGAGAATACAATAAATTCAAAAGACGCTAAAGAAAGGCTCTTTCGACTGAAATCCCTTCGAGAGAAATGTACGCCGCCTACCGGACTCGAACCGGTGACCGCTCGGTAGCAGCAAGAGAATATACTCCTTTAACAGCCGAGTGCTCCACCAACTGAGCTAAGGCGGCAAAACAAACAATCAGCACACAGAATAGAATCTCGTATTAAAAAATTACCCTTAAAAACCATAACGCTCTGAACGTCGTAATTCTTTCATCTGGAGTTCTACAAATTTGTATACTGCAGCTTGTTTACTACCGGTTAGAAGCATATCAATTGATTTCTTAAGAATATTCATTCTAACAATATCAGATACTACAGATACTGTATGACCATAAACCGATATTTTTGCATCTGTAAGTTCCTCTAAAACATGTTTAGTTTTACCTTCTTTACCGATAACTCTACTTTTAAGTCGCCTAACATGCGTTTCTTTTTTACCAACGTAATCATGAAGATCAAATGTAAAAAAATCTGAATCATCTTTTAATAAAATAAAAGCTTTAGCAGGAGAAAAACCTTTACCGATAGCCTTAATGATATTTTCTATTTTGATTACCATTAAAGGATCAGCAGCTTCATGATCATCAATGACAACTTCTCCCTCTTTTGAGTCAATGTCGATTGTCAATCCTGTTTTTTCTTCAATATCCCTTTTTGTTTCACCGTTACGACCGATTAAAACGCCAACCCGATCCAATGGGATTTTTAGATATTTCATATCTATCACTTTTTCTTGGTAATCTTATCAAATATCTTGTTCTCATCAGCCCGTATTCCAAACTTATTAAAGTAACTTACTAAGTTATGAATATCTCTTTTTAAGTAACCAAGTGCATTAGGATGCCCGATTAAAACCCCTTGCCCCAGATCTATCACATAAGGCTTATCTTCAAACATCAGAATATTAAATGCACTAATATCACTATGTACCAGATCCGCTTTTTTATACATTTTTGAAACGTAATCAATAAGTGTTTCAAATATTTCCTTAGGGTTTTTCAATTTAACATCTTTCATAAGAGGAGCCGGTCTTTCAGAATCTCCAATATACTCCATAACTAACACATTCTTTATAAAAATAATTGGCTTTGGAGCTTTAACATTAATTCTGGCTAATCTTTCAAGGTTTTTAAATTCCTTTTTTGTCCAAGCAAAGATTAAAGCTCGTTTTGATTTACCAATAGAATTAAACCGCGGATCACCTATTATATACTCTGAAATATGCTTAAATGTTGCAGTATTAGTTCTATAAATCTTTACTGCAACAAGTTTTTTATCTGGTGTTACACCTCTAAAAACATTCCCTTCTTTTCCTGTAGAAATAGGAAAATCTAGAATATCAATTACTCTATCTGAAATTAATTTTTCCAAAGCAAGAAGGGTTGACTTATCAAAAACCTCATCCTGTGTTTTTCTATCGGTACCTACTCTACCAATCATTTTTTGTAGTTCTTGGTCAAGTCTTTTAAGCTCCTTTTTATCTAAAAATTTATCAGAAGACATCAATTTCCTCTGGTAGTAATTTTCTTCTACTTAAAACAATTGCTTGAGTTCTTCTATATCTAAAAATTATATCTGCTTTTTCATTTTGTATATCCCAAGGTTTAATGATTACAAGATCACCTGCTCTTACTCGTTGTCTCCTTTTCATTCTACCAGGTATACGACCCATCCTTGACTTTCCATCTGCACATACAACATTTATCCTTGATCCACCCATGAGTCTATCAGCTATAGCAAACATTTCATTTTTATTTTTATTTGGTAACTTTAGTCGAATATATTCTTCTTGTTCGTCTTCAGGTCTCTTTTCGTACACACCTACCCTATACATCAAGAAAGTTATTAAACTTTTACCAAAAATAAAGCTAGAGGTTTAACTCCTCTGATTTTTCCTTTAATATATCTAGAGAAAGCTTAAGAAAAGTTTCTAGGTCTATACCAATATCATTGCAAAGCTGAATTTTATTTCTATTGATTCGGGAGGCAAAGGACGAGTCAAGGAACTTATTCATTAGTCTCTCATGATCTAAATCAGTTAATTTTTTTGATGCCGTTGTATGTATTGCTGCAACAATTAATCTTGCTGTAGCATCAACAGCGATTAAGGATTTATCTAATGATGTTGTTGGAATATAATCGGTATGAGTATAGTTATTTGCCTTTATTGCATTTACAGCACGCTCTGGAAGTAAATCTTCTAAAAGCTGAGCCGAGAGAGTTCCGCGTTTTTCTGGATCACTGCTTGTATATTCATAATCAAGGTTATGAAGCAATCCTACTAAACCCCAAATTTCTTCATTTCTTTCAAGTATGTTAGCTAATTCTCTTAATATAGCTTCTACCGCTAGTGAATATTTAATATTATCTTCGTCTTTAAGATATTTTTTAATAAGTATAAAAGCTTCATCTCTATTAATCATTTTGAATCTTTGTAAATTGTCAAAATGTTTTAAAGCTTTTGGAATTTATTAATTATCCACCTTGAAATCTTCTTAAATTTATTCTATCCCAATCGTCAAAATCATTTTTACCATGAGAACCATCAGAATAATCAATAATCTGAATAGCATAACGATAATTCATACAACCCTTATAATTGGCGTATTTCCACCAACCAAACATTTTTGGTAGATATGTATCACGATTATCACAACCAGGTGTATTTTCTCTATAAATTCCAAGGATATGTCCAGACTCATGCATCATAGTTCCAGCATATATACACTGGCTCGTCTATACGCTCTGTCCATTCTTTTACTATGCGCATAAATTGCTACTGCAATTTTAAACAGATCAATTTTTTCATCCATATACGATGTAGAAATAAGAAAACTGTCATAATATGGGTAATCTTCGTCTCCACCCCAGAAGGCAAAACCAGGCATATTACTCTTTGCCCCCTTTAAATCAGCATAAAAACATATTGCCGATCACTATTTGTAATCTTCAAATCTTATATTACAGTATTTATTTATTAAATTTCTTTGTGATATTAAAACGGCAGTTAGTCGATATTACGCGTAAATAACTTTTGGAAGTTTTAGACAAATCTATTAACCGATTTTAATAATTAAGAAGAAAAGAGTTTTACAAGGTAAAAAATTATACCATAAGATATAATTAGCACATAATTGATTCATGTTCAGTGAGGTTGCAATAAATGCTCGTTGAGGAAGTTATGACTAGAGATATCGTCAGAGTTGACAGTAACAAAACTGTTTATGACGCATGTAAATTGTATAGTAAACTAAGGGTTGGAAGTCTTGTTGTCATGAATAAGGATATTACAGTTGGAATCGTAACTGAGAGAGATGCTATTGAAAAAGTAATATTACAATCCAAAGATCCGAAAAAAACCAAAATAAAAGATATAATGTCTCCAAATTTAATAACTGTACATGCTTTATCTCCTTTAGAAAGAGCAGCACAAATTATGAAAGAAAGCAATATTAAAAAATTGCCAGTAATATTGAATAATGAAATTGTAGGAATTGTCACAGAAACAGATTTGTCTCGCACTATCGATGTTTTTTCAGACGCAATTGACGAACTGATAGATTTTTATTCGAGTAGTAAAAATGGCATAGAAAAAATAATAGACGACTGGGGAGACTTACTAGTCAAATTAAAAGGTTATAAAAAATTAGAAGATAATAAAGAGCTACATATCTTGAAAGAAGAAATGTAGAATCAACAGGCGATACCTTTTAATGCCCCTTTTTATATTTCCAGATTCAAGTTAAAATGGTATTAGATGATTTAGGTGATTCCCTTAAGGGAACTTTAAAAAAGATAGCCAATGCGGTTCATGTCGATTCAAAACTAGTAAAAGAAGTAGTAAGAGACATTCAGCGAGCTCTATTGCAAGCAGATATTAACGTTAAACTTGTATTGGAATTATCTAAAAAAATTGAAAAACGTGCTTTACAAGAAAAACCACCTGCTGGAATGAGTAACCGTGAGCATGCTATACGTATTGTGTATGATGAATTAGTTAATATTCTTGGAGATTCTAGAGAATTACCAATTAAAAAACAGATTATTATGATGGTCGGCCTGTACGGTCAAGGGAAATCGACATCCTCGGGAAAACTTGCTACATATTTTAAAAAGAAAGGGTTAAGACCTGTACTTATAGCTGGAGATGTTCATAGGCCTGCTGCATATGAACAGTTAAAACAGATTGCAGAACAAGTTAAGGTTCCGTTTTATGGTGATAAAAAAGAAAAAAATGCAGTTAAGGTTGTAAAAGATGGACTAAATAAGTTCAAAAAGACAAGCGATGTGATAATTGTTGATACTTCTGGACGGCATAAACTTGAAGATGACCTTATCGATGAAATGAAAGAAATTTTTAAGGCAGCAAAACCAGATGAAAAACTGCTTGTTATTGATGCTGC
>JAGMDE010000114.1 GCA_023128855.1 Thermoplasmatales archaeon | reverse complement strand
ACTAGAAGCCTTGCAGATAAAAATGTAAAAGTAGATTTTTATATGCCTAAAACAAAGGAATCTGTTTCTAGTGATAAGTCAAATCTACGAATAATTGAAGTGGGTGAAACTGAAATTTTCCCATATGATCATCCTGATGTAAAAGAGGTAGGCGGCAGCTTTTATGAGGCTGTTTATTACTATGGTAACCTTGTTGTTTCAAAGGTTGAAGAAAATATAAAAGCTGGTGAGAAGTATGATGCCGTTCATTGCCATGACTGGCTTACCATGAGCGCAGGGATTGCCATCAAGGAAAAATGGGGTATACCACTTGTCCTTACTATTCATTCAACCGAATACGATAGGTCTGGCTGGATTTATCCAAATCAATGGTTTATTGATATTGAAAAGGAAGGTATGGAAAAAGCTGATAGAATAATTGCCGTAAGTCATTTTACCAAAAGAGTAATCGTTGATAAATACGGTATTAATCCTGATAAAATTTCAGTTGTTCATAATGCTGTTTATCCAATTCCTGAGAATCACAAACGAGAAATTGTATTATTTTTAGGAAGACTTACTATTCAAAAAGGTGCAGAGTTTTTCCTTAAAGCTGCACAGAAAGTAAAGGATTTTGAGCCAGATACAAAGTTTGTTGTAGCAGGTATTGGCGATATGCTTCCAAAATTAATTTCCCAATCGATAGATTTGGGTATTTCTGATAGAGTAATTTTTACTGGTCGTTTAACAGAAGAGGAGGTTAAACATATCTATGGAATATCCAGTGTTTATGTTATGCCATCTGTTAGTGAACCTTTTGGAATAACCGCTCTTGAAGCAATCTCTGCTGGCACTCCGACTATTGCTTCAAAAACAGCTGGTTTTTCTGAGGCCTTCAAGAATTGTTTACGAGTTGATTTTTGGGATACTGACGAGATGGCTAACAAGGTTATCTCTCTGCTAAGATATGATCCTTTACATAGGACTCTTGCAAAGGAGGGTAAACGTGAGATTGATTTGTTTACTTGGGATCGTGTCGCAGATAAAACAATAGACGTTTATTGCGGAGTTCAATAACATGGCATCAATCTGTCTCTATTTCGAGGTCCATCAGCCTATAAGATTAAATCGTTTCTCAGTTTTTCATATTGGCAATGATAACAATTCATCCTATTTTGACCGTAAGTTAAACCAGCAAATATTTGAAAAAGTAGCAAAAAAATGTTACCTTCCGACTAATAATTTGCTACTTAATTTAGTAAATAGGACTGATGGCAGGTTCAAAGTTTCATTTAGCCTTACTGGTACGTTTGTCGAGTACTGTGAGCAGTTTATGCCAGAGCTTATTGATAGCTTTAAGGAGCTTTTTAAAACCGGATCAGTTGATATGATCGAGGAGACTTATTATCATTCATTATCGGGTTTATATGATGAGATGGATGAGTTTGAAGAACAGGTTAGAATGCACCGTCAGATGATAAAAAAATTGTTCAATTACAAACCACGTGTTTTCCGAAATACTGAAGCAATCTATGACAATCGGATAGCAAAAAAGGTAGCAGACATGGGTTACAAAGGGATTATTACCGAAGGTACTGAAAAAATATTGCATTGGCGTTCTCCCAATTACTTATACAAACCTGTTAATTGTGATTTGAAGGTACTTCTCAGAAATTATACTCTAAGTGACGATATTGGTTTTAGATTCTCATCTAAAATATGGAAGGATCATCCATTGACAGCTGAAAAATATGCATACTGGATGTCGCATAATGAGGGAAACCTAATCAATCTTTTTATGGATTATGAGACTTTTGGCGAGCATCATTGGGAGGATACCGGAATCTTCGATTTTCTCAATCATTTACCTGATGAAGCATTCAAACATGAACATCTGGACTTTGTTACAGTTAGTGAAGCTGTAGAGCGTTACGAACCTGTTGGTGATTTAGATGTACCATGGGCGATATCATGGGCAGATGCAGATCGTGATGTATCTACCTGGCTTGGAAATGATATGCAAGTAGCTTGTTTTAATGAATTAAAAAATATTGGTAGAAAACTAAAGGAAAGGGGTGATCAAGAGCTTATTAACACTTGGCGTCGTCTTCAAACATCTGATCATCTCTACTATGTATCAACAAAAGGAATGGAAGATGGTGCTGTTCATGCTTATTTCAGCCCATATGATGGACCTTATGATGGCTTCATCAATTATATGAACATCTTGCAAGATCTAAAGCAAAACTTAGATTAATTTTTTTAATAAATTGAATAATTACCACAAACAATATTAAGGATATAATACGAATTTATTATGGAAACAGGATATGAAGGCCATAGTTGTTATAATTGTTTTCCTATTGCTAGGCGTAATATTTGCTCAAATAACTAGTGCAAATCTTAAAAAAAATGAATATGATGGCAATGATATTATTGTTAAGGATAAACAACCTGTTTTAAATGACATTCAAAAACGTTTTATGTTGCATAATTTAAGGATTCGAAGCTATTATATTCATGTTCCTCCAAGCTATGATGGTAATACGGAGGTTCCCCTTGTGATTCTTCTTCATGGAGGGGGTTCCAGAGGAGATATTATAAGTATAAAAACAGAGATGAACGAGAAAGCTGACGAAGAAGGATTTATAGCTATCTACCCAAATGGAGCTCAAGGATTTTTGTTTCCAATTCTAAATCGGCTTATCTACGGACGCTGGATATTACGTAATTGGAATGCAGGTTATATTGGTGGTGTATCTTATTTGTTCAAAGTTGATGATGTTGGTTTTATTAATTCAATTATCGAGAGAATGCAAAAATTGTATAATATTAATTCAAGTAGGATTTATGTCACTGGTTTTTCTCTAGGAGCAATTATGACATACTATGTTGGAGCAAAATTATCTAATAAAATTGCTGCAATTGCACCACATTCAGGATCAATAGGCATAAACAAATATAAATTTCTACCATCATGGATTATTCCTAAACCTGAAAATCCTTTACCGGTTATTATCTTCCATGGATTAAAAGATGAAAATGTCCCATATGAAGGAGGAGATTCAGAAGGGTCTGTAATATCTGTAAATGAATCTGTTGAATTTTGGGTGAATCATAATAATTGCTCCAATTTAACAGTTAATGTTAGCGAGAATGAAAATGTGACAACTAGGAAATATACCAATGGAACTGATGGAGCTGAAGTTTTTTTGTATACAGTTAATAATGGAGAGCATTGGTGGTTTGGTGGAACTTGGATAGATGAGAATAACTGTGATCCTTATCAGGAAATATCAGCAACAGATTTAATGTGGGAGTTTTTCGTTCGGCATCCAAAAAATAAATGAAATGCTTTTTTAAAATAAGATAATTTTTAAAGATGTAGTTGTTTATAGTGTTTTGAGGAGAGTAAAATTTGAAAATCGCTCACTTTTCATGGGAATTCCCACCGGTTATCTATGGAGGTCTTGGTACATTTGCTACAGAAATTACTCAGAAACAAACATATTTTGGAAACGAAGTCACAGTTTTCGCTCTCAATGAAGGCAATCAACATAAGACATATGAAAAATGGAATGGAATAGATGTTTATCGTCCAAAAACTATTGATTTAACAGATGCTTACCGCCTTTTTGCAAGTTATGAACTAAAAGGATGGGGGCCTAATTTTAAGTTCTTTGCCGATGTCATTTCTTATAATACAATGTCAGCATCTCAACTGGTGAATCTACTTGTAAGGAAGGAAAAACAGTCTTTTGATATCATCGATGGTCATGACTGGCTTGGTATTATTGGCGCTATGATGGCAAAAAAAGAACTTAGCATTCCTTTAATGTTTCACGTTCACTCTACGGAAGTTGGAAGATCTGTTGGACGTGGATCCCATACAATTAAAGATATTGAATTTGAAGGAGGGCAAGTTGCTGATTGTGTAATAACAGTGTCTTACGCGATGAAAGATGAACTTGAAAAACTAGGTTTTCCTTCAGATAAAATTAGAGTTTGTTGGAACGGTGTAGATCCAACTAAATATGATCCAAATAAGATTCCAGATAAAGAAAAAACTCAACTCAGAAGAGGGTATGGAATTGCCGATGATGAAAACATGCTGTTTTTCGTAGGACGACTAGTAACTGTAAAAGGGATTGACAACTTAGTTAAAGGAATGCCATTGGTTTTACAAGATTTTCCAAATACAAAACTTGTAGTTCTTGGAATTGGAGATATGGAATGGGGCTTGAAATCTGAAGCAGAAAAAATGGGAATTCAAGATAAGATAATATTCAGAACCGAGTTTATTCCTGAAGAAGATAGAATAAAACATTATGCTGCAGCAGATTGCGTTGTTTTACCATCTATTTACGAGCCATTTGGAATTGTCTGTACAGAATCAATGTCAATGGCAAAACCAACTGTTGTTGGCGCAACAGGTACAAATGGTTTCCGGGAGCAAATTATACCGTCAGGTGAAGATCAATCAGGAATTCATGTAAATCCCCATAAGCCCGAGGACATTGCATGGGGAGTAAAACAAGTTTTACAATTGAATGATAAAGGTAAGCAAATGGGTAATAATGCACGAGAACGGGTGCTTGATACTTTTAGTTGGGAATCAGTAACTAAAAGAACTCTTGATATATACAAGGAATTTATTTAGGTGAAATTATGAGGGAATGGATTGTTACAAATGGTCTTGGTGGATATGCTTCTCTAACTCATCAAAACACGAATACACGAAAGTTTCATGGGCTTCTCGTTTCAAGTTTAAATCCACCAACTGAGAGATGGGTTTTAGTGTCAAACGTTTTTGATGAACTCATTTATAATGGTAAAAAACAGGATTTAAGGAATATTAAAAACAATTTTAGTTTCGGTGTTTTTCCCACTTTTTCCTACGAGATTAACGGGATAAAAATTAAGAAAACAATTTTTATGGAATACGGTAAAAATACTACAATTCTTAGATATAGAATTGATACAAAAAAACCTTTTACAATCGCTCATAATCCTGTGTTAAACTCTAGACATATTTACGACGTTAATAGACAGAGGTATCTTACGTTTCACCATGAATTTTCTAATAATACAATTACTATAAAACCCGATAACTTGGATAAAACTTTACAGATAATTCTGAAAGATACAGAATTTCAGCCTTTACATTATTGGGAAGAATTATTTTATTCAAATGACAGAGAGCGTAATGATTCCTGGATAGACAACAATGTTCATGTTGGAAGATTTAATAAAGACATCAAAAAGTCATGCGATTATTATATTGTTTTAACTACTGAAAATGGTTTCAATTCCGATCCAGAAAAAGTATATATGAAAGAGGTTAAACGAAGAAGGGATCTCATATTAAGTGCAGATCTCCCAGTAAAATGTAGTAAACTTGTGTTATCAACTGACAATTTTATAGTTAAAAAAGCAAAAAGCAAATCTGTGATAGCTGGTTATCACTGGTTTGGAGATTGGGGTAGAGATACACTTATAGCACTGCCAGGTCTTACTCTTGTTACAAAGAGATTTGATGATGCAAAACAAATTCTTCTCGGCTTTAGTAAATACTGTAAAAATGGTTTGATTCCAAACGCTTTTATGGATAGGGATTCAAAGGCTGTGTATAACACTGTAGATGCATCCCTTTGGTACATCGATCGAGTGTATCAATATCAAAAATACACTGATGA
>JAGMDE010000113.1 GCA_023128855.1 Thermoplasmatales archaeon | reverse complement strand
CCTTTTGAATTTATTGATATTACAAAAAAAGAAACAGTTGAAAATGTAATCAAAGAATATGATATTGACACGATTTACAATATGGCAGCTATTCTTTCTGCAGTTGGAGAAGAAAGACCAATTGTTTGTTGGAATGTAAACATTAACGGTATGTATAATATCCTTGAGCTTGCCCATGAATATGAAATGACTCGGGTTTTTGTTCCTAGTTCCATAGCTGCTTTTGGCCCAGAGACACCAAGAGTTAATACCCCTCAAGAAACTGTTCTAAAACCTAAGACAATGTATGGAGTTACAAAGGTTGCTGGTGAATTACTGGGTGATTATTATTTTAAAAGATTTGGAATTGACGTTAGAGGCGTAAGATACCCAGGTATAATTAGTAGTGAAACGCTACCAGGTGGTGGTACTACTGATTACGCTGTTGAAATTTTTTATGAAGCAATCAAAAACAAAAAATATACCTGTTTTGTAAAAGAAGATACAGTTTTGCCAATGATGTATATGCCTGATTGTATAAAAGGAACAATTGACTTGATGGAAGCCGATATTTCAAAACTTATTCATCATTGTGATTTTAATATGGCATCTATGAGTTTTTCAGCAGGCAAACTTGCTGGTGAAATCAAAAAACATATACCTGAATTTAAATGCAGTTATAAACCCGATTTTAGGCAACAAATAGCAGATACTTGGCCTCAGTCTATTGATGATACTGCTGCTAGAAAAGAATGGGGTTGGAAACCAAGTTATAATCTTGCTTCTATGACAAAAGATATGCTTGAAAAACTTGGAAAACGATACAAAGAAGGAAAATTATAAAAAAAAAAGAATTGGTAGATTTTTTCCTACCACCAATCATCTTTCCATTTTTCATTCCACCAGGATTTTATTGGAACCTGAGTTGCTGTTTGCCAGTCTTCTTTTTTTATTTCCCAAAGATGGTTCCATACTTCATCCCAGTTTTGTCCTCCAACCCAGACCATGTAATCCCAGTCACCAGGTATGCTTGCACCGCTTACTGTCCAATCCCATTTTTGCATTTTGTTAAGGACATCTCCTAGTTTGTTTTCTCTTAATAGTACCCATGCGCCTGCTGGTCTTTCCCACCACCAGCCACCGTTTTTCCATCCGTTATATACCATGTGTGAACTGGTGTGTTCTACTTCATCCCAGTCTTTCATTGTTTCAACACATTTATGTATTACATCCCAATCTGAGGCGTCAAACCATACAATTACATCCCATTCTCCATCAACAATCCAAGTTCCAATTACATTATCCCACTTGTGGAAGCGTTGCCAAACCTCATGAGCTTTTCCTTTTACTGTTTTTACAAAAACATATGCAGATCTATTTTTCCAATCCATAATAAATCTCTCCATCCTTCCAAATCTTACAAGATAATATATAATAATGTCTCTTATATCTTTCCTAGCTTTTTATATTTAGCAAAAGGTTTTTGTGCTTAAACTTGTTCTTTTTTTCCGTTGGAGAGTTGAGGTCAATGCAAGATTTAGAACAAGTTAAAAATTATGAAGGTGGTAATATTATAGATACAATTCGTAGTTATTTGGGTGAAGAAGCGAGTTATCTTTTAGATTTTGATAATCCAAAGATCAGTAAGGAATCATTGCATATTCCAGGCCCTGATTTTGTAGATAGGATTTTTATGGATTCTGATAGATCTACTAATGTTTTGAGGAATCTTAAATCCATATATAATCACGGTCGTCTAAGTGGTACAGGTTATATGTCAATTCTTCCTGTTGATCAAGGCATTGAGCATTCTGCTGCTGCATCTTTTACACCAAATGAAATCTACTTTGATCCTGAAAATATTATTCAACTAGCAATAAAAGGTGGATGTAATGCAGTTGCTTCAACTCTTGGAGTTCTTGGTGCCGTCTCAAGAAAATATGCTCATCAGATTCCATTTATTGTTAAAGTTAATCACAATGAACTTTTAACATATCCAAATAAGTTTGACCAAATAATGTTTGCAAATGTTGACCAAGCATGGGACATGGGTGCTGCTGCAATTGGCGCAACAATTTATTTTGGATCCGATCAAGCAAGCAGGCAGATAATTGAAATCAGTGAAGCTTTCAAATATGCACATGAACTTGGAATGGCAACAATTCTTTGGTGTTATCTTAGAAATCCTGCTTTTAAAGTAGATGGAAAGGATTACCATGCTTCTGCAGATTTAACAGGGCAGGCAAATCATCTGGGTGTCACAATAGAGGCAGATATTATTAAACAAAAGCAGCCAACTATTAACGGAGGATATGTTGCATTAAACAAGGATGGAATAAGTTATGGAAAGATGGATAATCATGCATATGACAAATTATGCTCCGATCATCTAATTGATATGACAAGATATCAGATAGCAAATTGTTACATGGGAAGAATCGGACTGATTAATTCAGGCGGAGCATCGGGTAAAGACGATTTTGGACAAGCAGTAAAAACAGCAGTAATAAACAAGCGTGCAGGTGGAACAGGGTTAATTTCAGGTAGAAAAGCCTTCCAAAGACCAATGGACGAAGGAATTCAACTTCTAAATGCAATTCAAGATGTTTACCTCTGTAAGGATGTAACTATTGTATAGCTACAATCTCTTTCTTTTTTTCAAAAATTTTGGCATACCAAAATCTATATATACTGGTCAACGCCATATATATTTTTAGGCATACCTAAAAATTTGGGGCGATTGATATTATGCATGGAGCACATACACCTTTAGCGCATCTAAAAAAAGGAGAATCTGGGAGAATAATCCACATACATGGCGGACATGGTTTTAAAAGAAGACTGAATACATTAGGAATAAGAGAAGGACAAATAGTGAAGGTGGTATCAAAACAACCTATGGTAGGGCCACTAACATTTTCTGTTGGAAATTGTCAGATGACAATGGGCCGGGGGATGGCACATAAAATAATTGTTGAGGGGCTATGATTAAAAAGATTGTTTTAATGGGAAATCCAAACGTTGGTAAAAGTGTAGTTTTTTCTAGATTAACAGGTGCAAATGTTATCTCATCAAATTATCCAGGAACAACAGTAGATTTTTCAAAAGGAAAAATGAGACTGGATGATAAAACAGTGGAAATAATCGATGCGCCAGGGACATATTCATTAGAGCCGGCAAATAAAGCAGAAGAAGCAGCATCAAAAATGGCAGAAAAAGCTGATGTAATAATAAACGTTATTGATGCGACAAATCTTGAAAGAAATCTACTTTTAACATTAGAATTATTAGAGAAAAATATTCCTATGATTATTGCTTTAAATCTATGGGACGAATCTCATCATTTAGGAATACAAATTGACGAAAAAAAGTTAGAGGAGATTTTAGGCATACCTGTTGTTCCAACTGTTGCTTTGACTGGTGAAGGAATTAAAGAATTAGCTGCTCGTATTAAAGAAGCAAAAACCAATGATAAAATCAAACCGACTAGTGATGACGGAAGATGGATTAAAATTGGATCTGTTATTGGTAAGGTTGAAAAAATTGAGCATAGGCATCATACTCTAAAAGATAGGATTTCAGATTTAACAATTAGACCTTTAACTGGGATTCCAATAGCTTTAGGTATTATCTTTTTTGCATTTTGGATTGTTAGATTAGTTGGAGAAACTTTAATAGCTTATGTTTTTGAACCCCTTTTTGAAAATATTTATAAGCCAATTGCCATGGAAATCAGTGGTTTATTGGGGCCAGGTATTATTCATGATTTTTTGATAGGGCGTTTGATTGATGGAGAAATTGAGTTTGTTGAATCGCTTGGAATTCTAACAACAGGTTTATTTGTTCCAATTGGGATGGTTCTTCCGTATATATTTGCATTTTATCTAGTCTTATCTATCCTTGAAGATACAGGGTATCTTCCAAGGTTGGCAACTCTTGTTGACAATATTTTTCATCGATTGGGAATGCATGGGCATGGAATTATTCCAATGTTTCTTGGTCTTGGTTGTAATGTTCCTGGTGCTCTATCTATAAGGACTTTGGAGACTCGTAAACAACGTTTTATTTCAGCAACATTGCTTGCTATTGCTGTTCCATGTATGGCCCAAATTTCAATGATCTTTGCAATTTTTTCCAGTTCTGAATTAGGTAGTGGAACTTGGTATTTCAAACCAATTTTTTACATCTCGCTTGTTTTTCTGGTGCTAATAATCTTATGGGTGATTATTGGGCTTATTTTAAATAAAATGATCAAGGGAGAGACTCCTGAAATTTTCCTTGAAATCCCGCCATATCGAAGACCTAGTCTTAAAACTACGGGTAAAAAAACTTGGATGCGAGTTAGATGGTTTTTAAAAGAAGCGATTCCTTGGTTGTTTTTTGGTGTTTTTATTATTGGTGTATTAAATGCTACTGGTATTATGGATGCAGTTTCATCTGCATTTGAGCCTATAATGGTTGGCTTATTTGGTCTTCCTGGCGCAGTTTCAATAGTACTTATTACTGGTTTTTTAAGAAAGGATCTTGCTGTTGGTCTATTGCTTGCTTTAGCTATTACAACACCTTTCAGCCCTATGCAATTAGTGATAGTTGCAACGATGTTAACGATTTATTTCCCATGTGTTGCAACATTTGCTGTTTTATTTAAAGAGCTAGGTTTGAAGGATATGTTCAAATCAGTTTTAATAATGAGTAGTACCACGGTTATTGTTGGAATCACACTACGGTTTATTTTGTTAGGAGTGTGATGATTGTTGAGAAAAAAAACAATTGAAGATTATGTAGAGCTTGTTTATAATCTTCAAAAAGGTAAGAAAATTGTTCACACAAATGATATTGCTTCTGCTTTGAGTATCAATCCTGCAAGCGTAACTGAAATTTTTCAAAAATTAAGTGAAGAAGGGTATATTAATTACGAAAAGTACATTGGTGCAACTTTAACGAAAAAAGGAAGAACACTTGCAGTAAAAACCAAGAAGAAACATAATAAAATAACAGAATTTCTTATACTTTTAGGTGTAGACAAAGAAATCGCAGAAACTGATGCTTGTGAAATGGAACACATTCTACATCCTGATACGATGGATACAATAATTAAATTTGTAGAAGTAATAAAAAAGTGCGAGATAACTCCGTTTTGGTTAAATCGCTTGAAAGAATATACTAAAACTGGAAAACTTCCAAAATGCCCGCCTGAGCTTTATCAAATATGTACAAAATACTCTAAAAAATAAAAATTGAGAATATCCTCCTTAGATGGGGGGGGGTTTAATGTAATCACTCTAGAGAAATAGCCCCTTCTGGGCATTCATCGACGCATGTACCGCAGTCAATGCATGTATCTGCATCAACTTTACATTTACTATCAATTTTTAATGCTTCAACAGGACATACTTCAACACATGCTCCACAAGCCGTACATTTTTCTTCATCAATTGTTACTGCCATGGTTTTGGGCATATTGCTAATTTATTTTAATAGTTTTCTAATAATCTAATAAAATGTTACAAAATGGCATTTTTTCACAATAGTTTTAAATAGTGCTAATTAAAGACTTAGTTAAGGGTCTAAAGATACAAAAAGGAATATACAATGAGACGAGCATTAAGAGTTGGATTTAGTTTTGGTGTACCATCTGGTATTATTACTACGCTTGGATTAATGGTAGGATTAAATTCTATTACACAATCACAATCAGTAGTAATTGGCGGTATATTAACAATTGCTGT
>JAGMDE010000112.1 GCA_023128855.1 Thermoplasmatales archaeon | reverse complement strand
ATGGCTTCTCTGTTTACAAATAGACCATCAGACGTTAGTAAACGGCCAAAGATATCACTATTTACTGTCTTTTTCCTACTCGTAAAAATGGACCTCCCGGGCCAAAGTAATCAACGACTACATATTAAAAATTTATGTATGCTTGTTCTCCTTGTTTTCTCCTGTTGGGAGAAACAGGGGGAAGGCCTTTGTTTCCTGTGGAAAGGTATTTTGTTTGCATTTTAATTTTATAATTTTTCTATATTTATAATTTTAAAAATAGAAGAATTCAAATACTAATAAATCTATAACTTTCTGGAAATACTCACGTCTTTTAATTTTATTAAAATTACATACTCACAATTTTGTTTTCCACACGAAATGAAGGGGTCTCCCCTAGCATCATTAACAATATTGTAAAAAAGATTAGATCATCCTTTATTAATTACGGTGAGAATAAAAAGAAAAAAAATAATTACTAAAGACAAAGTAATGAAACTGGTAGAAGGAACAGCATCTAAAACAGTAAAAGTGACACTTACAATGGTTAAGGCAATATTTTTCTTAATAATCATTTATACAGTTATTGTTTCAATTTATCTGTTTTTTGCATCTAACCAAGAACAATTTTTAACAAATATTGCTACGATAAGTGTTGGTGGTTTTTGGGCTTTTTTCCTTGGTTATTTTGGATGGAGAATGGGAAAAACTCTGGAAGATTATCTTCATTCAATTAGAAGGAGAAAATAAATCTATCATTAAATACTAAAAAACATTTTAGGGGGTTTATTGGCCCCCGATAATTATTACATCTTTTACTGATTTAATAGTTTCAAATGGAAAGATAATTTGGCCTTGCTGGTCCAAATGATATAATCTCGGATCAATATCATCTGAAGGTTCAACTAATATGTTTAACAGTTGCCCTGTTTTAGAATCAACAGTTGTGTTCCTCATAATTCCTAAATATAGCCCCTCTTCACTCATAACTGTTTTTCCTCTAAGCTCGTTTTCGGTTATCTTCATAATTTTTCCATCCTTTTTTATTTAATTATCTTACATATATTGAATATCTTTTACGCTTTTATCTTTTTTGGCTATTCCACTACCTAAGGTTTGAGAGATTCTGCTATAAAATTTTTCAATATCTGGCGTGATTGACGCACGTACACTGTCCATTGCTTTATCAAAATGTATTCTTTTAACTTTTTTTGCTTTATCGTCCTCTCTTAGAGCAATCATTGCTGCTTCTCGGCACAACGCTTCAATATCGGCACCGGTATAATTCTTACAAAAGTCTGCCAGATCTTCAAGGCTTACATCTTTACTGAGAGGCATGTCTTTTGTATGAATCTTAAATATTTCTAACCGGGCGGTTTTTTCAGGCGGATGAATTAAAACCAATCTATCAAAACGACCCGGCCTAAGCAATCCTTGATCAATGATATCCGGCCGATTTGTTGCACCTATAACTACAACGCCTTCCATACTTTCAAGACCGTCGATGCTTGTGAGTAATTGGTTAACGACGCTGTCATGAACATGCGTTCCAGTATCTGTTCCACGACTTGGTGCGATAGCGTCGAGCTCATCTAGAAATACTATAGTAGGTGCAACTTGGCGTGCTTTCTTAAATAATTCTCTTACTGCCTTTTCACTTTCACCTACCCATTTACTCATAACCTCTGGGCCTTTGATAGATATAAAGTTAGCACTGGATTCACTTGCGACAGCTTTTGCAAGTAATGTCTTTCCGGTCCCAGGAGGGCCATATAATAATATTCCTCTGGGCGGAGTAATGCCCATTCTCTTGAAAACCTCTGGTTTTGTTAATGGCCATTCAACTGCTTCTCTAAGCTGTTGTTTTACGGATTTTAGACCCCCGATATCATCCCAAGTGACTTTTGGTATTTCTATTAAGAACTCTCTCATCGCAGATGGCTCTATTCCACGGTGGGCTGCTTTGAAATCATCCATTGTAACTTCCATTTTTTCAAGAATGCCAACAGGGATAGGTTTTTCAAGATCGATGTCTGGAAGATATCTGCGCAAGGTATGCATCGCAGCTTCTCTTGCTAATGCTGCAAGGTCGGCTCCAACATAGCCGTATGTGAACTCTGACAAATCATCTAAGTTAACATCCTTTCCCATTGGCATGCTTCGAGTATGAATCTGCAAAATTTCCTTTCTCCCGTTTCGGTCTGGGGCATCTATTCTGATTTCCCTGTCGAACCGCCCCGGTCTTCGTAACGCGGGGTCAAGAACATCAGGAATATTCGTGGCGCCTATGACAATTAGTTTGCCCCTACCTTTTAGCCCATCCATTAATGTCAACATTTGGGATACAACACGTCTTTCAACCTCTCCATGAACCTCGCTTCTTTTTGGTGCAATTGCATCTATCTCATCCAAGAATATGATTGATGGTGCATTTTTTTCAGCTTCTTCAAATATTTTCCTCAGATTTTCTTCACTTTGACCGTAGAACTTTGAGTTATGCAAGAAGAAATACGATCCACCAATAAAACTGTCTTTGTCTACTGTGAAATCATATAGCTCCTGTTCTCCAATGAATTCCTTTGACTCAATTCGTTCCCATCCAACATCCTCTCTCATCAGAGTGTAGTATTCTGTTTTTATGCCCTCTGTTAAAATATCATTATCGGCTGCTAAACAATAGAGAACATCAAGAGCATGTTTTGTTATATTGCCTACATTATAGACGTAATAATCTTTATTCCTATATTTTTTATAAGGCAACTTGTCTTTGATTTCATTTACCAAGAGAGAAGGATACGGAATATCTTGGAACTCTTTAATTCTCTTAACCTCTTTTATTCGCTCAAGTTTTTTCATCTTAGTCGAATTCGATGACCCAATTTCTAAGAATTTTACTCTCCCTTCATAGCCTCTAATAGATAATGCATATAGGCTGCCTTTTGGTGTTTTATGTAAATTTATTTTTGAAGAGATTTTTAACTTAATTTGAAGCAGTGATTGCAACTCTTGCATAAACTCTTTTGAAACACTGTAAAGTTTAGGAGTTGGATATTTTCCTGTCATTGCAACAGTTCCATCTCCGTCAAAATACCCACGTATAAAAGCCATCACTTGTTCATTTGGTAGTTTATAAAAATAACCAGGTATGCTGAGTTTATTATCATATTTGAAACCAAGGTGCTTCAGAAACATAACAAGTGTTTTTGAATATGTAACCAGTCGACCGTCATCATATTTCTTGGTTTTTGTAATGTCAAATAAATTTTCTAAAAGCAGTTTAAACCGATTAATCAAATCTTTGTCGTTGTTAGCAAAGGTTATTGCATCATCTTTTTTACTTATATTTCCATCAGATACAATTAATCCGAGGAATTCCATTAACCCTTCAGAAGATTCCTCTGGTAATTTTATAAGATTGCTTCTTGACAAGTTCCTGCTTTTCACTACATACTTGTCATCGATTTTTACAAGGTTTTTTATTTTACTCGGACGTATTTTATACTTTTTTTCTTCTGTTTTAATGTCGTTTAATCTAGCAACATAATCTCCTTCTTCAAGATCCGATACTCTTTTCCATACAAGCGAGCCCTTATCATAAACGAGGAACGGCTGGTTATTAGATGTTTTAATTTCATTACCATCGCTGATTGTTATTTTATAGGTTGGAGCAGTAAGCTTTGTGACATGTGTTATTTTTGCTTTAACTATTTTCTCATCTTTGAAAGCATATGTAGATAACGGATGCTCAAGTTTAATAGTGATACTACTGTTATTTTCAAACACTTCCCCTTCTTTTTCAAATACGTCTTTTGCTTTAACATGCCCTCTCGGATTCGTAAATATTTTCGTTTCACCATCAACACACATGATTTCTGGACCATTGATTGTGTAAAAGTTTGCACCTGATTCATTTGCTACCGCCTTAGCTATAAGTGTTTTACCTGTTCCCGGCGGCCCGTGCAACAAAACTCCTTTAGGCGGGTCTATTCCTAACCTATCAAATAGCTCAGGATGCTTTAAAGGAAGTTCAATCATTTCTCTAATTTTTAAAATTTCATTATGTAAACCGCCGATATCTTCATAGCTTACACGGGGCCCTTCGAGCTCAATTTCTTTTGCAGCTTCTTCTTTAACGTTGATTTGAGTCTCCTCGCTTATAAAAACAATTCCGCCAGGAGTTGTATTAATAATAATAAAAGGAAGCGAACTTCCAAACAATGCGATTCCAGGAATAATGACGCTGTCTCCCTTAGTAAGAGGTCTTTTTAATAGTCCCTTTTTTATTAAGTTGCCAATTCCGCTGCCAAATTGAATTTGTTGTCCTTTTGATATCAATGGAGCCAGAACTGCCTCTTTTGCCTCTTTTACTTCGGCTCTTCTTATTTTTACACGTTCTCCCAAACCGCTTCCAGCGTTTTTTCTTGTTAAATTATCAATACGAATTATTCCTTTGCCTTCATCGGTTGGATGCGATCTCCATACAACCGCGGCAGTGGATTTTGTCCCCTCAATTTCGATGACATCCCCAATAGATAAATCTAAATTCACTCTAGTTTGATGATCAATACGGGCTCTTCCGTAACCTACATCTTGTTGAAATGCCTCTGAAATTTTTAATACTGCTTCCTTCTGTTTCATTAAACTCCCACCAACGGATGCTTTTACGCTAAATGAGCAAGAGGTTATTATAATTTTTTCTGTCGTAATAGTACACAAAACATCCATTATTGCGCATTTTAAAGACAAAAAGGCATATTTGTAACATAATATTTAAATTGTTATGATAAAATTAAAAAAGGAGAAATATGAAATTAAAACACTTCTCCTTGCTGTTTTCCATCTTGGGTATTTTGTTACTATATTTTTTGTCGAGACTTTCTCAACCGCCATTGGTGGGCATACATGAACTACCAGAGTATGAGGGCAAACAAGTAATCGTTGTAGGAACGGTAATAAGCTATCGGACAACGAGGCAGGGCAGCCAAATTATCAAAATCAAAGAAAACAATGCTACAGCTACTATTTTTGTTGGAGGAGCAATCGAACTTGAATTTGGCGATAAACTAAAGGCAATTGGAGAAGTACAAAAATACAAGGACGCGTGGGAGATAATTATAGATGATATTCGTCTTGTTGAAATTGTAGAAAAATGGAATAATATTTCTTTCCCTCTCTGGCAGCTTGCACAAAGCCCTGCCCGATACCTTGATCTGAATGTCAATGTTACAGGTTATATAGAGTCAGTATCAAATGCATATTTTTATCTTGTAGATTTAGAGGAGAAGCATTCGCTTATCGTTTTTTACAGAATTCCAGAAAATGTTACAATTTACCCGGGCCAAAAAGTCAGCATTTTAGGTAAGTTTTCTTTTGATGAAGAAACTTTCAGATATCAACTAGAGATTTATGATGAGAAACACGGAATTTTTCTTGTAAATCAGGAGTAATCTACGTGCTTCCTTTACTTCTTGTAATACTTTTTTGTGTTCTAGGAGTTATTACCGGCATTGCAACAGGGCTATTACCAGGACTTCATGTCAATAATATTGCCCTTATACTTTTGTCTTTATCAGGTGCTATCGTAACGGCTTTTAGTTTCCTATTTGAATACGGACTTTCTGAGGAATTTATTCTAGTTTTAATTTGCGTTTACATAATCTCTACTTCCATCAGCCATACATTCCATGATGTGATCCCCTCAACTTTTTTAGGTGCGCCTGATGAGGACAT
>JAGMDE010000111.1 GCA_023128855.1 Thermoplasmatales archaeon | reverse complement strand
TCACCTTTTTTTATGAACATTGGCTTTATGTCATATTTTTTACATCGTTTTACGAATTCTTCTTTATTGTTAATCTCTATGCATACATGTTCATAGCCATGATTTGATGGTTTATCAGTTATAAATATTTCAAAATATGTCTCTTTGTCAGCATAGGCATATATTGTTACTTCTTCCATTATTCCAAATATTTCATTTGAAAGTTCTTTAGTAAGAGTAAATGTTTTTTCCAGCGTTAATCCTAGTATTTCTGTAAAAAATATTTCTGCTTGTTTCTTATCTGAATATTGTAATGCAACATGTTTGATTACGGTTTTTTCTTTCATAATTAAAAAGTTTAAGAAGCTTAAATTATCTTTAGCTTCTTTCCAAGTTTTTCAAACTTATCTAAAGTATAATCTAGATCCTTTTTGGTTAGTCCTGCGTTCATCATTGTTCTAATTCTTGCTTTGTCTCTTGCGACCATTGGGAACACAATTGGTAGGGCAAAAATTCCCTCATCGTAGAGTCCGTTGCTAAGCTCTTTTGCCTTGCTTGATTCACCGACAATTACAGGTGTAATTGGTGTTTCACTCTCACCTATGTCAAAGCCCATTGAGTTCAATTCTTTTTTGAAGTATTTTGTGTTATCCCAGAGTCTATTTACGTGTTCTGGTTCTGTTTCAAGAACATTTATTGCTGCTAGTTGCGCGCCGGCAACTGCTGGTGGATGTGAACCTGAGAGCAGCCATGTTCGTGATTTGTTATATGCAAAGTTTACAAGGTCCTGGCTACCGGCTACAAGACCACCTACAACTCCATATGCTTTACTAAAAGTCCCCATTTCTACATCTATTTTTCCTTCGATTCCAAAATGTGCTCCAATTCCGCGTCCATCGGGTCCAATAACTCCTTCGCCATGTGCATCATCAACATAGGTCATTGCACCATATTCGTTTGAAATTTTTACGATTTCACCCATTGGAGCAATATCTCCATCCATGCTGAAAACACCATCAGTTATTACAAGAATTCTATTGTATTTTTTATCAGCATCTTTTAAGACTTTTTCTAGTTCACCCATATCTTTATGTTTATATACCGCACGATCTGCTTTTGCAAGCCTAACTCCATCGATTATACTGCCATGGTTTAACTCGTCAGAAATAATAACATCTCCTTTTCCAGCAAGTTGAGGGATAAGCCCTGCATTTGCAGCAAAACCTGTTTGATATATAAGTGAGGATTCGGTTCTTTTGAATTTAGCAAGTCGTTTTTCTACTTCCATATGAATTTTCATTGTACCTGCAATTGCTCTTACTGAGCCAGATCCTGCACCAAACTTTTTAGTTGCATCAATTGCGCTCTGCATTAGTTTAGGATGGTTGCTAAGATTCAAGTAATTGTTTGAACAGAGCATAATTACTTCTTTTCCATCAACTACAGAATGTGGAGTTGATCCAGTTTCGAGAATTCTGAGTTTCCAGTCAAAGCTATTCTTAACAAGCTCATCATATTCTTCTTTCAAAAATGCATTTGGAT
Source organism: Thermoplasmatales archaeon (assembly GCA_023128855.1). Classification (GTDB taxonomy): domain Archaea; phylum Thermoplasmatota; class E2; order DHVEG-1; family DHVEG-1; genus JAGMDE01. The sequence continues at coordinate 4,192 of JAGMDE010000111.1, read as the reverse complement.
TTCGATTCATAATTAAGTTTTCCCCCATATAATCATCAAACTTTGGCGGTTTCAGAGTAACATATGAACGTATTAAAATTTATCGTTTTACAATAAATATTTAAAATTAAAAATAAAAAAGAAGATGGGAAGAATTATTTTTTCTCGAATCCGCCCCACTTAGTGATATACATAATACCTATCACACAAACTACTGTGATTATGATACCTGCAATTATTGCAATTGCTCCAGAGGTTGCATCACTTATATCATTGATTGTTAAACCCCCTAAGGCAAACAATCCAACGATAATTTCTTTCCAAATTAATGCAATCACAAAACCAAAAGCTGCTGCAATTGCTGTTGCTATGTTTATTTTTACCTCACTTATTTTTACCATTTTTAACCTCCCCGTTTAATAAAGAAAATTATTATTTATTAATAAACTTTTCAGTAGAACTAAATATAATCAATAACGACAATTGACGTAATAATTTTATATATCAATTCCTTTGATTTGTTTAGCTATCTCTTCTATTTTATCACATCTAACTTTGCATTCTAACCATAGTTCAGCCATTTCTTTTGCTAATTCATAATTGATTTCCTCATCGAAATCCATAATTTTCGCCTCCTTATCCTCATTACTATTATAGATATGTGTTTAAATGTATTACGTAGTGAATTATAACAAAAAAAAGGATTTTTGGTAAAAATAATGCTAAACCAGTCTAAAGCGTGGTTTTAACAACTCTACTTAAACGGTATCCAATTACTATCATCATAAACTCTTTCTTAGCAAAAAGTTGATCTAATTTTTTATCACCAGTGTCAACTCTAATATAAGGAGTGGAAGCAAGCTTAGAAGGAGTTGATACCACAATAATATTATCCAGTCCAATTTTCTCAATAACTTTTGGGCTAAGCTGAAGATTTCCCCGTCCAAGAATAAATCCCTGGGCACCAATTGGACTAAGAATAACCTTGACCTTAGGGTAATTCTCTAAAAGTTTTAGAATTCCTTCTTCGTTTAGATCACTACCTACTACTTTTTTATTGTAAACAGCGTCAATTCCTAGTAAAGTATTTTTTATATCCAACTTTTTTGCTATATAATCTATAGTTCCACCAGAACCAAATAAGAATAAATAATCCTTATTTTGTTCAATTTCATCAATAATATGTTCAGTAAGTTCATCCTTGATTTCATCATCAGAAACAGATTCAAAGGATGTTTTTCCAACCTGTACATATGTGGGTTCAACAATTCCTTTCGCTATACCAAATAGTCTAATGTTCCATTCGCCCTTTCTATATCGCTCTTCATCAAGATCCATTATTTCAGCATCACCTATGGTGAGATGTTTATTTACAAACTCGTGAAGCATTTTAGCTGTTGCACTGGTATTTACTCCAAACACTCCTGAATGCATCTTAACTCCTGAGGGTATGCCAAGAATGGGAATTTTGGTTTTAACAACTTCAAAAATGTCTCTTGCTGTGCCATCCCCACCGCAAAACAATATTAAGTCAACTTGTTTTTTTAGAAATTCTTTACATGCGTTCTTTGTATCGTTAGAGTTTGTATCTTTGCCATTTGATGTATAAACAATTTCCATTTCTTTTATTCCTGCTTTTTTAAGTTCGTCAGCACCCATCTTTTCTGAACATGTGAACCATTGAATATCATCTTTTGAATGCTTTGAAATAAATTCTTCGATTGTTTCTTCTGCTTTATTGGGTGCAATGGGTTTAGCTCCAAGTTTTATTGCTTGTTTTAAAACGCCATCAGTGCCTTTCAGCCCTACTTTTCCACCCATACCTGCAACAGGATTTACTACAAAACTAATTTTAGATATCATCAAATTATAGAGACCTAAAAGAAAATCAGATATTTAACACTATAGAATTTGAAAAAGAAGATGTTGAGGCTGACTGATGTCAGCCCTTTCAGAGACTGTTTATTTCTTTTTTAGATATGGTAAACCTGTTCTCTTGTTTACACCAACTACCATATTATTGGGCTTGTCACAGGGTTTTCCACTCTTTGGTGTTCTCTTACTGAAGAAATAAATTGTCTGGATTCTCCCACCCTTAAGTTTAACATCTCTTGTATATAACGTCCATCCATCATGCGTGTACGCCATTAAAATTCACCTCCAAGAAGAAATACTTATACATACATTTAAGTTTTTCCTTATTTTTCTCCTGTTCAATCCCTAATACCTGTTTCAGAGACAGTAAAAACGGCTTCGCCTTCTGGGAGATGTGGTGAATCAATAAGTCTTGCAATTCTTTTTGGACCCTTGCTTTTACGGAGATATATCCTAAAAGTAGCGGTATGACCAACTATATGCCCTCCAATAGGTCTTGTTGGATCTCCAAAAAAAGCATCTGGCTTAGCAGATACCTGATTTGTTACACAGACAACTCCATTGTTAACATCACTCCATTTCAAAAGATCATGCATATGTCTGTTTAGTTTTTGTTGTCTGTCTGCTAAGGCTCCTCTTCCAATATATTCTGCACGGAAATGTGCAGTAAGTGAATCAACAACAAGTAAACGAGCAGGATTTTCTTTAGATAGTTCCTTAACTTTATCTACTAGTAACATTTGATGACTTGAATTATATGCACGGGCAACATGGATATTTTCAAGTACTTTCTCAGTATCTAATTCAAGAGCTTCAGCCATCTGAATGATACGCTCTGGTCTGAATGTGTTCTCGGTATCAATAAAAAATGCATGACCTTCCAATCCACCTTGATCCTTAGGTTGTTGGACGGTTACACATAATTGATGAGCAATTTGTGTTTTAGCAGAGCCGAACTCTCCAAAAAGTTCAATTATTGACTGTGTTTCAAACCCTCCTCCTAATAACTCATCAAGAAGTTTAGAACCAGATGTAAGTCGGCCTACTTCTAAACGTTTTTCAAGGAGTTCTTTTCCTGTTTTGAAGTTATCCTTATTTGACACTTTTCGTGCTTCTTGAATTATTTTAGAAGCTGTTGGTAATCCAAGATCAGCGACATTTACCAACTCCTGAGGAGATTCGACAGCTAGATCCATTGGATCTACATAACCTGCATCTCTTAGTTTTTCTGCGGTAGCTGGTCCAACGCCTGGCAATTCAGCAATTTCGTCAACTTTCTCGTCTTTTCCCATATAAAACCCCAGAATTAAGGTAATTGATATCTATTTATAAAAGTGTGGTAGGGTATATTTAAAGTATTATTAATTATGAAAATTATTAATAACTTATTTACTTAACTATTATGATTTAAAAGTGGAGTTTAACAATGGACGATGAGTATTATCCATGGGGTGGTGAATTTACCCCATGTTTGCCAAAAGGATGCGTTGCAGTAGTTATTCTTAATGTTGATTATACTCCATCAGATAAAGTAGCCATATATGGGCCGCTTAAGACTGAGAATATTGGTATAGAAAAAATCGTTGCAAATGTAATTTCAAATCCTCATATTAGATATATTGTCGTTTGCGGAGATGACATTAGAGGTCATCGTTCAGGATCATCGCTTGTAGCATTAAATAAAAATGGTATTGATGAACAGAATAGAATAGTTGATGCCCCTGGGGCAATACCATATATTGAAAATTTAAATGATGAAGCAATTGAACGCTTTCGAAAACAAATAGAAGTTATAGATTTGATTGGTGTCAATGATAAAAATGGAATCGATAAGTCAATAAATGAATGTATTGCAAAATCTCCACAGTCATTTGGGGAGCCATATATTGCAATCCGAATAAAACCTGAGGCTACAACTTTGTTGGACGATCAAAGAGCATTACATTCAAAAATCGTAATGGATTATATGGGTAAGATAAAAAAGAGAGGTGAATAGATGTTTTCTTTCACTAAAGAACAAGAAATAATGGAAATATCAGGAATTAAGATAGGTGGGCAACCTGGATCATATCCCACTGTTCTTTTCGGTGGGTTATTTTTCAAAGGAGAACCAGATTTTAACAGTGGAGAAAAACAGATAAAAAATATGCTAGATCTTAGTAATAAAACTGGTAATCCGGCTATACCTGATTTTTTTGTTAAAAAAGAGGAGTTCATTGAAGATATTGTTAGTTTTATTGAGAAATCAGTTCCAAATAACTATCCGTTTTCAGTTGATATTATTGAACCTTCTTTGAAGATAAAAGTCTTAGAATGTCTTGATGAAAAGAAGCTTCTT
>JAGMDE010000110.1 GCA_023128855.1 Thermoplasmatales archaeon | reverse complement strand
GAAGTAACAAATACTTTATTATCCTTCAAAACTGGAGGTGAAGTGATCATACCGTCCGAATTAAACTCCCATACGATCGCTTCATCTTCTAAATTAATGGCATAACAATTTTTCCCAGACGCGATGTAAATATTATCATTATGCTCTGAAGAAATATAGACTTCATCATCAAATGAAAAACTCCATTCCTTTGTATCATAGACTACAGAAAGCGCATAAACCTTTCCAACATCATTACCAAAAACTACAGTATTATCTGCAACAACTGGATCTGAAACAATACGGTATGGCAAATCCTTTTCCCATATCATTTTGCCATTTAAATCTAAAACTTTTAAACCACCAGAATAACCAATAAATAATAGATCATCACCAATAGCTGGTTTTGTGGGTTTTTCTCCTATAAACTTTTCCCAATAAACATATCCATCTTCTGTATGAATAGCATAAATTTTACCTTCAGAAGTCGTTGTATACAACATGTCGCCCTTAATAACTCCAGATGAGTGGAAATCATTATCATTATTTTTTGTATCAGACTCCCATAATACTTCTGCTTCATCACCAAAGTCGTTAATTTGACGTTTTAGTTCAAAGTTCACTTTTGATGGAACACCAAAAATTCTTGTCCAACCGGTATTATTTACGCTCTCTATTTCCCTTTTATTTGTGTCAAAAGTTGTATAGTTTAGATTCTTTATAGGATTTCCAAATAAAGCCCAAAGCCCGTCTTGTTCAAGTAATTTCGAATCAGTCACTTTGATATCTGTTATTGCACCAACAATCGGCTTTACAGACATTATTTCCTTTACTGAATCTGTATCTATTTCGCCATAATTTTCGTTCCCAAATTCTTCATATTTTAAATCTCGGGATCCTGGAATATAACGAAGACTATAATATGCAAAAGCTCTATTTTTGTTTAAAATCCAATCAAACAAGTTAAGGATATAAGTCTTATCAAATCTGAATCTTTCATTTCGAACTTTTTGGTCAATTGGATTATTTGCACTCCAGTAAAAACCATTAAAGGTTCTATATATTGCATAATTTGAGTAACCTAACTCAAAACGTGCAATTTCTCCTGTTTTATCGTCACCAATAAGCCAAACAGCGTTCATACTCCCATCGTTTTTATGTCTTAGATGATAAACTACATCATCAATACTATTACCGTATTGCATTGCATTTCTTGCACGGACTGATAAAGGAAGACCAATATTATCAAAAATTCCCTGTGGAACAGTCGTTTCAAGAAGAACAATACCATTGTCATTCTGATAATAATCTTCGTCACTCCAAATTAGACCTGGTGAAGAGGGCATTATAACTCTATTTCCAAATGTAGGCTGGATATCAAGTAATATATTCCAGCGTATAGCGATATAATAACCCCACCACCATGCACCTTGGTTATGACATATAGTTGAATGTGAAATAATCATTTGCCTGTCTTTTGTTGCGTCACCAGTTGCAATAAAACCATTGCAGTGAACAGTAGGTATGTCTGTTAGGAAACCAGCTAGGAATTCATCGGTACTAATTGAAGAAGTTGGAGGTACAACTTTTTGTAATTGATGGAAAAATATTTTTAGAGGATGTAGCCCCATTCGTAAATTATCCAATTTTGACATAAATTCATACATTTGATTTATAGCAAGTATGTCCTTGTAATCAACTGTTTTATCAATGAATTTATCAGGTTTTGCATTCACACCGGCTACGATTCCTTTAATTTCTTGTTTATATTCATCAGGAAATTTATCCCAATATTTTTTATTGCATTGATTTCTACAAAAATCCCACCATCTATCAGATATTTTGTTGAAATTTTTATTTGGAAGAATTTTACTTACTTTTCCAATTTTCGGATGATTATGTATTATGTTACTCCAACGATTCACCATATCCAATATTTCATTAGCCAGCAGATATCCATGTTGATAACCTCGTTCATATGGGTCTCCCTCTGTATGTACATAAATCCAGCCCTGAACGTTATATCGATATCCATTTTCATACTGCTCGTTGTTTACTATTTTACTTACTACATCTTCGTTTCTCCCACTTGCTAAATCAATAGAAAAAAAACCGGTTGAAATTAAAAGAAATACTGTCAGTAAGCAGGATATTCTTTTCATAATTAATATATATCTTTGTTTTATATAAAAGTTTATCTTTATATTTGACTAAGATGATGATTTCCTAAAATATCTAATACTAATAAGTTATTACAAGAAATATTGGGGATAATTATGTCAAAAGACATCAAAGAGATGAGAGATTATCGGCAAAAAATGAATGATATTATACTAAGTAAAGATAACAAAAACATAAAACGTTTTTTTGCACTTGATAGTAGAGCTTATGATCCCAGTTCACTAGATAAAAAAACAAAAGAGATGATGGGACTCGTTGGCTCAATAGTGCTGAGATGTAATGATTGTATATTTTACCATTTAGATCAATGCTATAAAGAAGGAGTAACCGATGGAGAACTATACGAAGCAGTAAACATTTCGCTAATAATTGGAGGATCAGTTACAGTCCCGCACATGCGTTTTCTCTTTGAAATGTGGGATAAATTGAAAAAGTCCTAGGCCTTTTTTTTCTTCAAATGAAAAACATACCTAGTTGGTATTCTCTTTTTCTTACCAGTCCAATAACCACAATTGGGACAACTGAATTCTATTGTTACCTCTCCACCCCAGATTGTAAGATTTTTTACTCGTTTTAGGGTAATTCCACATACTGGACACTTTGTCATTAGTTTCTTTGGATCTCCCTCACGTGAATGAATCTCAAGTTTTACAAAACCACTATTAATTGCTATGTTTCTAAGTCTACTACCATTAACTCCAAAATTTTCCTTTTTTGTGTTAAGTTCTTTTTTTACTAATTTTGTTAATTTGTGTTGAGATTGTACAGTTCGAAATTTTTTTAAAACATTTTCAAGAGCAGCTTTGATCTTATCATCAGATGGTATATGATAACTCATGACAATAACAGAATCCAGTTATTACTTAAAACCTTTTAGCGAGGAATTGTATTCAACAAATCTGTTCGACTGACAATTCCTACTAATTTATCATTTTCTAATATTGGAAGAGCACCAACGTTCTTTTTTATCATAATACTTGCTGCAACAGTAGCAGTCATATTTGGATCAGTCCATACAGCAGGTGTTTTCATAATATCTTCAACTAATAATTCTTCAAGTCTATGCTTCTGTCTGCCAATCGGAAAAGATCTTTTTAATTCTGCAAGTGCAAATGCTATTTCATTATCAGAAATCATACCAATGAGTTTTCCCTGATCAATGATTGGTAACCTTGCTACGTCTTCATCAATCATTATTCTTCGAGCATGAATAACTCTATCGTTAGGGGAAACAGTGTGTAGTTTATTTTTCATGATTTCTTTAATTTGTTTTTTACTTTCTACTAGTGGTAACAAATCTGCTTTTGTAACAACACCGACAAGATCATTATTTTCCATAACACAGAGCATTGTAGGCCCAGGTTTACCAACCATCTTTAAAATTGATTTTACATCTGCATCTGGCGAGATACATTCTATGTTTTTATCAGTAACAGAAGATGCATATAATCTAGAGGCAGGGATACCTTTCTTACGTATTGAACCAAGTTTATATGCAATAATATTATCAGTAATCATGCCAATGAGTTTTTTATCTTCAAAAACAGGAATCTTGGTTATTTCATGTTTTTTCATAAGTGTTAGAACATGTTTAAGATTCACATCCTTATCAACAGTTATAATGCCCTTTGTCATAACATCTTTTACTTTCATTTCATTCCATCCAGTTAGGTTATAAAAATATCAATTTTTATTATTCATATTTCAAAGCATCTATACAATCATCACATAGAAGACGACCATCAACATTTTTTAAATTTGCCGATAACGTTCCGCAGTCCTCGCATTTTCCAGAGAAAATTTGCTTTTTGTAATGTGTTTCATCTCTAACAGTAATGTCATACCATTCCCTTGATATTTCATGAAGAATGGGAGAGATCAATGATATGTCTTTCTGTGTAATTATGCCTATTAACTTACCATCTTCTATAACGGGCAATCTTCTGATGCTACATTTACCCATTGTATTTATAGCCTCTTCTAGTGTAATATATGGTTCTGTGACAATAATTGGAGTACTCATCACAGTTTTTACGGTTACATCTTTTGCATTTTTTCCTTCTGCTACAACTTTCTTCAAAATGTCGCTTTCAGTCAATATGCCAACTGGTTGTTTTTTTTCTACAACAATTACATTTCCAATTTTTCTTTTTTTCATTAATTTAGCTGCTTCTAATACTGTAGTATCTGGTTCTACTATTGCCAGATTTGTCTTCATTGCTTCCTTGACGATTATTTCCCTGCTCATTTTTTTAGCCCCCTAATTTGACTAATTATAAATAACTAAGCCCAAACATTAAAGCCTTTCGCTGTATTTTACCTTTTTTATATGAGCGCTAGTCAATATGAAAGAGAACTAAAGGGTATACTTGGAGGAGAAGCTAAAATTCTTACAAAGATTACAAAAACTTGTTCAGCACTGGAGAAAGATAACTATTCTAAGATATCAGATAAACCTTTTGCAGTAATTCGTGCAGCAGGATCTTTAGGTGTTGATCTAGTTGCGACACGTGGGGATATTTCTTTTCTGACAGAAGTTAAAACCAGTATTGGAGACACTCTTCATTTCAGCAGTGTAAGTGGAAAATTGCAGAAACAGGCTGAGACAATGATAGAAATGTGTGAGAAAACAAAGAACTTACCAATCTATGCATTTAGAACCAAAGGGTATCGCGGGGATTCATGGAGAATTTTTACTATGGATGTTAATGGTCTTGAAGGTAGAGCAAATGTATTGCATAGGAGACTACCTAAAATTAAAAAAAGCAAGAGCGGCAATTTTGTTATGAGATGGAAAGAAGGTATGCCTCTGTCAGATTTTATTTCATATTTATGCAAATAAGATTTTTTCCTAAATTTTCAAAAAAGTATTAGAATGAAAAGTTAGATTACTTTATTGGTGAGGATATGGATCATAAAGGTAGGATAAAAATTGTTTCTGGAATAGATGGATTGTATGCAATATTTACAATAATAATTGGAATTTTGGTTATTGTACTTGGACTTGGTTACCTTGATCTTTTAAACCTTTCTTCGTCTTACCCCTATGGATATAATCCATTTTCTTGGATGGACACTGTACCATGGATTTTTTTGTTTTTGGGGATATCTACTGTTATTTATGGTATCAAAAAACTTGTTGATGACATTCTCCATATTTTAATTATAAATCAGGAACGCATGGAGATGTACAAACAAAGACCACCCTCTTATCAACCACCAATACAACAGCAAAGGCAGCCATAGTATTAATCCAATATTCTTTTTTTCTTTTCTTATATGAATATACTTGCAACTAAATACGAAACGTTTTTAGAATGTTTGTACATTAACGCTTGTTGATTATCATGAAAAAGATGCTTGTCGCGTATGACGGTTCTGAAGCTTCAAAAAAAGCAATTGATATGGTTAGTAAATGTTCAAATAAAGAAGATGAAATCATTCTTCTTACAGTCGTACCTGCTGAATTAGCAGAATCATCTTTTACAAAAATGTTACTTCCAACTATTGATCTTAGCGAGATAGTAAAGTCAGGTAGTTTTAAGCAAAAAGCTGTGGAATCTTTATCAAAAATAGTTAAAGAAATTGAGTATAATGTTTCAAAAGTAAATGTTATCGTGGAGGCAGGAGATCCAGCAGACGAAATTCTCATAAC
>JAGMDE010000011.1 GCA_023128855.1 Thermoplasmatales archaeon | reverse complement strand
CTTTTACAGATAGTAGTACAAATAGCTCTGCTGGGCTTGAGGCGGCGTGGCAATTTGGAAGTCAAGGACCTGATATCTATGACTACGTTCTCTTAAAAGTACCATATGACTCTGATATGGATGATCGTAATATAACTGTTAAAATACCTGTATTATATGATAATGATTTCAATGAAATATGGAATTTAACTGCAGGAAATACAACTAGTGATATAAACACAGATCCTAACCTTACTGAATACAGAGATTATCTTAACACCGCATATGAAGCATATCTTAACGGAACTGGAGTAAATTGTAATGCTTCAGATCCAACATTATCAAGTGGTCTTGGATATAAGGATACTACAAATCATACTCTTTGGATTAAAATCCTTCACTTCTCAGGTTTAGGCCCAACAGTATTTTACGTAGGTGGAAATGCATCATATCAAACTGGTGAATCACCTGTTGATGGAGCTACAAATGTTAGTCTTAGTTCAATTCCTGCATTATATGTGATCTGTAGAGACAATGACTCTCTAGATACAATGAATGCAACATGGTGGAGCAACAGTAGTGGTAATTGGGTGCAATTTGCTAAAAACTGGACAGGTTTTGCAAATAATACTAATATTACACAAACAAACGGTAACTTCAGTAGCCCAAGTACGACTTATTATTGGAGTGTAAATCTATCAGATGGTCTAAATTGGTATAATGCGACATATAACTTTACCACTAACTATGCACCATCTCAAACAGGAATTTCACCTGAAAACAATAGTCAAATTGCTACAACAACACCTCCATTATATGTAATTTGTTCTGACAATAATAGTGATGTAATGACAGCAACCTGGTGCAGTAATAGTAGTGGACCTTGGGTTTTATTTGGAACTAATAACAGTGTAATAACTGGAACAAATATTACACAGACGAATAGCAACTTCACCAGTTATGGTACAGATTACTATTGGAGTGTAAATGTAACTGATGGAAGAAATTGGACTAACGCTACCTATAAATTGAATAGTCAGAGTCGACCAGGTGTGCCTACTAGCTTTGATGCTACTGCATCTGGGACTACCGCAATAGTCCTTACTTGGTCGGCTGGGACTAATGCAGATCGCACCCTTGTCGAATGGAATAATAGTGCAACTCCATGGCCTCGTTTAAGCGGAACTGAGTTATATAACAATACTGGAGCTACAGTAACTCATTCAGGCTTAACCAGCGGTTCAACTTTCTATTATCAAGCTTGGTCTTATAATTCAACTTATTATTTATGGAGTTCAAGTAATGCTAGTGATAGTGCTTCAACATCTACACCTAGTACCCCAAGTACCCCGAGTACCCCAGGTAGTTCAGATGATGATACTACAACTGATGATGATACAACAACAGATGAAGAATCTGGAACTACAACATCAGATGATACACTTGCTGAAGTTAATGAAGAATTTGACTTAGATTTGGGCCAATCGTTCTATGCAAATGATACAGATAGCGATGGAATAGTTGATTCATTTACAGATCCAAACGGTGTCTTAACATCTGTTGACAATCGTACAATAGGTGGTAATAATGTATTCCTCCTATCTACTGGTGATGATAATATTCCAGAGTTCTTCTGGAATGCTGATTCTGATACAATAACTGCAATCACACATGCACCAGGAACAATAAATTCAAGCGATATTGATGAAGAAAACGAAACCGCAACATACGTTATTGATGTAAACAAATCTGACTGGATCTATATAGATATCGATGATCAATATCCAAACTATGCTGTAACTGTAAAAGCATCAAATGGAACAACAATAGCTGCAGATAAAATATGGAGGGTTGGAAATAAGATATATGTTCTTGATGATCCTTTAACTCAATATGATTTCATATATTCATTGGCAATAATTTTGCCATCTTTCGCTCCTGAAGCGGAAACAATATTCACTTCTGTCAAACCAAATATTACTATCGTTTATCAAGAGGAAGTTCAAATTTTAAATGCTACATTTGGAGGAAATGATATTCTTGATCAGTTAACTACAACAGATAATATGACGTTTTTATTTACCTCAACAATAGAATATACTAACGGCCAATACATCCTTTATTTAGAGGCTATAGATAATGAAAGCAACCCGCTATATACTAACACAACTTATCATGTCAGCATACCATCAGATGATGAAGATACTATCCCTACAGTTACACCCACAGGAGAAATCCCTGTTCTTTGGATTGTATTAATAGTGATACTAATCATAATGTTCATAATCTGGTTCTTTTTCAAATCGGGTTATCTATATTTAGAGGATGACACCAAGACAGAAAAATTGGATAAAAAAGTGAGATCAACCAAAAAGAAAAAATAAATCCTTCTCTCTTTTTCTTTTTTTGATATAATATTTATATAACACATACATGATGCTATCAAAGAATTAATCTTTGGAGGTAACTTTAATGGGGGACATGGAATTAAAAACAGTAAAGATTGAAAAACCTGAAGATATGAATTTTATCCTTGGTCAAACTCATTTCATAAAATCTGTAGAAGATCTTTATGAGGCTATGGTTAACTCTGTTCCTAATGCTAAATTTGGTATTGCGTTCTGTGAAGCAAGCGGATCATGTAAAATAAGAAGCGAAGGAAATGATTCCGATCTTAAAAAACTCGCTGAAAAAAACGCAGCAAACATTGGGGCTGGTCATACATTTATTATTTTCATGAAGGATTGTTTTCCCTTGAACGTTTTAAACTCTATTAAGAACATACCTGAGGTTTGCTCCATTTATTGTGCAACTGCTAACCCAACAAAGGTAGTAATAGCTGAATCTAAACTGGGTAATGAAATCGGTCGTGGTATACTTGGTGTTATAGATGGTTTCGTTCCAAAAGGTGTGGAAAACAAGGAAGAGATTGCTTGGAGAAAAAAATTCCTTAGAGATATAGGATACAAACTTTAATGTCCATATTTTCCAACTAATGGTACAAAGGCACAGCCACCTAAATTCTTCTTTACTATTTTATCTCCTTTTTTTTCAATTAATTCCAGGTTGCATATCATTTTCCCGACTGGTATCATAAGTGTACCATTATCTTTTAGTTGATCTACTAATGGAGAAGGGATATCAGGTGCAGCACAGGTTACATAAATTCGATCATAAGGCGCATATTTTGAAAGCCCTTCTGATCCATCTCCAGTTTCTACTGTAACATTTGTTATGCCTGCGTTTTTAAGGTTTTTCTTTGCAAATTCTACTAAAGATTCGTGTCTTTCTACTGTATACACATGTCCCTTTTCTCCTACTATCTTTGATACAATTGCTGCGTGATAACCAGATCCTGCTCCAATTTCTAAAACCTTCAATCCTTTTTTTAGGTCAAATGCTTCTACCATTATTGCTACCATATGAGGTGCAGATATTGTTTGGCCATTTCCAATTTCTAGAGGTGTATCGATATATGCACAATTTTTTAATGATTCAGGGACAAACATCTCTCTAGGTGTTTCTAAAAAAGCCTTTTCAATTTCTCTTGTATAGATCCGCCTCTCTCTTTTTAGTTTATTTACTAGTTCTATACGCTTATCCTTAAAATTCATATTAAAATCAAAACAAATAAAGGTATATAATTGTGTTTAATCTCCATAGTTATGTTTTTTATACAAAAACAATGTTTTACCCCTTATTGTTATGAGGAAAAAAGCGATAGTTGCTCTTGGTGGAAATGCATTAATTAAAAAAGGTCAGGATGGAACTATTTACGAACAGTTTGAAAATACACGTGAAGTTATAAAATCAATTGTTAAGATTATTAAAGAAGGATGGGACATAGTAATAACTCATGGTAATGGTCCTCAAGTTGGTGCTATACTTCTTCAGAATGATCTTGCAAAGGACATTACACCTGCTATGCCTCTCGGAATCTGTGTTGCAGAGAGTGAAGGTTTAATTGGTTATATGGTTCAGCAATGCTTATCTAACGCTTTACATAAAGCAAATATTGATAGACCAGTTGTTGCTCTGATTACTCAGGTTTTAGTAGATGAAGATGACGCTTCTTTTAAGAATCCTACTAAACCTATTGGCCCTTATTATTCTGAAGAAGAGATCGATGAGATTAAAGAAGAAGGTTTTCAAGTTAAAGAATTCCAAGATGGTTGGAGAATACTAGCACCTTCTCCTGATCCAAAATCTATAGTTGAAGGAGATATAATCAATAAAATGCTCGATGATAACATAATAGTTATTGCCTCTGGCGGAGGTGGTATGCCAGTTATTGAAAAAGAGGGATGGGGCCTTGATGGTCTTGAGGCTGTTATTGATAAGGATCTTGCATCTGAACGGCTTGCTGAGTCAATTAATGCAGAGCTTTTGTTAATCCTTACAAATGTGGAAAAAGTTTTTCTAAATTATAATACTCCTGAACAAAAGGCTTTAGATAACGTTTCTCTAAAAGATTTAAAGAAATATTATGATGCAGGGCATTTTCCACCAGGCAGTATGGGTCCAAAAATATTGGCGGCTATTAGATTTATTGAATCTGGTGGAAAAAAAGTAATAATATCAGATGTTGAAAAAGGATGGGACGCATTTCAGGGTAAAACTGGTACGCATATTACAAAATAACTCAAAAATTTTTTATTAAACCTCTTCAACTAAACTGATTTTATTTAAAAAACAAAAAAGGAAAATAATGAAAAAAGAGAGGTTTATATCGATATATAATATGCCTCTAAATTTGGATGTCTGTCAAATTGCAAAATTGGGATACAATACGGGATATTCCCAAAACTATCATTATCAGGATTCACTATTCTTTTAAACCTCTATAGTCATCCCAGTAATTACCTTCTATTTTCAAATAATATTGTTTATAAAACTTGTTTGACGATTATTATCTTTTTAATGCATTTCATCGTTGTTTTGTCTATTCTACATAAGCAACTGCATCTGGTCCAGGTGGAACTGTTTCAGCTTCTGTGCGATCATGGTATACTACATGTCTTATTGAGTAAAACTGGTAGTAGCCTGATCCATTTGGTGAGTTGAATTCCCATAACCACCCATTAGAACCGTCTGTATCTGTTTCATAAAGTTTCCAAGCACTCCAATTATTTGATGAATTATCAGTAGAATATCGATAGTATAAATCTAAAGAGACAATACAATTTGCTTCTTCTTTTGTATTACCAATTATAGTAAAAGGAGACGATTGGTTATATGGACTAATATCGCTAACTTGTGAGGCCCCATATACTGACGGGAGATCGTTATCTGGTATTTTTGCTTCCCAAGCAGCAATCCTGCGAATGATACAATAATTATAGGTGATCTCATCTTCTATTGTCTCATTAAGAGGGATTGCATCGACTAACTTATAAAAACCTTTGTAAAGGTTATTCTTATCTGTATCATCCATATCCTGCAGATACCCACCCCACCATGTTACCAACTCAGGATGCCCAGGGCATCGAACAATTCTTGCTTTATTTTCATTAGGATAGATCTCCGCAGTCATAAAAGGTTTATTTGCCACATATGTTTCCAAAATCTTATCTGTTTTTTCCCAGTCACTAGAAAAAAGCCATGGTCTCATAAGAATACCTAAATTTTTAAAGCAAGTAAATTTACTATTTCCAAAAATGAGTCCTTTAATTAAACCACGGATGCCACCAGTATATGTCCAATAATGAATTTGTGCAGATGTATTATCAGATATTTCCTCAGATGGAAATCTAGCAAGGACTGTAATTTCTCTATCGGGCTGTTCAGGAACCTCTAATGCCGGAAAACCTATCCAACGTATTTTTCTAGTATCTCCTACAAAATCATCAAAAATTGAGTTATCTTTGGAAATATTAATATCAGGACAGATGCCTGAAAAATTCATATCATGTGGATTTGACGTATACCAACCAGAATAAAGTAAATATGCCTGCATATCTACAGATTCTGGTCCTCTTCTCATCATTTCGGTTACAAGAGGTATTGCTGTATTATATTCAAACTCAACCCCAGATATCCCTAAGGAACTTTTATACATCATTCTTTCAAGAAATGTTTTTGGCTTATTTTTCATACCCCCTGCAATTCCACAACCACCACAAGAACCATAGTATCCACCTCCATCTTTTATGAAATTTAAGATATTTCTCACTACTATTTTGTTCTTAGGTAACCTTGAAAAACCTGTATTTAAAAGATATTGGTCTGCTTGACCGAACGAATAGATTAACACATCATAGTTATCTGTATTTAATTCTCCTTTCAATATGCTTTTGGTTGTTATCAGGTTAGGAACAAAATAATATTTTGTATTACCTACCTTCCAATTATAATTTTTTAAGGGGAGCATAAAATATGCTTCATCTTTTGTATCAGTATAAATTGCTACACGTATTTCTTTTGTATCAAAAGTTAAGGTTTTTTCCAGACTGTTGTTATCTTTTACTTTAGCTGTTACAAGAAAAGCACTACTAACCATTATTAGCATTATTGCAATTGCAAGAATTTTTAATTTCATAATTTTTCCCCAGTTGTAATTGTTTATATATTACATAACCAATTTAATTGTATATAAATATTATGGAAAAACATCCTTTTATATTTAAATAATTAAATTATTTATTTTTTACACTGGTTTCATTTCAACAATGCAAAAAACCTAAAATAAAAACAAAATTTAGATTTTTTAGATAGTTTTTATAAAACCCTCAATTATTTGCATATTTTAATTATGGAAATATCATCAATTGAAAAACAGATTAAAGATATAGAAGATGAAATCTTCAATACACAGAAAAACAAGGCTACTGAGCACCATATAGGTAAATTAAAAGCAAAGCTTGCAAGGCTAAGATCCGAAGTTGAAAAAAGAAAAAGTGCAGGCGCTAAAGGAAAAGGTTTTGCCATAAAAAAACACGGTGATGCAACTGTTGCCCTTATTGGTTTTCCCAGTATTGGAAAAAGTACTCTAATAAATCGATTTACTGATGCAAAAAGCAGAATCGGTAGTTATGATTTTACAACCTTAGATGCAATACCAGGGATGCTAAAATATAAGGGTGCGGATATCCAAATTTTAGATTTGCCTGGTTTAATTTCTGGTGCGTCAGAGGGTAAAGGTAGGGGTAGAGAGGTTCTTTCTGCTGTTAGAAATGTTGATTTAATTTTATTTATGATAGACGCTCAACATAAAGATCATCTTGATATGATGGCAGAAGAATTACACAAGGCTGGACTTCGCTTAAACCAGAAGAAACCTAATGTTGTTATTAAAAAATCAGGTCAAGGTGGTATTACAATTAAGTCAACTAAAAAACTTACACATATTAATGAAGAAATTGCAAAATCAATTTCTTCTGAATATGTAATTAATGCTGAAATCGTTATTCGACAAGATGTAACTGAGGATGAACTTATTGATGTCTTTGTTCAAAATAGGATTTATGCCCCTGCAGTAGTTCTTATTAACAAAATAGATATAATACCTGAAAAGACGCTTCAATCACAAATTAAAAAAATAAAAAGAAGTGGTTGGAAAGTTATACCTATCTCTGCAAAAAAATATACTGGGCTAAATAAACTGAAGGAGATGATTTTTTCAGAACTTCGTTTTATCCGTGTTTATATGAAACCTGCTGGTAAATCTGCTGATATGGACGAGCCTCTTATTTTGAGAAAAGGAGATACAGTTGAAGCAGTATGTAGAAAACTTCATCGAGAATTTAAAGATAAGTTTAGATATGCAACTGTATCAGGTCCTTCTGCAAAACATGATATACAAAAGGTTGGTCTTGATCATAAGCTAGAAGATGGTGATGTAATCACTATTGTGATACAGAAATAATGATATTAGTTATTTTTATTATGTTTTTCTGATTTTATTGTTCGATGTTTGTTCCATATTCTTTATATACTTTCGAGCTCCCATATCCCTTTAGTGATAAAAAATGAGAATCGGAAAAATATTGACGATCGGAATGTCTATGCTTATGATATTACAATTAAGTATAGCTGTAGATCAAGTTAAAGCTGATGATGATCCAGATATTACTTTTATTTATGAACCTATTCCTTGTAATATTACTATTGCCTCTGTGGCTCCCTCTGATGTTTTGTGGAGTGATATAGAGTTTTCGGGGCAGTGTAATACAAGTAATCTTGGCACTTATGTCACTGCTGGTGATGTAATTTTTAATTGTTATGGCAGTATAGAAATTACTTATTTGCCCACAGGCACTCTTTTAGGTTCTTACACATTTTTTGATTTTCCTTCCATTGCTTACACTTGGAACGATGACACAAATATTATAACCTTGGTTTCTGTAAGTCCTGAATATGTACGTTGGGATAAATTCGAATTTGTTGGTAATTGCAATACTTCTGGTCTTGATGATTTTGTAACAGCCGGTGATCAGATAACAAATTGTTATGGTACAATATCTCTTACTTATATTCCTACAAATACTTTATTTGGTACTTGGGATTTTTCTCCACATCCATCAATTACTTTTGTTACGGCTGATTTTGCTAATACTTTTACTATTACTTCTGTGGATCCAGATGACGTTTTGTGGAGTGATATTGAAGTTTCTGGTGTGTGTGATACTAGTAGTTTGGGTACTTATGTTACTGCGGGTAATACTATTTTTGGTTGCTATGGTGTAATTTCTCTCACTTATTTGCCTACTGGTACAGTACTTGGAAGTTGGTCTTTTTCACCTGGTCCCGATATTTCTTTTTTAATGGATGATGGTGATAATACTTTGACTGTAACTTCTGTTGGTGTTCCTGATGTATTTTGGAGTGATATCGCGATTTCTGGTAATTGTGATGCCTCTGGTTTAGTTTCTTATATTACTCCTGGTGATCAGATAACAGATTGTTATGGTACTATATCCCTTACTTTTTCTCCTACAAATACTTTATTGGGTGTTTGGGAGTTTTCTGCACAACCTATTGACGGTTATATTTGGGGTCAGGTTTTTGGTATTACAGATGATGGTAGTAACTATCTATTAGAGGATGCCTTAGTCATAGTTAAAACTTCAGATGGACAGTTTGTAGCTTCCGAGTATACAGATTCGGATGGGCGCTACTTCTTTTCCCCCGTTGAAGCTGGTACTTATAGCGTAGAAGCAACTAAAGAGGGTTATATAGGAGCTGTAAATCTAAATGTAGTGGTAGAATCAGGTGCAGGCACAAGAGTTAATCTTGATTTACCACAAATCCCAGGAGGTCCAGGTTGGATTTATGGGACCGTGTTAGGTACAAATGATAATGGTACATTTCCATTAGAGGATGCTTTGATTACTGTTAAAACTTCAGATGGACAATTTGTGGATTCTGTTTATACATATCCAACTGGTTTTTACCCAATTTTCGGTATTGAAGCTGGTACTTACAGCGTAGAAGCCAGTAAAGATGGCTATCTCACAATGGGAAAAATGGAAGTTATTGTAGAAGCTGGTATAGGCACTGAGGTTGATTTCAATTTATTTGAAAGTGGGTTTCAATGGGCGGGTTGGATTTATGGTACAGTGTTAGGTACAAATGATAATGGTACATTTCCAATGGAGGATGCTTTGGTTAGTGTGATTTTGAATGATGATACTGTGGCATCTGCTTATACAAATCAGGATGGAAATTACAATGTTTCTGTTGAACCTGGTACCTATTCGGTTGAGGCTAGTAAAGATGGTTACTGGACGATGGGAAAAATGGTTGTGGTAGTAGAAGAAGGCAAGGGTACACAGGTTGATTTCAATTTACATGAGTCTATTTGGCAGGAACTGGAACTTGGGTTCATTTATGGTACAGTGTTTGAAAAAAAAACTGATGGCTCTATCGTTCCACTTGCAGATGCAACTGTTTTATATAGACAATTTGGAAATGAAATTCAAGATGCCTATCAGCTCTGGAGAGTTGAATTCACAGATGAAAACGGCAATTTCAGTATTCAACTGTTGCCAGGTAGCTATGAGTTAAAAGCCGATTGGAAATGGCTTCATTCTCCAACTGAAATTATTGAAGTAGAAGCAAATCAAAAAATTAAATTGGACTTTGTATTGGACGTAGAAACCACATTTGAAGTTCTTCCTAGACCAGATGAAGCAAATGATAATGAAGATATCCTTAGAGCAATTAAAATTGGTAATGTCGGCGGAGAGATAAGTATCTGGCATGAAAACAATAGATATGAACATGAAATCCTTCTCTATAACAATGTAACCATTTCTGAACTATTCATCGAAAAAGGCAGGGTATCGTTTAAAGTAAGTGGCGATGAAAACAGTACAGGAAAAACAATTGCTATAAACGTTGATTTATCTACATTCAACCCAAATCTAGGGATCTTGGTTGAATACGACGGAGAATCAGTAATGATGGCTGACGATATCGATGATATTCTTAATCCAAATAATGACGGTTCTCATCCAGAATACCTTATTGTTATTGGCTCAAATGGGGCACAACTATTAGTGAGCATTCCTCATTTCAGCGAACATTTAATAACATTCTTAAATCTATCACCTGAAGAGATTGCGCAATTCATAGAATATGCAGTAATCGCTGCATTTGTTTTGATAATTATCGCCGCAGTTGTAATGTTTCGAAAAGGGAAAGAAGACTAAGATCTCTTTCTTTTTTCTTTGTTTTTCGAAGATATCTTGGATGCATCTCAAGCCATGAATCTACAAAACGATCGACGGCATCATCAAAAAAACTTTTCTGATAAGTAATAAGTATATCAGAGACATGATTTACCTCTTTGATATAATATTTAGTCTCCCTGCCTATCTCAATACGAAGGATAATCTCTAAATCACTAAGTTTATTCAAATGAAACGAAGTAGTAGAACGAGCCAAACCTAAATATTTACATATATCTCTATGTAAAGAATGAGGATTTAAAAGTAAAAAAATAACTATTTTCCGAGAAACCTTTTGCCTTAAAACAGCAAGAACTTTCTTATCTTTTATACCTACCTCGCCACTAACATAATACCGGGAGAATCTCTCATCAGATTTCACAGTCAAAATGCCCTTTTTCTTAAGATAAAACAAATGATAATCAATAGTACCAAGAGGAATATCTAACTGTCTTGACAACTCACGTTCATGTAAGCCAGGATGTCTAAGAATATGATTATAAATCTTACGTCTTGTTTTTAACCCCAAGACATCCTCTTCAGCCATTTAAAACTCCAAAAAACCATTATTTCTTTATCGCAGCAAAATAAAGAAATACAATAATCACAAAATCAATCACCAAACCAATAAGACCCTGATCAAAAACACCAAATGCTATCATTACTCCTTTAGCAACAAATCCTAAAAAAGCCATTCCAACAAGAAGAAGCTTCATTGCATGTAAACGATAATATGCAATAAATGAAACCAGAGCCAGCAGAAAAGAAAATCCAGCTATTACTATAGATAAAAATAATGTAATCTCATCCATTGTATCCCATTCCTATAATCACAAATCATGGGAAGCATATAAAAAAATTTGGATTTAAAAGAAGTTTAAACCAACTTTTTAGCAAATTTAACCATATGTTTTTCGTTTAACTGATATTTTTCTAAAAGATCTGCAGGATTTCCACTTTCACAGAAAATATCTTTGATACCCATTCTATGAAACTTGATATCAATATTTTTTTCTGCTATTATTTCTGCTACTGCTGCTCCTAATCCACCAATGATTGAATGCTCTTCTGCAGTAATGATTGCATTTGTTTCTTTAGCACATTTCAAAATAAGTTTTTCATCTAATGGTTTTAATGTATGCATATCGATTACACGAGCAGAAATTCCATCTTTTTTTAGTGTTTTTCGAGCCTCTAATGCTGGTTCTACCATGGTTCCAGTAGCAATCAGTGTAATATCTGATCCATCTTTTACAGTCATACCTTTTCCAATTTTGATATCATTTAGATTCTTTTTATTATAGATCAATGGTGCATCTGCCCTTCCAACTCTTGCGTACATTGGTCCTTCTTTTTCTGCCATGAGATGTACAATTTTTCCTGTTTGTGTTGCATCACTAGGTGCAAAAACTGTCATATTTGGAAGTACTCTCATAAGAGCAATATCTTCTATCATTTGATGGCTTACACCGTCTTTTCCAACGCTTATTCCACCATGCGTAGCAAAAATTTTCACATTTGCCTGTGAATAGGCAAGGTCCATACGTATCTGGTCATATACTCGTCCAGTTGCAAACACTGCAAATGTACTGACAAAGGGTATTTTTCCACATGATGCAAGTCCTGCAGCAGTAGTAATCATATTTGCTTCTGCAATACCCATTTCAAAGAATCTTTCAGGATATTTCTTTGCAAACATTATTGTTTTAGTTGATTTAGAAAGATCCGCGTCAAGTACAACTAGGTTTTTATGTTTTTTACCTAGTTCGATTAGTGCTTCACCATAGGCATTTCGTGGATTTACCATTACTTTTTTACTCATAGTGAAGCCTCCAGTTTTTTCTGTTCAAGATTAAGCTCTTTAATTGCTAGATTTCTTTCCATTTCATTTGGTGGGACGCCATGGAAGTCAACATTGTTTTCCATGAACGAGACACCTTTGCCTTTAGTTGTATTTAACACAATTACAGTAGGTTTTCTTTTATAGGCATCTGCTTCTTTTAAAGCGTCAAGAATCTGTTTTATATCATGTCCATCGATTTCAATAACATTCCACCCAAAGGAACCCCATCGATCTCTAACCGATTCTAATTTCAATACATCCTCTGTGTAACCATCAATTTGTAAAAAATTCCTATCAATCATTGCAGTTAAATTATCAAGCTTATAATGTGCTACGACAGCTGCTGCTTCCCATATCTGACCTTCACCTGTTTCACCGTCACCCAGCATTGTATAAACTTTGTAATTCTTTTTATCTAATTTGCCAGCAAGGGCAACACCATTTGCAAAAGAAAGACCATGCCCAAGAGATCCAGTTGAAGCTTCAACGCCTGGAACATATGTACATACGGGATGACCCTGAAGCATACAGTTAGCGGTTCTCAATTTATTAAGTTCTTTGACATTAAAATATCCACATTCAGCAAGGACAGCATAAAGTGCAGGTGCTGCGTGACCTTTGCTCAGAATAAAACGATCTCTGTTTGGATCACAAGGATTTTTTGGATTGTGGTTCATATGACTAAAATACAACGCAACAAGTGCATCAACGGCTGATAATGATCCACCTGGATGGCCTGATTTGGCTCTGTATAGCATCTCAATTATATGCTTTCTAATCTTGACAGCCATTAATTTAAGTTCATGTAAATCGTTCTTGTTTTTCCCCTTCATTATTTTACTCCCCGCTAACTAAAAATAAGGGATGTTTTTCCCGAATACTTTTACTGTGTAAATACTTTTTGTAAATTTCACTTGTTACTCATTTTTTTGTGTCTAATTTGTGAGTTCGAGAGAGGTTGTAAAGGTCATTATAGATTTCTGATTTAATGTCTCGTAGTACAGGACGGTTTGCTCTTGCAAACTCAATTTGTTTAAGATCAATTTCACAGACTTTTACACTCTCTTTAAAGTAAGGTGCTTTTAAGATTTGATTGGACAATGGATCTCTGATTTCAGATCCGCCCCAGAATACCATATTTTCTTGTGTACCAACTAGGTTTACATAGATGAAAAATACAGTGTTTTCTATTGCACGAGCAGGTATAAGTGTTTCAAAGTATTTCCTTGTAACAGAGGGTGTTGCAGATAAACAAATTATAATGTCCGCACCCATTAAAGCATAAGCTTTACATAATTCTGGGAAGAATATATCATAACAAACTATTAAACCGATTTTACCAAACTTGGTATCACAAAGTGTAAGCTCCTCTCCTTCATCAAAAAAGATTTTTTCTTCAAATGGGCCAACTGTTGGTAAAAACCATTTGTTGTAAAAGTCAACCTTTTCACTTGGATGGATTAATATTGACGAGTTGTTGATTATACCTCTTACCGTGCTATCTTTTAAAGGCATTCCAAAGACAATGTAGCAATTATGTTTCTTTGCTAGATCTTTTACAAATTTTACGGTTGGGCCATTAATTGTTTCGGCAATGTCACGCATTTCATCTTTAGCGTTATATCCACAGATCGTTAGTTCTCCAAAAATATACATGTCTGCTTTTGTTTTTTCAATGTGGTTTTTCATTGTTTCTAGATTGGCCTTTTTATTAGCGATTTTTGGCCGCATTGTTATAATTGCAACTTTCACACTAAAACCCCAAAAGCCAGTATACTAAGTTTTTTTATAATGTTGTTGATAAGTTAATAATTAAATTAAAAAAGTTTATAAGTAGTAAAAAACAAAAAAGTATATAAGTAGTAAAAAACACATTATATATAAAAAGTATTATTAATAAATCTGTGAGTTAAAAACATGATATCTGGAAGAGAAGTATTAAATTTTCAAAAAAGAAAAGAATTATATGATTTTATTAATGAAAATCCAGGTTTGTATATACGTGAAATTTCAAGGAAAAAAAATATTCCAATAACTACTCTTTTATATCATCTAATTTACCTCAATAAAATTGGAATAATTAAAGAAAAAATTGATGGAAAATTTAAAAGAATTTTCATATCAAATAAGTTGGGTCAAGAAGATAAAGAGATTCTTTCTTTTCTTAGAAACAAAAATTCTTGTAAAATTTTAATATATTTACTCTTTTCGTTATCATGTTCACAAATAGAAATTAGTAAAGATCTGGAGATGCCCCCCTCTACAGTTTCATATTATTTAAAAAAAATGATTAATAATGATATTATTGAAGAAGTACCTGTTAAAAATGGTCTAGTCCATCCATTTTCATATAATGATAAAGCTATTCAACGGAAAACAATCACATCAGAAAAGTTTTACAGAAGAAAAACCCAAGAAGTGATAAATTCAATATATAAGTTATTACTTGCAAATAAGCATAGTTTATTTTATGAGGATATTATCGATTCATTTATTTTCATCAACAAATATATACAAAAAGAAATAGATGCGGAAAAGCAAAAAGGTAATATTAATAGAGGAATAATTAGGAATATTAATGATCAGATAGACTCTGTTGTTGATTTGTTCCAAGTGTTTTTCAATCCACCTTTTTGTTCTTAAAAGAAATAAAAATGATTTTTTTTTTTAAAGATTCAGCCACTGCTCTATAAAGGTTATATACTTTAGCCGACAAACCTAAATTATAAATATAAAAATGATGTGATAAAAATGAAAAATAAAAAAATGTTGGGAATAACCTTTTTTGTAACAGTTGTGATGATATCTTCTGTTATGGTTATCCCTATGGAAAATATAGAGGCTGTTGAGAACTCAAATATATATGTTGAGAACTCAAATATATATGTTGATCCGAATATCTGCATTGGTTATAATGAAGCGAGGGTATTAGAAAATATGCTTTGTTATGTTGAATCTGTAGAAGATAAGGCGTTAGTTCAAGAGATAATAAACAGGGTTGAAGATCACGGTTTTGTTGATTCTGAGGATTTAGAATTTATCCTTGTGGATTTAGGAATGACTGGCACTCATATTTACAGTGGTTCTTTTGTTGGATATGCTAGTTGTTCTTCTATGATGGTTGGTTTTCCAAATGTCCTCATGCCTTTTGGATTTATTTATACGGCTATGTTATTCTGGCATACAGGCACGGATGATATGGATTTAATTATGGGCATGTTAGACAATCATGTAACTGAGAATCATGCTGGTTTTGCTGTTACTTATCTTGGGTATTGGTCCCTTAATACTATATATGAAAATGGTTTTCCATATTGTAATTGGTTCGAAGTTGATGGCTGGTCTCCGTTTATATGTATTACTTATACTTAATTTATCTTTTTTTAGAATAAAAAGAGGTAATAAAAAATGAAAAAGAGAAAAATGTTTGGAGTGGGAACAGTAGTATGTTTGTTTTTATCTTTAAGCATAACTGCTATTAATGCTGAGGAGAACAATGAGGATTTTGATGGATTTTTTACATTTTTAGATCAACAAGGAAATTTAAACATAAATCCATCTATGAAAAAAATAATAAAACAAGCAGTTACATCTGGTGATGACGGAAAAATCCTACCTGGCATTTACATATTTAATCCTTGTGATCCAATTGATTTACAAGGAGTTGGTACAATGAATAAAAATGAATCAAGTGCCATGGTTTATTTACATGAAGGAACCGCCAATCTCAATAACTCCTTTAGTGGTGAATATATAGAATGGGAAATTGCTGCACTTGGTACTTTTGGGAATTTTTTGGGAACATGTGAAGGTTCTAGTGGTTATCCTTTTGAACCTTTGACTATGACAGGAAGTTCTGAACATGCACTCTTTATTGAAAGTTCTTATATGCTTGAAATGAGAGTTACTGATGAGAAATATAAGCGAGGGACAGAGATACCAGTAAAAATAAAAAGGTTGGTTTTCCCATTTATGAAACTTAGGGACATAGAACTTGTTAATCCACATTTCTACGTGTTTGAATCTAATGAAGATGTAGAAGAGTTTAACATAGTATACGAAGAAGAATTACAGGAAACATGGGAGCTTCCATTATTGGGAACTAAGACCTGGAATTGGGATCAGAAAGATAATTATGGCAACCAGGTTCCTGATGGAAATTATAGTTTTGTTGCCGAGTTCGAGATTGATGGTATATTACATCCTATTTTTGGGTCAAGTGTTGAAATTGTTGAGACTACAAATGTTCTCGGCCAAGAAACAGAGCAATTAACAGGTCATTCCTTCAATTGTAAAGAAAGTTGTGGTGGATATCCTTTCCATCAGGAGTTGTATGAAAAATGAGAAATATAAAGAAGCTAGTGATAGCTGTTTTTATGTCTATTGTTGTGTTTATGTCGGTTATTCCTGTAACAAATATAAAAGCTGTTGAGAACACAAGTTTGTATGTTGACCCAAATATCTATATCACCTATACTGAGCTTTACGATAAAAAATCTGGTAACTATCAGAATCAACGTGGGTTGAAGTCACGGTAAAACTTTTTTTCTTGATTATTAAATCACTGATGTTATTTTCTTTTATTCCAATTAATATAACGGAAAGTTACTTCGTCACTAGCTGTTCTCCCCTCTTCATCATATAATATTACTTCAACTATATGTTTTCTAAATAATGAAATCTTGTTTAATCTCCATTGATAAGGCTGATCTTCATCAGTATTCATCAATTTACCATCATAGTAAAACTCAACTTTTTCTATTGGTGAGTCACCTGCTTTTACTTCTGCACAGATTAGAACATCATTAATTACGATTGTTTGCTCATGTTTGAATTCTTTTAAGGTTCTATCTTCAATGTAAAATCTTCCACGCTTTGGAGCTCCAATTTTTACTTGTGGATAATAAACTTCTATATCTGCTATATGGGCCAATGAAGCAACCATTAGTTTTGTCATATTGACTAAATAACTAAAATTAATTTTATCAATGGTATCATCTGGAGTATGACCAAAACCTCCACCACGTCCTGATTGCCAGAATGCCACAGCTTCATATCCATGTAAAACAAAATCCCAAAAATCACTGCCACTTCTTATTCCTTTTGCTGAAAGATTCCAAGCTTGTTTTATATCGAAATCAATTCCATAAACCTCGTTTACTTTTTCTATTTCGTCAACTATCCAATGTGCATCTTTTGATGGAGAGACATAAGCAGTTCTCCCCTCTTCAGCAGTATTAGCATATCCTACCATATCTGCATTGAATTCAACAAGAATTTCTGTATCATTTTTATAAAGATCTCTTACATAATTTCTACTACCTATTAATCCCATTTCTTCTCCAGAAAATGCTACAAATTTTATGGTACGATTGAATTCAAATTGACTTAATGCATATCCAGCAGCCATTACTGCAACTGTTCCAGAACCATCATCAACTGCTCCAGGTGATACCTCTACAGTATCATAATGTGCATTAATAACTAAAATTTCTTCACATGAAGCATCTATTCCTTTAAGTGTTGCTTCGACATTATTATCTTTAAAATATTTGTGATTTTTTCTTTCATTAAAATCTTCCCAATAATGATAGCTTGTTTGGAGGCCCATTTTTGTAAATTCGTTATACATATATTTTGCTGCTTCTTCAGCACCATATGTTTGTGTTTTCCGAGGACCAATTTCTACACATAATACTGTTAGATATTCTCTTAATAAGGATTCTGTCACAAGTTCTATAGCTGCCTCAATTTTTGGATCTGGAGTAAATGATTTTGTTTCTGATATAGAAACATTTTGTTCATTTGGAATTGTTATATTTGATATTGACGAGATTACTGGACTACCTAAAAATAAAATTATTATGATTAGGGCAAATGTTTTAACATAATCTTTTTTCATTTTCGTTCCCCCCGTTTTATGGCATATAACTTAATTTTATAAGTCTAACTATATTTCTTTAAGATCTAATAAAATGAAAAATGCCTCCTTTTTTAGTGTTTAATGAGAGATGGGATGTGTGGGAGGGGGGAATCATTTTTTAGGAGGAAAGGATGGAGAGATGTTTTTTGATGGGTTTGTAAAAATATAGTGCCGATGAGTTTTGGAAAAAGTTCGGAACGGGATGCACGGAACTTGATCGGCACGTTAAAACTCCCCCAAGTTTTTCAGCAACGTTTGGGTTAGTCGTGAATTTTATCCAGAGTTTTCCGGAAGACAAAACCGTTACTGACCTGTAGATGAAGCTTTTCATTACCCCTCACCATTTGCATGGCATAAATGCCTTGCAATACTGAAATACAATATTAAGTATATAAATGTTTTGTTCATTGCATGGCAAATATGCTAATCAAAAGAGAAATGCATAAATAGCCTTCAAGACATACTCAATTAATGGATGACTACCAACAAGAAATAGCGATGATTAAGATGGTCCTACAGGAGAATTCAAAGGGGATGACGGTCACTGATATATCTAGAAAAATTAAAATTAATCGTAACTCAGTTGCTAAATACCTAGATATTATGCGAATATCCGGTCATGTAGAAATGATTACTTTTGGACCTGCAAAGGTTTTTTTTCCATCCCGTAGGATTCCAATATTTGATATGCTCAATTATACGTCAGATTATATCTTAGTTTTTGACTCAAAGCTGAAGATAACCATGGCTAATGATTCATTTCTAAATTTTGTTAATATAACTCGAGAAGAACTGATAGGCCAATTAATTAATCATGCAATTTCAAAGGTTTTTAAGGGTCATTCTGAGTTGCTGGTTGGAATCCAAGAAGCACTTGACGGAAAGAAGCTCACTCAAGATATAGATTTTCAAATGGGCCGAGAACATTATTTTTTTAAAGTAAATGTTGTCCCAACAACATTTGAAGATGGGCGACGTGGCGGAACCATTGTAATAAAAAATAATACTCAAAATAAAATAGCTGAAAATGCACTTCGTGAAAGTGAACAAAACTTTAGAAGTCTTCTAAATAAGATAGATAAAAAATAGATTGTTATCCTGAATTACATAAAAGGAATATTGTTAAATTAATCATAAACGCAACAAGTACAACCAAAGTTAGTATTGCGTTCGTTTTCAGCTCAAAGATATTAACCCACTCCAGTATCGCAATTATTACGTATGAAAGCACTAACATTACAACTAACAACACAATTATTAGTATAATAGCATCTAGTAAAATTGGATAGCTTTTTGCTTGCTCATATAAAATCCAAACACTAGCAAAGTATGCTAATAAACCAACTGTTATTTGCGCTTTCATTCTCTCCTGCATATTTTTAGTCAGTGGTTTTGTCTTTATAAAACTTTTTAAAAGAAGTAGTTTTTCACTTGTTATTGTGAACAAAAATTCATTTCATTATAAGAGCCTATTAATTGAAACCCATCCAGAGGTATACGACCCTGCTGAGGACACCTATCTTTTACTTGATGCAATTGATATCAAAAAAAATGATTCTGTTCTTGAGATTGGTACCGGTTGTGGAATCATCGCTCTTGAATGTGCTAGAATCGGTGCTAATGTCATTTGTACAGATATAAACCCAATTGCTGTAGAGCTGGTTAAAAAGAATTATTTGATGAATCAAAGCATATTAAATGGAAATTTTGAAATAAGGCTGGGTGATCTTTTTTCCCCTCTTTTGTCCAGTGAAACCTTTGATGTAATAATCTTCAATCCGCCTTATCTTACAACAAAAAAGGATGATCATGTTGGCGGATGGTATGATGTTGCATTAAATGGAGGTAAATCTGGTCTTGATGCAACTAAAAGATATATTGAAGGTCTTCCCAAGTTTTTAAAAAAGAATGGAGAGGCTTATTTTGTTTTTAGTTCTCTATCTGATAAAAAGAAAATTGATTCAATAATAAAAAAAAGTAATCTTGATGCAAAGGTTATTCAAGATAAAAAATACAATGATGAAACCTTATCGGTATATTTATTAAAAAAATAAAAAAAAAGAGAGAGGGTTTAAAACCCTAAGAGTTGTCGTAGTATTGGAAATATGTATGGGTGGTTATCAAAGAATTTTTGAATCAATGCATTAAAGGTTAAATCCTTTGATCTTGCTTTTGTCACAGAAACTGATAATTCATCTGACCAAACACTTACTTTTCCATGTTCATCTTTTGCAACTGCTGTTATTAGGTAAGTTCCTGTTTCACTCCATTTCTTTGATGCTGAGCCGGTTTGGCCACTGTTATATGGTCCAACCCATCCACTTGAAGTATCGTCTCCCCAGTAGAACATATATTCTACGTCGTCTCCATCTGGATCTGTTGCAGAAGTTGTATATGTATATGTTACACCAGTTTGTAAGTTGCTAGAAGGTCCATCAGGTGTTGATGGCTTATTTGGTTCTGCTGATGGTTCTGCTATCTGAAGAGTTGGATCACCGAAACATTGCCATTCCAAAACTGTTTTTCTTTCAGCACCGTCCATACTTGTTTCAATCATTCGTTCTAGTGCATTGACCCACATTTCGCCAAGTGTAATTGCATCATCTAACTTGTAACCTCTGAAGGTATCAAGACCTATTTTTCCAATAAGTCCTTGAATAACATACTCACCAATATAACCCCAGCCAAGTGCAGTTGCTCCAAAGGAGCCTATTGCTCCACCACCAGAGTTTTGAATAAAAGCCCAGTTGAGACAGTTTGAGTTATCGTTGAATTTAGCAGTTGAACATGCCTCTATTGTAATAATTGCGAGCTCATTTCCATTATCTAATGATTGGGCATTAGTATTGTAGTATCCCTTAGTTGGAGTTGGAACCCATTTACTGCCATCTTTCCATGGATGTGTTGCCCAAGTTATTGGATTACCATGCCCTGAAAAATCAACGAAACCACAGCCAGCATTGATAGCATTATTAAGATTCGTAACTCCCATTAAAGGTTGTGTTAATTTACCATTTGATACCCATTGCTTATTAGGTACAAATCCAGTCATCATATCAATTACATGTTCGTTTACAAATTCTCCTTCTCTAACATAATCTGGATCATTTTCTTCATCAATAAATGAATCACCACCGACAACAACAAGATCAAAGAACCAGTCTTCTAGATATGCAGGATTATTTTCGTAATATTTTACCTTGTTTACACAGGTTGTTACTTGCGCTCCACTTGTACACGCCCATCTACCAAATCTAATATCTGCATGGTAATCTATATCTGTATCAGTATTACCCAGCCATCGATATTCTGCATGTCTTCCATTTCCGTTGCTGTCCCATTTTGCAAATTCACCTGTTCCATAATAGATATCTGCATAATAGAGATCACTTATGAAAATTTCATCATCGTCTCCAGCTGCAAAATAACAATATACCTTTCTTGTAGGAAGTTTTGAATTGGAACCTACTAAAAGAACACTTGTTGTGCCCCAGGTTTCCATTGAGTCTTTTATGTACAATTTAATTTCTTCTTGGTCGTCATCACCAGAAACACTTGCATAAACCTCAGTCAATGTTGCTAACTTTGTTGTTATTCCTCTTCCTTCTTTGTGAGTGACAAAGGTCGCAAGCTCATCACTATATTCATCTGCACATATTATTAGTAACTCGTGATCTGCTCTAGTCTGTCTTGGATTATTTGGTGGTTCATAAGCAATTTTTATGTCAACTTCTTTAGCCATCTCAATTGTTTTTTCAACTGGATGATACTTAACTGGATTAACTTGTACAGTAACAATTGTACTTAAATCCCCTTTATAGAGTCCAGTTGCAACATCATATTCAAACCAAGCTGATGGATAAAGTTCAGTTCCATAATTTAATCTTTGTATACTTGATGTTGAAATAGTTGTTCCAACAATTGCTGCAAGAGGCGTTGGTTCTACATCTTTAGAAACAGTTTGAGTTACAAAACTTGAGGGTGTACAAGTTACCCCTTCAATTTGTGTGCCAAATGGAAATGTAAACTTTTGTGTATAACATGGAAGCATAGGTTTGCCTTGCTCCATAATAAACGAATTTGTTTCATCTATAGCTATTGTTACAAATTCACCTTTTACATCAACAATTGGTTGTGAAAAAACTATTTTTTCAGATGTTATTTCTTTCTTCTCACTTTCAGTACCAGAAACAGCTCCAAGTCCACCTAGGACTAAAATTCCTACCACTAATAGTGGTAACATTTTTCTCATTCATTACCCCCTTATTAACTACTGTTAATTATATAGTTACTTGATATTTAAACGTTTCCCATATTTTCTCGTTTTTTGCCTTAAAAAAGGATTTTTTTTTAGAATTCAGATACCGTTTCAAACACATTATCAAAGATAAATTTTTTAACAGTTTCCAAATCAGAATCTAAATAAACCGCACCAATTAAAGCCTCCAGTGCATTTGCTAGATTCGTGGGATTTCTCTCACCATTTTGTTTCTTTTCACCTCTACCAAACAATAGGTATCTACCAAGGTCTAATTCTCTTGCTCTTTTCGCTAAAAAACTGTTTTTTACAAGAGTTGCTCGTCTACGAGTAAGTTCACCTTCTGAAAAATACCTATTACCTCTATAAAGCTGTTCTGCAACGACAAAACCAAGTATGCTGTCACCTAAAAATTCTAAACGCTCATTAAACTCTAAGGGAATATCTGCTTCAAATGCATATGTTTTATGCGTTAATGCACTTTTTAGCAGTTCCTCATTCTTGAATGAATAGTTGATTTTTTTTTCAAGTGATTTAAAACTTACTTTACCCATATAGCACATCCATATAGAAAAACCGTATAAATATCTCACTGATTAAAAGATACATATTCCAGTATTTTATCTGCAACTACTGGATCATCCATGGAGTCAATCAGTTGCTTTTTATTTTTAAATGGTCTATTAGCAAGAATCCTTAATGCCCTTTTTTGACCTATCCCTGGAATTGCTTGTAAGGTTTCCTTTGAAACCTTGTTTATATCTATTGGAAATGGAACCGCAGTAATTGATCTGTAACCATAATCTACTACTTTCACGTTGTAAAACTTGTTTAATGCATAGACCCCTGGAATTCCAATAAGTAATGGGTAACTACCTATTTGTCTCCCAAATGTAAGTTTACCATCATATTTTTCGGAATAAACATCCTTTAAGGTTGTACCCTCTGGTAGAAGTTTCATAAGCATAGGTTGTTCAATGTTTTCCCTAACTTTTCTTTTAAATCTTTGAAACAATCCTTTGTTTTTTGAAACAATTTTACTACCTATTTCATACATCTTTGTACCAGGAATGGGAATAATCTGGCGAAGATTAATTCTCCTTAGAAGAAGATCTTGATCAAGTATGTTTTTAAGAAATTCATAGTTTAGTTCATATGTATTTTTTGATTCACCATCCAGTCCAAAAACAAAGTTAAGACCTGGGAGTAACTCAGGCATGCCGTTAGCCCCTCTTTTTGAACCAACTTCGTTAAGGAGTTTTATAGCGCTTAATACTTCATCAGCAGAGGCTTTGAGATTATTTTTCTTTATAACAACTGGATCAACACTTTCAACGCCGAATGCAGCAACATCTCCTGATGTATGATATCTTATAATGGATTTTGCAATCAGTTTACATTCTTTTGGATAACGTGCTATAACACCAGGGTTTGCATTATCAATATGAAGTGTTTTTAAATCTGGAGCTACTGTGCGAATTCCTTTGAAAAGTTTCTTTAATGCCTCAGGATTAGGTTTCGGAAATTCTTTTTTTCCTGCATCTTTTGACATGT
>JAGMDE010000109.1 GCA_023128855.1 Thermoplasmatales archaeon | reverse complement strand
AAATTAAATGGATTTATTTGAGCTGGTGGCGGTGTATAAGGTTCTCTACCCTTGATGGATCTATGTGCCCAGGCTTGTCTAATTAAAGGTAAAATAATTTTTCCTTCTGGATCGGCAAGGATAATGTTTCCATCAGAAAAAAACTCGATTACAAGAGAATACTCTCCCTCTTTTTTACCAATTTTAACAATAATTATCCTATCAAATTCATGCTGGGATATTTCTATTATTCTTCCATTTTGAAGGTATTTTCTCAAGGCCATTGCAAACATTGTCGGTCTTTGTGGTGTCTTTAGTTCCTTTTGTGTTACACTAAGAAAAACTCCATTTCTAATGTAAATAGACTCTTTTTCTTTAGTTTGAATATTTTTAATTCTAATAAGTAACTCGTCACGAGTAAGTTGATATATCTTATCTATGTAACTTCCTTTTAAATTCTGGAGTTCTGAAACAAGTACATAGATATCAAATGATGAAAGTTGTCTTTGCATTTCTCTTGGCTATATCGACTTTATTATTAAAAATACTGGTATGTGTTGATATGTTTGAAAATTAGACACTTTGAAAAGACCTGTAAGATATTACAGGCTTACCTAAGATGTATTACCTGATTCAAAATTTTATCAAAAAGATTTATAGAAACTCGATTTGAATAAAAGCTGCGTTGGCAGCCAACCGGAATATTATTGATCTGTTTATTAAACTCATTACTTAATGGTTTTTTACCTGTTTTTATCACCCACACATCACGCTCTTGAACTGGATAATTGTAAGGGAACTCTGTATATCCTACGACAATGTATCCCTCGTCTGCTGTCTGTTTAACAAAATTCCCAGCATCCCTGTATTCTCCACCATAAACACGTGTCCATTCCTTATTTCCCTGTGAGTCGGTTTTAATCAGCTTGAGATCTTTATTTTTAAATGTTTCCTTCCACCAGTATTCCTTATATCCTGTGATTATGTATCCGCCGTCAGTTGTTTGTTGAACACACATGCTGCCAATTGACTTACTCCATTCCTCATTGCCATTAGCATCAGTTTTTATTAATAATTGTTCTCCTGCAATAATGTATCCGCCATCAGAAGTCAGCTGTATACAACGACCCGTATTCCATGTTGACTCATCTCCAAAGGTTTTATCCCATTGCGTGTTTCCATATTCATCTGTTTTTATCAACCAGATATCAGCGTTTCCCTCCAGAGTGGGTGCTTTTCCTCCAACAATAATATATCCATCATCTGTTGTCTGTTTAACAGAATATGCCCTATTATACCAGCTACGTTCAAAAGTTTGATTCCATTCCTCGTATCCTAAATTATCAACCTTCAATAACCAAACGTCGTAGCAGTTCAACCAGTTAAGAGGACTCGTATAACCTGTTATAATATAGCCGCCATCATGGGTTTGTTGGATGCAGTAACCTGAACTTTCTTGCTTAAAACTAAGGAAACGCTCCCATTCTTTATTCCCATTTTCATCAGTTTTTATAAGCCAGACATGTTCAAAATCATTTATCTCAGTCTCAGCTAACACAATGTATCCATTATCATCTGTTTGCAGAACATACCTGCCGTAATCTGGATGGCCATGTTCAAAATATTTATTCCACTGTATGTTTCCCATGTTGTCTAATTTAATAAGCATTACTTTATAGCCATCTCCATGACCAGCACAGATGTATCCGCCGTCGTTGGTCTGTTAAATACATGTACCTATGTCCCGTTTCTCTGAATCAAATGTTTGCTCCCATTCGATAAACCCAGTTGGCTCATCCAAAGGTGTTTTTAAAGTAACATTAGGATTAGTCCCAGACACGATAAAAGAACTAGAAATTACAAATAACAACGCAATAACAGTAAGAATTTTTATTTTTACCATCAACCACACCTCAGTATCATAAATATATGATGTTTAATATATTATATAACCATTACTATTCAAGAATATCTAATTAAAGATATGATCAGCCTCTAAGCATAGCTTCCAAATTAAACTAAAAGCCAAAGAAAAAAAAGAGAGGAGGAGAGGGGATGGGAAGGAATGGGATGAATCTAAAAATGTTGGCAGAAATGCCAGCGCTGCAGGGGCTGGCATGTCCCCCATATCTCACGTCAATCTAATACCATGAAGAACGTTTTTCCTTTATATATGTAAAAATGGGGTCATTGAAAGTATTCAAACTTTTGGAATACTTTAATTTACCTCCTAAAAAATATTAATACTTTGATTTTCAATCATCTATTAGAAATGGCTAAAACAGGAGTGGCAAATCTTCCATTACATCCCGGTAAAGCGCCTCGATGGTTATTCAAAAGAATGGTAGCATTATCAAAAGGAATTACTGAAGTAATATCTTATGAATACGGTAAAGATGAGTTTTTACGTAGACTTTCTGATCCATTTTGGTTTCAAGCTTTATCTTGTGTACTAGGATTTGATTGGCACTCAAGTGGAACGACTACTGTTACATGTGGCGCTCTAAAAGAGGCAATAAATTCAGAGGAATATGGTTTTACTGTAGCTGGAGGCAAAGGTAAAGCATCAAGAAAGACACCTCAAGAAATAGAAATAACCGGTGAATTGTACAATTTATCGACCGCAAAAATTGAGGGACTTCAATATTCCAGTCGAATGGCTGCTAAAATTGATAACACTGCAATTCAAGATGGACATGACTTGTATCATCATGTTTTTCTTTTTTCAGAAAATGGTCTTTGGACAATAATTCAACAGGGTATGAATGACAAAACAAATTATGCCCGCCGTTACCATTGGTTTTCTGAAAATGTAGATAACTTCGTATGCGAACCACATAACGCTATACTGGGAGAGAAACGTCAGGAAAAAGTATTAGATATGACAGCTAAACAAAGCGGAACAGCTCAGAAAATATCAGTTGATCTCGTTAATGATAATCCAAGGCATTTTAAGAGAGATTGGGCAGAATTAACAAGACCTCAAACTCAGAGAACATTAGACAACTGGATGCTGTCTAGACAATACAATAAACCCATTGAAAATCTTACGATGCCGCGAAGCATTAATTGGAATAAAATGAAAGAAATCTATGATTTTCAACCTAAAGATTATGAAGAATTAATCGGAATGCGAGGAGTTGGACCAAAGACTATTAGAGCTCTTGCATTAATTTCTGATCTCATATATGGTGAGAAACCTTCATGGAATGATCCAATAAAATTTACATTTGCTCATGGCGGAAAAGACGCTGTACCTTATGAAGTAGATCGTCAAACGTATGCAAATTCAATTAACTTTTTAGAGGAGGCTATTGCACAAGCTAAAATTAACAAAAAAGAAAAGTCTTATGCATTAAAAAGATTACATACTCATACACAGATTAGATATATCGATAATTGCTATAAGATTCCTACAAATCAATGAATTTGAAATTTTATTTCAATTTACACGTAATTTTTTTAGCAAAAAAAGACAATTTTTCTTTAAATTATAACAATGATTCAAAATTATATAAGAATGTTTAAATATAACAAGGTGACATATATAATAACTAGTAGTTAGGGGGTAAAATGAAAGGAAATAGCTTAATTTTGAAAATAACTGCTGTGTCTATATTATTTTTATTAGTTATTGCACCAGCAGGTCAGGCAATTGGTATTCTAGGTGAACCTTTAGGTACATGGGAAGATCCATTTAATGATGATTCAAAAATTGATGATAACCCGCCAGGCTCTGGAATGACTGACCATTATGTAGTTGCCGACGGTGTTGTGTCAATGTCAGATACATATTCTACTTGGACCGATGCTGATTTTACAAAGATGAGAATTATTAGTGTAACAAACAGTGCTGGGCAGACTCTTTCAGGTTATGCATTGGAAATGACAATAAACTATGATTCAGACATGCAATCAGATTACGATGATTTAAGATTCAAACATGAAGACGAGCCTAATGTCTGGCTTGAATATTGGATAGAATCTTATACTTCTGGTTCTGCAACTGTATGGGTGAATATACCATCTCTACCTATTGGATCTAGTGAGATTCATATGTTTTATGGAAATCCTAGTGCAACAAGTGAAAGTGATTTCAGCGGTGTGTTTTCTGATTGGGATGAAGAATGGTCAACCGATGAACAAATTACTAATCATGCTGATAATGAAGGAACTTGGGATCCTGATGTTTGTTATGGTGGAGGCGAATTTTTAATAGCTTGGGAAGAAGGTCAAGCATATTATCCACCTTATACATGGGGTTTTAAACAAGAACTTAGAGGTTCGATGTATGAACCTGATGGAACAAGAGTTGTCGATGATGAATTAATATATAAAGATACTACAACTTATTATAGAAATGAAGATCCATCAATTGATTATGGTGGTGGAAAGTTCTTAGTTGCTTGGGAACGATATGCTACTGTAGCAAACCCAGGTGCAAATACTATGAATATCCGAGCTAGAACATTAACAAAGAGTGGGTCAGGTTTTTCACTTGGTACTGTAATTGATGTATGTTCTGAAAGCAACATTCAGGCTGATGCCAATGTTGAATTTGATTCTGTAAATAACCGATTTTTAGTAGTATGGGAGGATGCCCGTCAGGGTACTAGTAACTACAATATTTATGGTAAACTATATGATACAAATGGTAACCAAATTGGAGGAGAAAAAACAATTTCTACTGCATCTGATAGTCAGTGTGAACCCTGGATTGCTTTTGACCCAGTAAATGAAAGATATTTGATTGTTTGGGAGGAAGGTGAAACACCAGATAACGGCCCATTTGACATTTATGCAGGTCTTTTTGATGAAAATGTAAATATTATCGGTTCAGCTCAAAAACTAGCAGATGGGTCATCAAATCTCGATTATAATTTTCCTTGCGCTTACTTTAATGACGAAACTGATGAATATTTGGTCACATGGAATGATGGAGATATTTCCAGTGGCGACTGGCGTGGAAATGTTTGGGGACATATTTTAGACTCCTCTGGTAGCACTGTTAAAGATAATTTCCAAATTAGTGGTGGAGATTATGTTCGAACAGATATAGTAACCTATCCAATGACTGGTTTTGATGATCCATATCTAGTAACATATGACGATGGTGATGCCATCTGGGGTAAGTTAGTTTCCGCAGATGGAAATGTAGGAGATACAGCATTTGAGTTTTCCGTGGGTAGTGATGCAGAGGGTGATTGGGCAAATATTGATATCTATAATGGCAAGGTTTTTGTTGCATGGGAGGACATTCGTGAGGACTATCCATCTCAATATGATTTTTACCCTGATGTTTTTGGAAATATAGTGGAACTAGCAACAGAATCTGGTTTATCTGTTTCTTATTCTGTTGGTTCTGAAAATGATCAAGTCTTAATTGCTCATATAACATCTGTTAAAATTACAAAACCTTCAGATGATTATTGGGATGAGTTTAATGCAATTTATGACGGATCAGATATTCAATTTTCAATTTTACATGGGACATCTGGTAATATTCTCATCGATGATATTGAACCAGGGGAGAGTATCTCTGAGATTACAAGTACGTCA
The DNA here is from genome assembly GCA_023128855.1 of Thermoplasmatales archaeon. Taxonomy (GTDB): domain Archaea; phylum Thermoplasmatota; class E2; order DHVEG-1; family DHVEG-1; genus JAGMDE01. The sequence continues at coordinate 371 of JAGMDE010000109.1, read as the reverse complement.
ATTAGATTAATGGCTACGTTTACAAGAGATGTGCCCTCAACATCTCCTGAACTTGATCATTGGAGTGTAACTTGGCTAGAAAACGATCCTCCGGATCCGCCTAGTAACCCTGATCCGGAAAATGGAGAAACTGATGTAAATGTAGATACAGATCTTTCTTGGACTTGTAGTGATCCTGATGGTGATCCATTAACCTATGATGTTTATTTTGGAGAGAGTAGTAATCCACCTTTGATCGCATCTGGAATTACTGAAACTACCTATGATCCAGGCACTATGGATTACGGGGATACTTATTATTGGAAGATAGTAGCACATGATGATAATGGCGCATCAACAACTGGCCCTATATGGCATTTTACAACCTGGAT
>JAGMDE010000108.1 GCA_023128855.1 Thermoplasmatales archaeon | reverse complement strand
ATATTATTTGAAATGTTTTGCTTAGTTCTTAACCAATATTCTTGCCAACTTTCTTCATCTGTTAATTCTGCAGGTGCTTTCCATTCTTCATAAGACAAATTATAAAGACCTGCTAAAAATTCTCGATCTTTACTGTACAAAGAAGTGTCTACACCACTTAAAATATATCGTCGATCAGAATCATATGATAATGAAAAACCCACACCAGAATTATGTAATATTTCCCTCTCAGAAATATTTTTATCATAATATCGTAAAATCATAACTAATCCTGCATAAGCACAATATGGACCTGTTTGTCCATAGTATGGTACATCTTTAATTAGATAATTCTCGGGGGTATTTATATTATTAATTTCAGAAGAAAAATTATTTACAGTAGACGAGACTGACATACTAGAAATAATTAAAATTGTTATCAAAATAAATAACGACAATCTTTTTTTTATTTTCATCATATGTCAAAAGTATAATTCGAGTTAATAATATTTATACTTTTTTATAATGAAGTTTGTAAATCACCCAAATCATAATTTTCAAGTTTTTATTTTAAACCAATTTTTTAAGAATAACTCATCTAGAGGATTATATATTATTTTTACATTTGAAAAATCTCTAGTCCATTTATTACGTAAGAAGTAAAAACATAGCAATTAAAATAGGGGGAATTATTGCTAAAAGCTTCTCCAATATTTTAATAATGATATTATCATTATTTGGTCCACATCTTGGAACAGTAATCGAATCATCTTTTTCAGATAGAGTTACTGCATTTATATCATCTGATCTAATTGTTGATGGTTTTTGAAGAGCAAATGCGGTTGTTGAACTACTAACTAAACAAATTATACAACATATTACAATTAATCTCTTCATTTATAACCCCCGGATTAACAAATGTTAATCTCAGTGATAGCTTAAGAAAATTTCCATTTATTTCTACAACATTTTCATAACATCCATTTCTTTAAAAAACCAACCCCAAGAAAAGTAGGATAAAAAGATGTTGAAAAATAAGATAATTTTTAAATGCAATTTAGACAACCTTCAAATCTATTTCTTCACCATTATAATCATATGCTTTCCAAGAATCTTTATTAAAAGGATTTGCTGCAATAATGTGAACCTTACCATGTTTTCTAAAAAGTAGCAAGTCTGCATCTGAAGGTGTTGCATAAGGAGAGGGATGACTATGAACTGTTCCAACAATTGAAAAATCTATTGGCATCATATGAAGTTTAAAAATTGCATGTGAGTCACCAGAGATTGTACCCGGCAGTAGTACAACTTCAGTAATTGTATCTTTTATGTCATCATCAACCCTTAGAAGCCCGCCAAATTCATTCGGATATGTTGATTTTGAACTTTCTAAAATTAATTCAAGACATTTCTCTGTAATCTTCCATTCAGGTTGAACTGAATTGCCCTGTTTTTTATCAAAAATACCCATTGTTTTATCGCACCAATTTTGTCCTAACCATTTGATAGAATGATTCCCCAAATCTAACAAAACGAGCCTTCTTTTCAGATTCTGTTATAACAATATCGCTATCCAATGTTATTGATTGAGGAGACTCTCCATCTATTACAATCTTTGACTCCTTGCTTTTATGGACCAATTTTATTCCAACTTTTTTATCCAGCGGTACCACCCATGGCCGGGCAGATAATTTAAAAGGTGCAAGAGGAGCAATGACCATTCCACCTACAGAGGGATCTAAAATAGGACCACCTGCACTTAAGGCATAACTTGTAGAGCCAGTTGGAGTCGCAATAATTACACCATCAGCACCGAAAGCTTCGATCAGTTCATTTTCCACATAAACTTCCAAATAAATTATCTTGGCAATACGAGCAGTCTGAACTGTAACTTCATTTGCAGCGTCGGGCAGTCTTTTTCCATCGACCATAACTTTTAACTTAGCCCGTTCTTCAACGTTATAATCCCCATCAACAACTCGTTTTAATTCTCTCAATGCATCTTTTGATTCAACCTCTGTCAGAAAACCCATTCCACCTGAATTAATCGCAAAAATTGGTTTATCTATATTTTCCAAAGCTCTCAATATCGTCCCATCGCCACCAATTGTAATGACTATATCTGACTCTTTGTTAATCTCTTTGTGGGAATATCCTGTCACTCCCTTCCCTTTTGCCACACAATCCTCAGCGAAAATTTCTCCCTTATCGCTTAAAAAATCACATATCTCACTTGATAATGATATTGCTTTATCTAGATGGAAGTTACAGATTATCCCCCATTTCATATTTTTATTCTCCTAAACCTCTTTTGATACCTTCATTAAAGGCCTCAGCCTCATCAATAAGGTTGGATGTTTTAATACAAGGGCCTTTATAAGCCCAAGTGTACTAATTTCATCAAACTTTACGTCTTTCAATGAGTCAGCAAGCATATTTAAGGTTTTATCGTCCATATCAAGCAAGATTTCTTTTACCATATAATTTCTCTTTATCTTTTTTGCAAAAGCTTCTTTCCAACCAGTTTCATAAACAGATAACGTTTCTTGGTCAAACTGTTGTTTTTCTACAGCCATTCCAATTGTTTCACCTGCAATTTTACCTCCTTCCAAACAATGTGTAAGACCTCCACCAGTTATTGGATCGACATGTCTTGCAGCATCTCCGACTAGAAGTAAATTGTCTTGAACAGTTGTTTCAACAGGATTGGTGACAGGGACTGCTCCTGCTAGAAAACGAATTGGTTCTCCTTTTTGCAACCTTGGTTCATTTGCTATAAAATTATCGAGTAGTTTCTTTGCCATCCCGGATTCACTAAGACTTGCAAGGATTCCTATTCCAACATTTGCTACATCCTTACCTTTTGGAAAAACCCAGACATAACCACCAGGTGCAATTTGTTTTCCTAGATAAAAATCACAATATGCATCTTTACAATCAATGTTTGTAAGAGTATATTGGGCACAAGTTTCCAAATCTTTCGGCTTCAAGGTTGTATTAATTCCAGCCCATTTGCCAATTTTTGATTCTACTCCATCTGCACCAACAACAATATCTGCTTCGATTTCAAACTCTTCATCGAAATGTTTTACTTTAACACCTTTAATTTTGTCTTTATCTTTAAGAAGATCTGTTGCCTGTGTGTTCATCATAATTTTAGCACCGTCTCTCGCAGCAAGTCTAGCTAACTCTTGATCAAAAATATCTCTGTAAACAACATATCCAGTTTCATTTCCAGCTTGTTCTGCAGATAGAGTCACACATGTTCTGTCTGGCGAATAGATTCTTGCTCCCTCCATATCGCCAGCAATCCATCTTCTGCTTTCTAGCATATTCCATTCATCAATCTTTTTGCTGATGCCCTCTCCACAAAGAACAGGGACACCTACTTCCTGCCTTCGTTCAATAATTAGAACCTTTGCGCCAGTTTTTGCTGCAAATCTAGCAGTAATACTACCTGCGGGCCCTGATCCAACGACAACACAATCGTATTTCATTAAGAGTACACCTCCCCGCTAATTGCTCCAACAGGACAGATTCTAATACAAATAGCACAACTAATGCATTTATCATCCTCAACTAAAGCCTTCATTCCTTCCATTGAAAGTGCATCTTGAGGGCAAACTGAAATACAGCCTCCGCATGAAAGACATTTTTTCCTATCGACCATTGCTTTAGGCATTCCCATAGGATTCACCTCTTGTAATACCAGATGCTATCAGATGAGCCACACGAATCGGCTCCGGTATGACACCTCGTATAGTAGATAGCTTTATTATTTCTTTTGCCTCCTCAATATCTATACCAATAAACTTTACATAAATAGGATTATGGCTTGTTTTTATTTCATGTAGTTTTCCTTTTGAAATTAAACCCCAACGAACATCCCAATCATCAAAGTTTTTCTTTAACGCCAACTTAATTTTGTCAAAATCAGGTTTATCTCTTGTAATTGTCAAAACTGGAATATTTGTATAATTATACAAATCTTCAATATCAACTACATTAAATCCGCCAAGTGCAACCCCATCTAGAAGGACTGCCTTTAGTTGCTCCCTATGCTTTGTTTTTTTTATCATATCTTTACAAACAAAAGTTGCGTCATTTCCATCAATTGTTATATGTCTTCTCAAAACGCATTCTAAGTATTCTCCACCTCTCATAACTACGCCTATTACTATGCCCTGTTTGTCAGTAAATTTAAATGGAGAATCATCAATGCCTAACAATCGAATCTGTTGTTTCATTCAAAAACAAACCATAAGACTCACTAAATAAACTTTCGCCTAAAATCGATGCCCAAACATACAATAAGATTACTAAGATAAAAACTTAAATAAATGGATAACTATTAACAGACGTTAATCTAAAGGGGGAGAAAAATGAAGAAAAAAATTACATGTATATTGATTTGTTTGCTACTGATTGGTAGCGTTATAGTAGGAACAGGTATAAGTAAAAATGAGGAAACTGAAATAACAGATGGTACAATAAGTGTGAAAATACCTAGTGGTTCATATAAAATTGAAAGCACTAAGTTTGGAGATGAAATTTCTATCAAGGATTTTGGTCATCTATTAATCCCAGGTACGCCTAATTTGCCATCAAAAATTTTTTCAATTGCTATTCCTCCGGGTGCTGAGCTTGTTGATGTCAGTTTTGAATTACCGGATAGTATAATTCTTGAAGGTAATTATGATGTTCCACCGGTGTCTTTGCCAGGGGTGATAGGTGAGGAAGATCCTGAGATTTTTCAGCAGGAACTGAGAACGTATGAAGAAAATTATAACTCAGTTTATTTATCTGAGGAGCCTTATCCTTCTTCCAATGTTGAGTTTGTTAGAACTGCTGGTTTTAGAAAATATAATTTGGTGGATGTTAGATTTAATCCGTTTACGTATTACCCTTCGTCTGGTCAATTGATGTATTATCCTGAGGTAGATGTTTTTGTGAGCTATAAATTTCCTGAAGGGCATTCAACTGATGATATAATGGTTGATAATCTTCCGAGTATGGAGCAACGAGCAGAAAGAATTGTTTTTAATTATAATCAAGCTAAAGCTTGGTATCCAAATAGTCCTTTGGGCCGGGATACATATGATTATGTTATTATCACTACTAATTCATTGGAGTCATCAGTAACTCCATTAGCCAATTGGGAGGGAACTAAAGGTAAAAGTGTTAAAGTTGTAACCACCTCATGGATTAGTTCAAATTATGATGGTTACGATCTTGCTGAAAAAATGAGAAACTTCCTGCGTGATAAATATCCTTCAAGTGAATGGGGTATTGAAGATGTTTGTCTTATTGGACATTATGATGATGTTCCGATGCGTCGCTGTTGGCAGGATACAGGATATGGAAAACCTGAAACAGATTACTACTATGCAGAGCTTTCATTACCTGACAGTCAATCATGGGATGCTGATGGTGATCATAAATGGGGTGAAAATTCTGATCCTATTGATTTCTATGCAGAGGTTAATGTTGGTAGGATTCCTTGGAGTAGTTCAACAACTGTTTCAAATATTTGTCAAAAATCTGTTGATTATGAGCAGAACTCTGATGTTTCTTTTAAGAAAAATATTCTTTTATTGGGTGCGTTTTTCTGGTCTGATACTGATAACGCTGTATTGATGGAGGAAAAGATTGATCAAACATGGATGACAAGTTGGACAAAGACAAGGATGTATGAACAGGGGCAATCCAGTTATCCGATGGATTATAATTTGGACTATAATAATGTTCAAACTGTTTGGTCATCAGGAAAATTTGCTTTTGTAAATTGGGCTGGTCATGGATCACCTACTGCATGTTATGAATATTACCCGAGTCAGGCTTTTGTAAACACAGCTACTTGCAATAGTCTTAATGATGACTATCCTGCTATTATTTTTGCGGCTGCCTGTAGCAATTCAGATACAGATTACCTCAATATTGGACAGGCTATGCTTAAACAAGGTGCTATCGGATTTCTTGGTTCAACAAAGGTTGCTTATGGGCTTCATGCATGGGATGACCCCTATGATGGATCGTGTCAGTCATTTGATTATTTCTTTACAACCAAAGTGACATCTGGAGATTACACACAGGGTGAGGCTCATCAATGGGCATTGCTTGAGATG
>JAGMDE010000107.1 GCA_023128855.1 Thermoplasmatales archaeon | reverse complement strand
CTCCTGAACTTGATCATTGGAGTGTTACTTGGTTAGAAAACGATCCTCCGAATCCACCTAGTAACCCTGACCCAGAAAATGGAGAAACTGATGTAGATGTAGATGCAGATCTTTCTTGGACTTGTAGTGATCCTGATGGTGACCCGTTAACATATGATGTGTATTTCGGAGAGAGTAGTAACCCACCTTTGATCGCATCTGGAATTACTGAAACTACCTATGATCCAGGCACCATGGATTATGGGGATACTTATTATTGGAAGATAGTAGCACATGATGATAATGGTGCATCAACAACTGGCTCTATATGGCATTTTACAACCTGGATTAATACAGCTCCAGATCCACCAAGCAATCCTTCACCGTCTAATGGTGCTACAAATGTTGGAGTTGATGTTGATTTATCTTGGACATGTAATGATCCAGATGGTGATGATTTGTTTTATGATGTGTACTTTGGTACAACTAGTAATCCTCCTTTAGTTGCTACTAATCTACCACAAACAACTTATGAACCTGGAACTATGGAATTTGAAACAACATATTATTGGAAGATTGTTGCAGAAGATGAATGGGGTGCAACTTCTCAAGGGCCAATATGGAGTTTTACAACAGGGGATAATGATCCACCAAACAGTCCATCCAATCCTTCACCATCAAATGGAGCAACTAATGTTGATATTCATGCTGATATATCTTGGACTTGCACAGATCCAAACGGCGATGATTTAGTTTTCGATATTTATTTTGGAGAGAGTAGTGATCCACCGTTAGTATACGTTGGCTATCCAGAATACAGTTATGATCCTGGAGCGTTGGATTTTGATACAAAGTATTATTGGAAGATAGTTGCAGAGGATGTTTATGGTGAAACAAAGGCAGGTCCAAAATGGAGTTTTACAACAGGTGATAATGACCCACCTTATACTCCGAGCAATCCAAATCCGGCAGATGGTGCTACAGATGTACCTATAGACATAACTCTTAGCTGGAGTGGTGGTGATCCAAATCCTGGTGATACAGTTCTATATGATTTATACTTTGGAACAACTAGTAATCCACCTATATGGAAACGTAATCTTGATAGTACTTCCTATCCTGTGTCAGGTTTGACTTATAATCTAAAATATTATTGGAAGGTAATTGCAATAGATAGTCATGGTCAACAATCGGCAGGGCCGGTATGGGATTTCATTACCACTGATGGAGGAAGTAACAAACCACCTGGTACTCCTCTTATACAAGGTCCCACCATTGTGGGTGTAAATCAACCGACTGAATATACAATACGTGCTAAAGACCCTGAAGGGGAAGACGTATTTTATAAGATAAATTGGGGTGATGAAACAACCGGTTGGTTAGGCCCATATCCATCAGGGGTGGATCAAAAGTTTACGCATACTTGGACTCAGGCGTTCAGACTATATGTAATAACTGTTAGTGCTAAAGATATAAATGATAATGTATGTAATATCGATGGAAGTTTATCAATAATTGTACCAAGAAGTATAAATCCTATGGCTAGAATATTTAGCAGATTGATTGAGAAATTACAGGACCATCCAATGTTTTCATTTTTCTTAAAATTTATATTTTACTCCCCAATGTTTCAGAGAATATTGGAATAATAATTAAGTCAGCTGAAGGTTAATAACTCAACAGGAGATACATTAGATTAAATAATGCTGAATTTTTACAATTTTTTTAATAGATCAGCCTTTGAAATAATTCCAACTGTTTTTCCTTTTTTTGTTAAAACTACTACAGAATATGTTTTCAGAATATCTCTAATCAATGAAATGTGAGTGTCCTCTGGTAATGCTGGAAAAGGTTCATCCATTATTTCTTTGACTTTAACGTTTTTATTTCTAATTTTTTCATAATTTTTAATAAAAGTTGCTTCAGAAACACTTCCGACAATTACATTATCTTTTATTACTGGCATTTGAGAGATTGCCATTTTTTCCATCATTTTGATTGCTTTGTCTACAGTATCTTCGGCACCTATTGAAATTATTCCCTTTGTACAAATGGTTTTAGCAATTATTTCTTTTTGATTTTCCGCCAATTTTTCTTCTAGTAAAGTAAATATTTTTTTAGCAATTAAGTAAGATGGCTCTAATTTTCCTCTTTCAATCTTCGTGATTAAAGATTGACTTACTCCTACTAATTTAGCAAGTTGAATCTGTGTTAATCCAAGTTTTTGTCTCATTTGTTTTATTTTATCTAGTTCATAAAACATGATTATATTATATGAATAGGGTATATTTATTCTTATCGGAATAATTTTGACAAAAAATATTATTATAGTAGTTCAACTAATAATATCTATAATGAGCAAAACAAAAACCTATGATGAGATTAACAAAAAAATTGCAAATAAAGAATGTGTTGTTGTAAATGCAGAAGAAATTATTGAATTAGTTAGCAAATATGGGGAAAAGAAGGTTTTAGATGAAGTTGATGTTGTAACTACTGGAACATTTGGTCCGATGTGTTCATCTGGAATTTATTTAAATTTTGGCCATTCCGAACCACCTATAAAAATCCGAAAAGCTTGGTTAAATGGAATACCTGCTTATTGCGGACTTGCAGCTGTTGATGTTTATTTTGGTGCAACAGAGTTAGATAAAAATCTAAATTTACGCTATGGGGGCGCGCATGTAATTGAAGATCTTATTAAAGGTAAAGAAATCCATCTTAAAGCTATTGGATTTCCTACAGATTGCTATCCTAGAAAAAAAATTGATACATATATCTCTTTAAAAACAGTAAATCAAGCGGTAATGTTCAATCCACGAAATTGTTATCAAAACTATGGAGTTGCAACAAATTCTTCTAGAAAAACTATCTATACATATATGGGAAAATTATTATCAAATTTTGGTAATGCAAATTATTCTACAACAGGAGAATTAAGCCCTTTACTCAATGACCCATATTATAAAACTATTGGAATTGGCACAAGAATTCTCCTTGGCGGTTCTCAAGGTTACGTTGTGGCTGAAGGAACTCAATTTAAATCAAAAGTTCCTAGAACTATTAATGGTGTACCAAAACAGTCAGCTGGAAGTCTTGGTGTTATTGGTAATTTAAAAAATATTAAACCCGAATTTATTCAGGCAGTCACAGTTCCAAAATATGGAGTTTCACTCTCAGTTGGAATTGGAGTCCCTATACCTATTTTAAATAAGGAAATTTTAAAGTATACTTTAGTTAGAAATCGTGATATTTACACAACTATTTATGATTATAGTGTTCCATCAAGAAACCGACCAGTTCTTGGTGAGATTAATTACGAGGAGTTAAGAAAAGGTTCTATAAAAATAAATAGAAGAGAAGTTCCTACAAGAGCTCTATCAAATTATAAAAAAGCAAAAAAAGTAGCAAATTCACTAAAAAATTTGATACAAAAAGGACAGTTTTTTTTACAAAAACCTATACAAAATTTTTCATTAGATAAAAGTGTCAAACCACTGAATATAAAAACTTTGGGAGGAAAAAATAATGACAGTTGTTAGAGAACATTATCAGCTAAAAGAAACAATAGTTACTATTATTGCTGAAGATAAAAAATATATTGAAGTAGCTAAAAAAGAAATACAAAAATGTAGAAATGAAATAGAGCAATATATTAGAAAAGATGAATTTTTTAAAGTCACTCTAAAACCTTATATTCATTCTAAAAAAGATCCTGAAATTATCAAAAAAATGTGCAATTCAGCTAATAAAGTAATAGTGGGTCCAATGGCCACAGTAGCAGGTATAATTGCTGAGTATGCTGTAAAAGCCATGGTTTCTAGAGGTGCAAAATACGCAATAGTTGATAATGGTGGAGATATTGCATTATATTCTAACAGATTAGTAAATATTGGAATTTATACAGGCAAGCAAAAAACTGCAGGACTTGCTTTACAAATTTTACCAAGTAATGATATTATTGGAATTTGCACTTCTTCTGGAAATATAGGGTATTCTCTAAGTTTTGGAAATGCTGATTCTGTTACAGTATTTTCAAATAATCTATCAGTTGCTGATGCTGCGGCAACTGCTCTTGGAAATTTAGTAAATTCTGGTTGTGATATTGAGAGTGCGTTTAAAATTCTTGAAGGAATCCAAGAAATATCTGGTGCAATTATTATTATTGGAAAAAAAATCGGCTTTTGGGGGAATGTTCCAAAAATTGTACCAGCTAACGTTTCTTATGATCTAATAACTAGGGGGCGATATAATTAAAAAAATTAAATGTGCCGTTTTAGGCGTAACCGGTATTGTAGGCCAAAGATTTATACAACTTTTAGAAAACCATCCATATTTTGAATTATCTGTCATAGTTGCATCTGAAAAAAATGAAAATAAAAAATATGGTCAAGCTGTAAATTGGTTGATAGAAGGCGATATTCCTAATTATGCAAAAAATTTAAGGATAAATACATTTGATTTAGAATTGTTTAATAAGCGTAATATTAAGGTAGTTTTTAGCGCTCTACCTCCAGACGTTGCCTTATTATACGAAAAAATATTAGCAAATAATGGTTTTGCAGTTTTTTCCAATTCTCGAGCATATAGATATGAAGATGATGTTCCAATTCTGATTCCAGAGGTTAATCCAGATCATATTAAGCTGACGAACTTCCAAAAAAACGGCTCAAATGGTTTCATAATTACTAATGCAAATTGCTCTGCAACAGGACTTGCACTTGCCCTAAAACCTCTTTTACAATTTAACATTAGAAATGTATTTGTATCTACTTATCAAGCATTATCTGGAGCAGGTTATCCTGGTGTTGCTTCCTTAAATATTAACAGCAATGTTGTGCCATATATTAAGGGTGAAGAAGAAAAAATAATTGCTGAAACAAAGAAAATATTGGGAAAACTAAATGGTAACAAAATACGTGATTATAAGATAAATATAGTTTCAAGCTGTGCTCGTGTTCCAGTTCGTGATGGTCATCTTGAATCCGTTGTTGTTGAATTTGAAAACGAAGTAGATTTAAATTTAATAAAAAATGCATTTAGCAACAATTCGTCAATTAAAAACCTGCCAACTTCTCCTGAGACTTCAATTATTTTAGCTAAAGAGATAGATCGTCCGCAACCTTGGAAAGATGCCTATGCTGGGGCTCCTCAAAGAGCCAGAGGTATGAGTGTCACTATTGGACGATTAAAAAAACAAGGAAGATGGGTTCGTTTTTGGTTGGTTGTACACAATACTATTAGAGGCGCAGCTGGGAATTCAATTCTAAATGCAGAATATGCTCTGAAAAAGGGATATTTAAAAGAGGTGAATTAATTTGAAAGTATTGAAATTTGGGGGATCAAGTTTAAAAAACGCTAGGGATTTTAAGAATGTAGCAAAGATAATAAAAAACCAAGATGGAAAGTCAGTCGTAATTTTATCTGGTGTTTGTGGAGTTACAAACACAATTCAGAAATATCTGACTTATCAAAAATTTGATGAAATTGCTTTACAAGGACTTATTCAACATCTGCGTAGGTTACATTTTAAAATATCATCCGAAGCAATTTCAGATATTGCTATATTAAAAAAAGTTCAAAACACTTTGTTAATTAAACTTGACAAATTTGAAAGATTATTAAGAGGCGTATATTACGTAGAAGAACTTACAGATAGAACTCAGGATTTAATTCTGAGTTATGGTGAAAGATTTTCAGTTCCGATTTTAGCTGGAACACTTCAAGATCAATGTGTAAAATCATTGGCCTTTGAGGCTGATAATTTAGGTATTTTAACAAATGGTGATTTTGGAAATGCTGTTGCATTGCTAAATCCAATATCAGATAAACTTAAAAAAGAAATTTTGCCATTACTTGATAAAAATATAGTTCCAATAATTACAGGCTTTTTTGGATGTGATAATAACGGTCATACAACTCTTTTCGGTCGCAATGGAAGTGATTATAGCGCATCAGTTATTGCCTATGCAATTGATGCAGATGAGGTAAATATTTGGAAAGATGTTGATGGTTTTTTAAGTGCAGATCCTACGATTATAAAAGATACCCATGTTTTACCACACCTATCATATAAAGAAGCAGCTGAGCTTTCATATTTTGGTACTAAAATACTACATCCAAGAACAGTTGAGCCATTAATGAAAAAAGAAATTAAACTTGTTATAAAAAATACCCATGATCCATTGAAAATTGGAACAGAAATTGGAAATAACAATAATGGTAAAAAAGCATCAATTAAAAGTGTAGCTCATAGCACAGATATAGCATGTATTA
>JAGMDE010000106.1 GCA_023128855.1 Thermoplasmatales archaeon | reverse complement strand
AAGATTATCCAATTTGAAAGAATAGGGCTAAAATTATCATTTTTTACCGGTAAAAGCGGGTCAATGTCTCACCCCCTGCATAATTTTATAATTTATATAAAATAAAAATAATCTATTTGGGGAAAAAGCGTTATTTGTCTGATGTATGCGAGGATGATTGAATATACTAATTTTCTAATGGAATAGTAATCTGCGTTTGTATTTTTTGGTTAGTCACTCTTTTTGTATTTAGAATGTTTTGTTTTTTCAAGGAAATAATCTATCCATGCCGCTCTGACGCTTGGTATCGTCTCCTGTTCTATTAGCTTTAATATATCCTTTTGTTCTTTTGTCGTCGCCAGTTTTCTAAGTGATGAAATACTAATCCTAGTATCATCCTTTCTAACTGGAGGCGGGGCTGAATGAAATAATTTCCTTAACCAAGATTTTTGTTTCTTCTTTGTATCATGTTTCATTATGATACTCCTTCTTTTGAGTTTTTTGAGTTGCTAAAAGTCTTGTAATATATCCAGCAATACGATTCCGCAGTATTTTACTATCAAAATCAGCTAGTTCTGCAACCTTTTTTTTATTATGCTGAAAATCACTAGCAACAAATTTATCTGGGTACATATTGATAAGTTCTTTAGCTATCCGTTTTATGTAAGTTGATCTTATATTTCCCATTCTTGTCACCATCTGTTGTAAAGAAAAGAAGTATACCTTAGTGAAGTAGCCCCAAAGAATTAAGCTCTTTTGATAATTTCTCCACTGCTTTTGATGCGTCTTCTGTACTTCTAGCACCAGCGCAAACTATTTTACCAGATGAAAAAAGTAACATAGCTACCTTGGGTTCTTTTATCCGGTAAACAAGTCCTGGGAACTGTTCAGGTTCATATTCTACGTTTTCTAAACCTAAACCTGTAGCTGTTTCAGTAAGATTAAGCTCGCCTCCTAAGTCTGCCGTAGCTACTATATTCTGAATGATTATCTCTGGGTTCTTATATACCTCTACACCTAGTTTTTTGAGTTTCTCTGCTATTATATCAACAGTCTTACGTACATCTTCAACGTTCTTTGCACCAGTACAATTAGCCTTACCACTCCTAAAAAGAAGCGTAGCTGTTTTTGGGTTGGCCAATCGGTAAACCAATCCAGGGAATTGTTCTGGTTCATATTCTGCGTCTTCTAATGATTGCGCTATCATATCTAAGTCTAACTTTTCTGCAAATGTGGTAGATGCAACAATATTTTCCACTTTAACTTCTATCATAAAATATCACATCCTGATAAGCATTGTTTACAATTAGTTGAGTAACCTGAACAGACAAGTGCTTTATAATACTACTCTCATAATAATATTGTACTTCCAACGTTCTTACTTAAGCCTATAATATTAATTTTATAGAGAAAAGATTATAGTTCAAATAACAGATGACGTGGAGAATCCAATGTTGTTTTCAAAAACTTGTCCAAGTTGCAAAAGAAAGGTTTAAAAATCAGAATTGGAGACAATATAGTCAGAATAATATCACTGGATCATCACGATAAGGCATATTAAAATCTTAATCAATAAATTACTTATTTTTATATACGGGTAATAATGCACGTGAATAATTATGCGAATTAACGATTAAGGTGTTAGCCTTGTCCTATCCCTTGGAAATAAAATACACTCTCTAATGTTTTTAATGTCTAAAAGTTCCATTAAAAATCTTTCAATACCAAATTATATATCTACTTATTAATTTGCTAATTTATTTATCTCATTAAAAACAAGCATTGATTTTTTATTTAACTAGGCCCAAGCGAGAAATCCCCAAACTTTAGTTTGTGGGATGAATCGCATGGAGAATTAAAATTAAAACGCCGAAAGGCGTTTTTTCCCCTGGGGGGAAAGCCATGTCATTTATGGCATGGAAGGGGGACTAAATCGTTTATATTTTCGTGTTAAAAACCATTTTGCATATGGGTAAAAAACTTTTGAATACCAAGTAGGATTATACGCTATATGTAATTGATCTATCCAATTTTTATTTTTTTTAGATTGCCTAAACATAATCTTATTGACTTTATCTTTATATTTTTCTTGAAAATACCTGTTTACAACAGATGTTTTTAATCTACCAGATATATACTTTTTAATTAATCTTTTATAACTTTTATTTTCGTTGATACTTAAAGCTGCATAAAAACCTGAGTTGATTGCATACCTCATTCCAAAACCCCATAAAAGATCCTGTAAACCAGCAGCTTCTCCAGTATACAACTTTCCTTTTTTAACAAGATTTGGTTTGATTAAAAAATGACCAACTCCATTGATTTTTTTTCATTTTTAATATCAATGTCAAACAATTTTGTAATGACCTCATAAGTTTTTTTGTAATATGCATCTGCATCATCGTTGGTATCACGAAGATTTAAACTACAAATAGTTCCGAAACCTTTAGTTATCAACAGATAAGAATATCCCCTATTTGATGTTTTATTGTTAATAAGGCAAACAGCAATATCATCTGATTCTGTTTCGAAAAGTATTCCTTTTAAAATACCAGGATGCTTTTTTCCTTCAGGTCCAGATGAAATAATATCCATATCTTCTTTTTTTACATTTGAATTAAAATGTATATTTACTCCTTTATCTAATGCTTGATTTTTTAAGCCTTGGTCCAAACTATTTTCTATATCACCTCTTTTTAATAGATAAAAAAATGGTTTTTTGAAAGTATTTGCTAACACTTCTTCTCCATTAGTAAGATGCAATGTTTTAAACGGTTCACAATAATAATTGGTCCTAATATTCATTGATTCAAATTCACTAATTGCATCAACATGTGAGGACCAATTTTCCAATCCATTTATATCACCTTGAAAGCGTTTTCCGCAATCACTTCTTTTTTCAAAAACATCCACATTATAACCAGCAGCTGCTAGACTTATTGCTGCACTAAGACCTGACAAACCTGCTCCCATTATTTTGATTTTTTCCATTTTAACCTATTCTCATCATATAATCTTATTATGGAGTTAATCTTGTTCTATCTCTTGGAAATAAAATGCATTCTCTGATATTTTTAATGTCTAAAAGTTTCATCAAAAACCTTTCAATACCAAAGCCAAAACCACCATGCGGCGGCATTCCATATCTAAATGCTTTTAGATATGATTCAAAATCTTTGGGGTTAAGACCGCATGCTTTGAGTCTCTTTTTTAGCAGTTCTACATCATGAATACGCTGACTGCCAGAGGCTATTTCCACTCCTTTGCATTCCAAATCAAAACCTCTTGAGTATTTGTCTCCTTTAGGCATGGTATAAAACGGTTTAGCTTCTATCGGGTATTTAGTAATATAGTAGAACTCATGTCCCTCTTTTTTCATAATATCCCCAAGAAGTTTTTCTTCTTCAGTTCCAAGATCCTCTCCCCATTTTATCTTTGAACCATTCTTGTTTAGTTTTTGAATTACATCATCATATTTAACACGCTTAAAAGGCAATTTTGGAACAACAATTTGCTTTCCTAAAATATCAAGTTCCTCTTTATATTCACCTGCTTTTTTCCACATATGTTGAACAAGCCCTTCCAATATTTTCATAACATCTTCTTCGCTAGAAATAAACGCCATCTCTAAGTCTACAGCAGTGGACTCGTTAAGATGTCTACGAGTGTTATGCTCTTCGGCTCTAAAATACCAGGCTATTTCATACACTCTATCAAGACCAGTAGCCATCAGCATCTGTTTATACAACTGTGGAGATTGAGCTAGAAAAGCAGTTTTTTCAAAATATTTTAACTTAAAAACGTCAGTTCCACCTTCAGAAGAACTTGCAATAATGTTGGGGGTGTGAACCTCAACGAAATTCTCTGATGTAAGATATTCATGAACCGCAGCGATAACCTTATTTCTTATCTTAAAAATTGCCTGTATCTCCTGTTTTCTGAGATCTATAAAACGATTATCCAAACGAGTATCAAGTTCAGACTCTACCTTATCTACAACGCCTAATGGTAAAGGTGTTTCCGCAGTAGATAAAACCTCAAATTCTTTAGGGATAACCTCATAACCATTCCTAGCTTTGTCACTCTTCTTACAAAGCCCATTAACAGCAATAACTGATTCACGAGGTATATTGACCAACTTTTCAAAAAGCTCAGCACTCTCTTTTTTAAGTGCAGTAACCTGAAGGGTGCCTTTTCTATCACGAAGGATGATAAAAGCAATAGAGCCAATATTGCGAATATCTTCAACCCAACCAGCAACTGTTATAGTCTTTCCATGTTCTTTACTAGAAACATCTTTTGAATAATGACTTCTGTAAGATTCCATATTTCACCTATAATCACGGCAATGAATTTAGTCTTTTTGAAATGAAAGAAGATACATCCTTTAACATTTTACTGTTATCCCAAGACTTGACCATATCTTCAAGAACTTTTCTATCTTCATTTTTAAGTTTTTTAACCCATCTTTCAATATTTGGAACAGCTCTAACTACGTTATCAACGATTGTAATACTTGCAGTTCTAGCAGTTCTAGAAAGAGGATTTAAATCAATAGCAATAACTGTTTTGCCCATATCTCTAAGCGCTTGGCATCTGTCACCATCCTCAAGAGGAACAAGAACAACATCTGAAGAAAATATACCTTCTTTATCACATAAACCTCTATCATGCTTTAAACCTGGGATGCGAGCGTCAGCTGCATCCCCGTATACCTTTTTTGCACCTTGTAATTTTAACTCATCTGTAAGTTTTTTCATGCGTTCATCAGTTCTATGAAAAAGATTAACCTCAAGTTTTGCAGGAATAGATTCTGATAGAATAATACATTCTTTTGCAACTATAGCGACAACGTTTCCATTAACTGAGATAACTGGATTTTTTGCACATAACAATACAGCGGCTGCAATCTTTTCTGCATCGTCAGCATATGGGATTGTTTTTTCACCGATTAAATAATCAAAAGCCTCTCCACGTCCATGGGCAATTAGGCCAGTTTCATGAACTAAGCCTTTCTTCATCGCCTGTGAAACTTTCTCCCGCATCATAAGAGAAGCATAGCGTGGATGACTCTTAGGTATTTCTCCCATATTTCAACATGCACAATAGAAATATGTTTTTAAAGGTTCTTTAGAAAAAAGAAAGATGGATAGAAGTTCACCCATACATACTCGGCTGTGGAGCCTGCCCTCCAGAAACCATTGGTTTAGCCTGCTTATGGAATTTTTGAAGCTGTTTTTCAATACGCTCAGATTCTTCATAAAGTGGTGTTACATTTATCTCCATATTCATTAGAAGAGCCATAACATTAATAGCTGCTGCTGCAGCCCTAGCGTCTGGATAATTAGGATGTGCCTCAGCCAAAATTGAAATTACATTGAAATTACTTTGCTTACCAATATTTAACAAAACTCCTGAAACACCTGCTATAATTCCATTTTTGAATTGCGCGATCTTCTTTTCTGTAAGCATTGCTCTTGCATTTTCGGTTGATCCTATTGCATATGCCTCGACTTCTCTATCTCCTTCATCAGATTTGCCTTCAACAACCATGCCTTCAGGAGATATTAAGAGAGTACATTCATTATCATTTGCCCACTTCATTATTGCCTCGGATATCCCATTTATTAAATTGGGTTTGGGCTTAAACTCAGAGACAAATACGACAATTTTCTTACTGGCGCCTTGAACACCATAGTATATTCTAACTGGCGATAAAGGTTCTCCGGTATGAACTACAGCTAAAGCGGGAAACTGAGGAGAGGTTATACACCCTATCTGTTTAAGATTTAAAGCATCAATTAAATAATTAGCAGCAATAGTACTAACCAAACCTATTGAGGGAAAACCAGCAATAACTGTTGCTTCCTTTAGGTCTACTTCTTCAAAATTACAGATTTGAACTTCGTCCAATGCATCACCATCCTATATACCTAAATACACATTCTAACATTTAAAACTAATTGGTCAAAAAAACTAACCTTTTACAACGCCAAGTGGAATAAATCTCACTACTTTTTTTGATATGCCTGCTCCATGTACAATGTCAACGACATTTCTAATATCTTTATATGCACCTGGAGCTTCCTCAGCTGCAACCTTTAAACTTGCTGGATGAACATAAATCCCTCTGTTTTTAAGTTCTTTTATAATATCTTCCCCACGCCAATTCTTTAAAGCTTGATGTCTTGACATGATACGTCCTGCTCCATGACAAGTTGAGCTAAAAGTTTCTTCAGCCTCTTTTGTACCTTTTAACAAATAGCTTTCTGTTCCCATGTCTCCTGG
>JAGMDE010000105.1 GCA_023128855.1 Thermoplasmatales archaeon | reverse complement strand
TCTCGAAACTCTAATCATAGCCTCTGATTAGAATAAAACCTGCAAGGTATTGCTCCAATATTTTATATATTAATATTCATATTCAAATTAAATCAGGAGGAAAGTATATGTCTAAAAAAATAGCTATAATCGGGGCAGTAATATTATTAATTATACCCTTCCAATCAGTAATTGGATTAAACCAAGATATTTATACAACAAATGATAATCAAATAATTATCCAAAACACTGATTTAGATGTTATTTCAATGATTAACAAAATAAATTACTCTATCCTTTTTGGTTATTTAGAAAAAATTGTATCATTTGGAGTCAGACACGTTGGTTCAGAAAATTGCAGAAATGCTGCAGAATATATAAACGAAGAGTTTCAACAACTTGGATTAGAATCCTGTATTGATTCATGGAAATATCCCAAATATAAATGCCAAAATGTAATAGCCACATACAACGGAACCGATCCAACCAGTGATGCAGTTTTCGTTTTAACAGCACATTTAGATACAATTGGAAATTCAGTTGGAGCAAATGATGATGGTTCAGGTGTTGCAGCACTTCTTACAATTGCAAATATTTTCAGCAATTATAATTTTAATCATACAGTTAAATTTGTAATAGTCTCAGGTCATGAAGTGGGAACATATGGTAGTTTTGATTATGCAAAAAAAGCATACTTTAGAGATGAAAACATAATTGCACATATTAATGTTGACATGGTTGGGAATTCCACATGCGGAAACATTATACAAGCGTGGACACCTGAAAGAAGTTATAGGTTGTATTATTTTACAGAAGAAATAAGTTATAAATATGAAAAATACATCGATATTGAGGTTCAATTAACAGCTCATTATCCAATGGATAGTCAATCATTTGTTGACTATGGATATGATGCTATATCATTTATTCAACCAAAGGTATTTGATTATCCCATACATACTCCAGAGGATTCACTCGATAAAATCAATTACCCATATTTTGAAAACGTTACAAAACTTGTAATTGCATTAACAGCAGAATTTGCAAATAAACCAATAGATGTACAAGTTAGATTTGTAACACCAAAAGAAGGTCATGCATATCTTTTTAATAGACCAATCTTAAAATTACTAGGACTGAACCTTCACCGTTCAAGAATTAGAGGCATTACATATTTGATAGGGAGAACAATAGCTAAAATTAACATTACAACAGAGGAAGAAATTATTACTGTCTCTTATAGTATCGATGGAAATACAGATTATTACGCAATATTTACAGAATCACCATATGACTGGAAAATTCAAAAGCCTATTATGTCTAATTTTAGATTAATTGGCAAACATAAACTTGGTGTGCATGTTTGTACAAGCACTGGTAAAACTGCATATGATGAAATGGATTTTTATGCACTAACCCCTATTTAAAATATAATTTGCTAGGTATCGCTTCCAAAATACTTATAAAGAAAAATAAACTACCATCTTGCTACAGAGGGAGGAATCTGGATTATGGAAGACATAAAAGAAGAAATTGTTAACTACCTCTCAAAAAGGAAATTTATGACCTTAGCAACAACACAAAAGGATAAACCTTTAACCCATCCAGTTGCTTATGTTAACAAAGGGCCTATTCTTTACTTTTCAACTAGTAATCAAACTCGTAAAGCAAGAAGCATAAAAGAAAATCCAAATGTTGCTTTTTCAGTATATGAGAGAACTGAACATCTCGACGAAATAATAAATATTCAAATGGAAGGAGAAGCAACTATTGTAGCAAATAAAGAGGAAACTGAAGAAATCTTAGAAATGCTGAAACTAAAATTCCCCACAATGGCTGATTTGACTATAGACTCTGATAATATAATAATAAAGATAACTCCAAAAATATGCCATTTTACAGATTATACTAAGGGATTTGGATATAGAGAAAGGGTAGAATATTAAAATTTGCTAGCTATTGCTCCATCATATTAGCTTGGTTAATACCTTTGAAGCACTCTCATTAATAACAATATCAGCAATATTATCCATTGGAGTTGAGTCAATATTAACAATAACTAAAGCAGCTCCACTTTTTTTAGCAAGCCTTGGCATTGAAGCTGCAGGATAAACTACAAGTGAACTTCCCAATACAAGAAATAAGTCACAGTTCTTAGAAGCAAGCGTCGCCATATCAAGTGCAACTTGTGGAAGTGGCTCTCCAAAAAGTACGGTACTTGGTTTTAAATTACCTCCACATGAGCATTTTGGTGGTAGTTCCTTTTGCAATAACTTGTAAGTTTCATCCATCGTATACGTTTTGCCACAACTCAAACAATTAATCTTCCTGGTACTACCATGAAGTTCAATTACATCAGATTGTCCTGCTTCCTGATGTAACCCGTCGATGTTTTGAGTTATTACGCGGTAAAGTTTCCCACGTTTCTCCAACTCAACCAATGCATAATGACCATCATTGGGCTTAGCTTTCTTAATAACTGGATATCTTTCATCTCTAAAAAAAGTCCAATAGTACGATGAATCTTGCATGAAGATATTGATATTTGCATAAATATTGGGATCATACTTTGACCAAAGACCACCAGCACCCCTAAAGGTAGAAATACCACTTTCAGCTGAGAAACCTGCACCCGTGAAAGCAACAATCTGGTCTGAAGTTGCTACAATTTTTTTAAGCTCAGAAATTTTCTTATCCATTAGGCCCTCACAAAAGCGTTATATTTCTTCTCATCGCCAATAGTAGTCACAGGTCCATGACCTGTATAAACAATAGTATCATCAGGCAAAGTGTAAAGACGTTTTTTAATCGAGTTAGATAAAACCTCAAATGATCCCTGACGAAAATCAGTTCTACCGATACTACCCTGGAAAAGCGTGTCACCACCGAACAACATACGATCATAAAGAAAACTTACACCACCAGGCGAATGCCCTGGAGTGTGTAAGACTTCCAATTCAAACTCCCCAAATTTAATCTTATCACCCTCTTTGATAAAACGATCTGGTCTTGGCGGTTGCTCAATATCAACATTCCACCGGTTAGCTGCATTCTTTCCATCTTCAATAAAAAAGAAATCCTTCTCATGAGCAAGAAACTCTGCATTAAGGTTTTGTCTAAGTAAAGCAACTCCTCCTACATGATCAAAATGACCATGGGTTGCAAGTATGTATTTAATTGTTATTCCAAGTTCTTTTACTCTGTCCAATATATCTTGAGGATCATCACCTGGATCAATAATTACGCCTTGTTTTTTCTTTTCATCCCAAACAATATAACAGTTTGACATTAATGGACCTACAATTAAGGGTTCCACTTGAGGTTTAGAAGAGGTCATCGAGATCATCCCCCACCCCATCACCCTCTGGCATCTTTCCAAATTGTTGAAGGAATTGCTGTATTAATTCACTCTCTCGTTTGGTATACATAGGATCTGGTTCAAACCAGAAATATCTAGCTTTAGTCTCAGAGTTCAGCTTTTCCTGCAAATCTGCCTTCATGTTCTGAGAACCTTTTATTACAATTATTACCTTGTTCTCATCTCGTAGCTGATATACACCTTCTACTGCTGGGACCTCTGCAACGTTTTCATCGTTAAGATCAAGCCATTTATCAGGTGGAAATGTAACAGGCAAAATATTCAGACGCAAGTCGCATCTCAAACAACGTTCCGCCTCCTGTTTAGCCTGATTTTCATTATAACAATTTTCCACCATTTCAAAATTTTTAATTCTAACATTTGGACTTATTTTTGGGGTATCCACCCGCTTTATAAAAGCAAAATCCTCTACTTTTCCAATATGAGGATCTAACTCTTTGGATGTAATTGTATGATAGATGTTACCGTCACCCCCAAGGTATTTATCAATAGCTGAAGCAGCAGATGCCCCATCAGCAACAGCTTCTACCACAGAAGCAGGCCCTCTAGCTACCTCACCGCCTGCAAAAACACCCTTGATATTAGTTTGCATATCTTTGTTGATTGATATCGTCCCTGTTTTGGTGCCTATCCCTTGAGCCCAAGAAGTATCTGAGGTTTGACCAATTGCTAATATCACTTTATCAGTCTCAATCTTTTTCGTTTCACAACTGTCAAATTTTGGAGCGAATTTACCGCCTTTGTCAAAAACAGATGTACATTTAATCAGTTCAATACCAGTGACCTTACCGTCTTTACCAAGAATTTTACTAGGACCCCAAGAAGGATGCATCACCACGCCTTCTTCCTTTGCTTCTTCTATCTCCCAATCATGAGCTGGCATCTCTTCATTACATTCCAAACAGGCAAGCTGGACCTCACTAGCACCCAAGCGAATAGCAGTTCTAGCAACATCCATTGCTACATTACCGCCACCGATGACTACCAACCTACCACTCATAGAAGTTATATTCTTCTTTTTAGCATCTTTTAGAAAATCAAGACCCAATTCCACTCCATCTAGATCAGAGCCATCTACAGGTATTTTCTTGCTGAGCCATGCCCCACTACCAATAAAAACAGCTTGGAAATCTTTCTGTAGATCTGATAGAGTTACTTTTTTTCCAATGGATGTGCTGGTTTTAAATTCCACATTTAATTTTGTAAGAATATCAAGTTCTTTATCTAGAATTTTTGTAGATAGTCGATAATCAGGTATTGCATACCTGAGCATACCTCCAAGCTTATCTTCAGCCTCAAAGACAGTTACACTATGCCCAGATAATGCTAGATAATAAGCAGCTGAAAGCCCTGATGGGCCACTACCTACAATGGCCACTTTTTTACCCGTGGGTTTTTTAGCATTAACCTTGAAAGAATTAGCATTATCAGCGGCGAACCATTTCAGAGCACATATTGCCATTGGTTGATTTAGTTCACCCCTACGACATTCATCCTCACAAGGATGGAAACAGACACGACCGAGTATACCTGGAAATGGTATTCTTTCTCTTACTACAGCATCTGCTTCAGAATAATTCCCTTCTTTGATGAGGCTGATATATCTTGGAATATCAACACCTGCAGGACAATTAGCTCTACAGGGAACCAAAACATCTTCCTTTTCCCCTCGAGGCAAATCCTTATCAGTGAGTGCCCCTGTAGGACATACCTCAACACAAGTAGTACAGAACCTACAGTCAGACTCATCATACTTAGAACTCTTTGTAGAACCTACAATAACCTTATCTTTTTGATAAACAAATCCTAGTGTTTCTATACCTCTGAGATCACGGCAGGCTCTAACACATCTTAAACAGGATATGCAGAGGTTATCATCTCGTTCAAAAAGCGGTTCATTTTGGTGTTTAGGTAGATCCTTAAAAACATATTTAGTTAAATCCTGTCTAATACCAACATATTGTGCAATCTTCTGTAGCTCACAGTGGCCTAGCAGGGGACAGCATCGCTCGTTCTCGGGGACGTTGGTTGAGCATTGTGTTATTGAACAGCCTTCCTGTTGAGCACATTGAAGACACGCATGAGGATGATCTCTTAGAATCTCAACAAGTTTATCCCGACGTGCTTCTTTTACCGCATCAGATTCAGAGTTTACCTCCATTCCTTCCTCAGCAACAGTATCACAAGAGGTAACCAACTCCTTCTGACCTTTTATTTCAACAAGACAAAGCCTACAACCAGAAAAACCATCTTTAGGTCCTGAGCCATCATCTTTGAACTCACCATCATCTCTATAAATTACCTTAACTGGTTTTAAACCATGAGAACTACCGAGACTTGGATGGTAACAAAGCCTTGGTATATATATGTCATTTTGCTGTGCGGCCTCTAAAATTGTCATACCCTTTTCGGCCTTAACCTCGTTACCGTTAATCCTCATGGAAATACTCATAATATCTCCTCGCAGTCTCACCAAGAATGGGAGATTGCCTCTTGTTTACATGCAGCCATACATGGTAAAGGTGGTCTATTAGTCATTGGTTTACAGGGAGCACAGGTATATTTTATCTTCTTCCTCTCCGCTTCAGTGACAAATGCCACCTCATCATCGGATAAAGGGTCGTTCTCATTAGGCCCTACGTCCAACACCCCATAGGGACAGGCACTAGCGCAATCCTTACAACCGTTGCATTTATCGGTATCTATGGTTATGAAGTAGTCCCCAGAACCATCCTTATATCCATAATTTGCTATCATTAGAATTCCTCAAGGTTATTTTTTACCTTTATCAAGCAGTGCTTTTGCAAATAAAGCAGCACCAATGGCACCAGCGATCTGTGTGTCGTATTCGGTTTTCATTATAGGTATTCCAACCTCTTTCTCAAGTCTTGTCACCACTCCCTTGTTCTTTGCTATCCCACCGGTTATGGCAAAGTCCTCCTCGACACCTATCCTTTCAAGGAGTGTCATGATCCTATGAGCCATAGCAGAACAATAGGCAGC
>JAGMDE010000104.1 GCA_023128855.1 Thermoplasmatales archaeon | reverse complement strand
ATAAGAAGAAGAGGGAGGAAATGAAATGGAACGAAAGAAATATTTTAAGATAGTTTTAGTAATAGTAGCAATTTGTTTACTAACATTACCTTCTGTTCAAGGTGCTTTAAGAGATATTCCTGAGACTATACAAAATGATTCTAATGAAGAAGATATATCTGAAACAAAAGGAACAATACAATATTCAAATTGTGTTGTATGGATAACTGGCAATTGTAAAAGCGTAGGGGGAACACTTACTTGGATATTTGGCTTTTTTTGTCCATTATTCAAAAAACACTTATGGATACAAGCTTCGGGCCAAGAGGGAGAAGTGCTAAATGTTTTAGTAACCAGTGATGGAATTGGCACATATTATGATCAGGAACATATTCGCATCGAAATGTTTGGAGCTACAGGGATTATGTATTGGTATGGCAAATCATGGTTCTTAGAAGGCGATCGAATATTTGCTAGATGCAAGGCTGATACTTGTTTGGTAACAATATAATAATAAAACGACATTAAAAAAATTTACTATTCTTCTGGGCTAAGAGTTGGTAAACCGTTGTTCTTCCATGAATCGAAACCGCCTGTTATCAAGCAGATTTTCCCATATGTGTGATTAACAAGTCCTTCACACCATTCAATAGCAGTAGTTCCTCCATTATCACATATTATTATGTCACTTGTTTCATTAAAAAACTCGCTGAATTCTGGTTCTGTACGTTTTAAGGCTCTGAAATTATCTTCTAATCCTATGTGTTCAGTATCCCAATTACAGGGACAACGGCTTCTAACATCAATTATTATAACTTGTTCGCTTGAATTAATAAGATCATATGTTTCTACAGGGGATAATGCACTATAAGTTGATGTCAAAACTAGTTCAATTGGCCCTTCGTTAGAACCATCTTCTGCGATCCAATAAAAGTATGTAAATCCTATTGTAGCACTAGTGCTTATTGCTACTATAGCTATTATAATAAATACTAGTATTTTCTTATTTTTACTATTTGTTTGTTTTTCTTCGTTCATATATTACAGTTTATCTGAATATTTTTATCGTAGTTATTTTTTACGGATTTTTTAATTTTGATGTTAATTCTGAAACATTTAAAAAGCTCACAAATGAGTTCTAAAAGAAAAAAAGAGAGAGATGTTTTTAGTTTATATCTGTCAGTTTAATAATAGTTTCAACATCGGAAAATAAACAAATATTTTAATGTGGCCTAAATATTGCTAAAGATCTAGATGTGCTAGAACTTTTTTAACATCTTGTAAAAGTAGGAGTCCTTTTTCAGTAGTTCTATAACCTTTTGTTGAACTACCATTATTTTTGATTTCTGCTTCTTCTAAAATTTCCTTTTCTATTAAAAAAGAAAGATACCCTTGAAGTTGAAAGTAACTAAAATTACCTTGGTACAAAAGCTCTGTTTTTTTTGCCCCATTACTAGATAGTCTTAAAATCTCGCCTATAATTTCAATTTCAGATCTTCTGTTATTGACCACTTTGCTCCCTCAAAATAATATTTTATCTTAATTATCTCAGCCAATATTAAATATTTTGTTTTATATAATTCATATTATTTTTAAAAAGGATAATAATTCCTAGCTTATTAATGTTTTGTTAAAAATTAATGTTAAGTGGATATCAGCCAGATTCTTTAGATTCTTGATCAGATTTTTCTTCTTTAGGTTTCTCCTTAGAAGGCTGTTCCTCAGTTTCAGAGGTTTCCTCCTTAGGTTTATCATCACTTGGTGGTTCTTCCTCTTTAGGAGGTTCTTCAAGTGGCTGTTCTTCTTTCTGCTCAGGTTCAGGAATAGGCTCCGGAGTAACTTCTGTGGAGGGTTCTTCAACAGGAGGTTTGGATGGCATTTCTTTTTGCTCGGGCTCTTGAACGGGTTGCTCAATTGGTTCTTGTTCAACTTTTGGAGGTTGAGGTTCTTTCTTACCGCCTCCCCTGAATTCAGTATATCCACATTTTCCACAGCTAAAACGATTCTTATGTTCTGCCAGAAAAACTGCAGGACCACATTTTGGGCAATGTCTGCGAATACGTGTAATCTTATCTCCTTCAACTTTGAAAAATTCAATTTTTTTCATGATTATTCCTTCTTTTCTTCAGTGGTATCCTCAGATTTCTCTTTCTTTGGTTTCTCATCGGATTTTTCCTCTTTAACTTTTTCAGTTGGTTCATCTGGTTTTTCTTCAGATTTTATTTCCTCTGAAGGTTCTTCTTTTGGTTGCTCATCTGATTCCCCAGATTTTTCCTCTTCAGGGGTTTCAGGTTCTTGAGTTTCTTCTTTTGGAGATTCTTCAACAGGAGTTTCCCCCTTTTGCTCTGGTTTAGGGATATCCTCAGCAGGTGTTTCCTCAGAAGGTTTTTCTTCCACAGGTGGCTCCTCAACTTGTGCAGGCTCCGGCGTAGGTTCGCCAGCTGGTTCTTCAACGGGGGTTTCTTCCACCTTTGGAGGTTCTTCAGGTGGAGTTTCAGGAGCAGGCTCTAGAGTTTCCTCTTTAGGTGGCTCTTCAACTGGTGGTTCAGAAGTCTGTGGAGGTTCCTCGGCTGGTTTTTCCTCTTTTACGTCGTCTATTGGAACTTTAGGTTCTGCCTCAGTTGGTTTCTCCTCTGAGATCTCTTGTTTAGGTGGTTCTGGAGGCTTCTCTTCTGCTTTCTTCTCTGGTTTTTCTCCCTCAATTAATTTGTTACGCTTTAAAATATAATCTTGCTCAATATCTTTTGTTTTAGCTAAAGACGAATAAACCTTTGCATAACACGAAATTTCTTGAGTTCCAAAACCTGATTGAATATTACTAACAACGATGTTTTCTTTTTTAACATTAAGTTTATCAGCAAGTTCACTACGGATAATCTCCCGGTTAGGAGTTCCTTCACCTGTATGTTTAACAGTAAAATAAATCTCAGTTCTATTCAGCAAAGGATTATTTCTCTTTGAATCGATTTCTATTTCCATATTACTCACATCTTATCCAATATTTCTTTAACTAATTGTTTATTTTCAGGAGTTGGTTTAATAACTAAGACCCCCTTATCCGGCAGACCATATATTATAGTTACGTCTGATGGGGCCATATAAATTGCAGCAAGTGATGCAAGATCCTCCTCCCCTTCAATTTCAATACGAAGTGAGCCAATTTCAAGGTTTTCATATGCCATTTCTATAACATTCCATAGATCATCAGAAATAGTAGCAGGAGGATTTTCAACAATTACGCTTTTGTTACCGAAAGATTTTATTAATTCTATCATTTCGGAAGAGCATTCGCCCCTTCTTGTTTTGTAATCAACAATACAAAATACTGGCTTGATCTCATTTTTTAAAAGCGTGTAAGTAACCATATCGCCTATTGAAACAATATACTTCTCATTCTGCAATAGCTCTAAAAGTTCTTTTTCATCTACAAGCTGCCCAACAGGCTGTTTTAAAAAATCTCTTAGATTATCTGGTAAAACACGCATAACTCTACATTACTTTTAAGGCATATTTGCCAGGCTTTGTAATATTCATCTTCTTGGCAATCTGCGAGCTAGCAGGATCGCGAATTATCGCGTAACCGCGCCATCTTTTAGAAGTAGGAAGCGAACAATTAGGACAGACATCGCTTTCCGTTAACACATGACAGGTTTTACAAGCCCTAACATTCTTCATTTCTTACCCTTCCGTTTCTTCTTTTTTTCTTTCTTCTCTTTTTTTTCTTTCTTCTTTTCTTCTTCTTCAGTCGGCGCATATATCCAATCATGTGAACCAAGAGCAGGTTGCCTCATTGTAAGCCCAATCTTGCTTTCCCTAGAGGAAAGTTCATTAAGGCTAACTGCAACTACCCTTGCTCTAACAGGATCACCAGTTTTCAATGTAAATTTCTTCTCTTTACCAGTTATTATTTCATTTTCCGCATCAACCTCAACGTAATCGTTCATTATTTGACTCATATGTATAAGTGCATCAAGTGGACCAATATGACAAAATGCACCAAATTCAACGATTTCACAAACAACAGCATCAAGAACCTCTTGCAACTCTGGTTTAAATGTTAATGCATCAAATGCCACTTTTTGATACATTGCACCATCGCCGTGGATTACAATGCCGCTACCAACAAGTTCAATGTTGTCAGCAACAACAATAATGCCATGAGCCTTGCGCATTGTACCCTCAAAAGTCTTCTGTACGATATTTGTGACAACTTCATCGAGATCCTCACTAAACTTATTTGGAGGAATACGAATAGTATCTTTAACTCTAACTCTATAATACATGTCCAACCCTACTTTAAACTAAAGATAATCGTCTTGAAATATATTTACTCCTTATATTCCTTTCTACGGTATATAATGTCCGTTTGGAGTTGATTATATTCCATGACGAAATTATTATATTCCATTTGGTTTTTACTGGATATAGTCTGTCTTATTGTTGTTTTGCTTTAACTGATGTTCTAGGCTCTTAATTCTGTCTAATAGTTGCTTCATTATATCTGGATTATCTTGGTTTGATGTTGGCTCTGGTTGTGTTTTTCCATTGAACTCGGGCATTGTTTTATTATATACCTCTTTGTTGTGTTCATCAGAGTGTCTGACATATCGTTCAACTGTCTTTATTTGTTTGTGTCTGCTTTGAGCCTTAATCTCAAATACTGATGCTCCGTTTTTATCCATAAAGGTTAGCATAGATGCTCTGAACATATGAGGATACACTCTTCTCTTGATACCTGCTTTCACTCCTACTTCTTTGATTATCCTGTGGAGAGTTGTATAGCCTAGTCTCCTTTTATGACTTGATAGGAACAATGCTTTCTCATATCCCTTTTTTGGTGTGGGTCTCTCTTCATCATCCAGATATGCCTTTATTCCGTCTAATGCCTCTTGTTTTATGTTGATTATGTCGTAGGTATTTCCCTTTCATTTCTGCTATTTGAGTAGTCAAACTATGTAACATATTTGATTTTTCTATGTGCCTATGATGGCAGGAGCGAGGGTAAGACTTGCTGAGTATGATTTTGAACAAAACAAGACTTGATAGGTCATGGATTTGGAAGAAAAATATTTATTATAAAACCGACATAATGTTAAATATGATTGATGAAAAAGATCAAAAAATGCTAGATATATGTAAAAAATGTAATGGTTACTGTTGTACAAGACCAATAATATCAAAATATGAATATGATCATTTAAAAAAAGCAGGATACAAAGATTTTGCTGAACGAGAGGGCGTTATTTTCAAAATCAAAGCAAATGAACAGAGATGCATATTCTTAAGAGAAAATGGATGTAAATTACCGCAGAAGTTAAGACCTTTAGAATGTAAAATTTTTCCTATGCGTTTTAACATTATTAAAAGTTCATTAAATTTCTATTTTTATCCAAAAGAATTATGTCCATATGTCGAAGAGTTTAAAAGAAATGAAATCTGGATGAATGAAACAAAAAAATTATTCAATAATAAAATTAAAAAATGGTCAGCAGAGGAAATAGAATCGTTTACAAAAAAACGTACTAGATTGAAATTAAAAATATATGGTTTAATGAAAGTAATAAAACAAAACTTTCAAAAAAAAGTTAGATCTAAGATAAAATAAGTTTCGTTGAATTATCATGCATTTTTTAAGCTGTTGTTGAATTGATATTTTGTTTAATGTAAATTGAAAAAGTCATTTTTCCATCAATTGTTTCGACACTTAAAGTAAGATCTGCGTAAAAAGAGAGATAAGGAAAGAGATAAAATCTATCAATTTCTAGTTTGCCATATTTGATCGGGAAATTTAATGACTTTTCTCCCTCAAATACAATATATAGATAGAGATATCTTAGGA
Source organism: Thermoplasmatales archaeon (assembly GCA_023128855.1). Taxonomy (GTDB): domain Archaea; phylum Thermoplasmatota; class E2; order DHVEG-1; family DHVEG-1; genus JAGMDE01. Next base: position 568 of record JAGMDE010000104.1, on the reverse strand, counting down.
GTTTTCATAAGGAGAATTACTCCTTATATGCTTTTTGAATACTAATATTTCTATGTTAATGCAATAATTAATGGTAAAAATACTAATGAGACAATAGCCATCAGTTTAATCAATATATTTAGAGATGGGCCAGAGGTATCCTTGCAGGGATCACCAACTGTATCCCCAATAACTGTCGCTTTATGAGCTTCTGAACCTTTTCCACCGAGATTTCCGGATTCAATATATTTCTTAGCATTATCCCATGCACCGCCAGAATTGGCCAAAAATACAGCTAAAAGAAAACCAGTAGTAATTGATCCCATTAAAAGACCTCCAAGTCCTGTTGGTTTTAACAAAATTCCGACAACAACTGGAGAAACAACTGCCAACAAACTTGGTACAATCATTCCTTTTAGTGCTCTATTTGTACTAATTTTTACACATCGCTCATAATCTGGTTTATTTTTGTCATTTTCCAATAGTTTGAATTTTTTAAATTGATAACGAACCTCTTCAACCATTGCATACGCTGCTTTTCCAACAGCACCCATTGTAAGTGCTGCAAAAACAAACGGAAGCATTGCAC
>JAGMDE010000103.1 GCA_023128855.1 Thermoplasmatales archaeon | reverse complement strand
TATTCTTGGGGATTTTTTATAAAAAAATTTCTTTTTATTTCTAAATTACACAATAAAATCTTTAAACACCAATTTGTTACCCGTGAAGCAACTAGGGGTTTAACTTATGACAGATAAAAAGAAGGTACTAATCATGGGAGCCGCAGGTAGAGACTTCCATAATTTCAACACATACTTTAGAGACAATGAAGATTATGAGGTTGTAGCGTTTACTGCAACACAGATTCCTGACATTTATGGTAGAAAATACCCGCCAGAGCTTACAGGAAAGCTATATCCTGACGGAATTCCAATTTATCCAGAAGAAGACTTATCTGAACTAATTAAAGAAAAGAACATCGACATGGTTATTTTTGCATATTCAGATGTTCCAAATACATATGTTATGAACAAATCTGCAACTGTTAACACAGCTGGTGCTGATTTTGTATTAATGGGAACAGAAACAACTCAGGTAAAATCCACAAAACCTGTTATTTCAGTTTGTGCAGTCAGAACAGGCTGTGGAAAATCACAAGTTTCAAGAAGTATCTTTGAAATTCTTCGTAAAAAAGGATACAAAGTTGCATCAATTCGGCATCCAATGCCTTATGACAAGGATTTAAACATGCAGAGATGCCAAAGATTTGCATCATATGATGATCTTGACAAATACAACACCACGATAGAAGAAAGAGAGGAATACGAACCATATATCGACATGGATGGTGTAATTTTTGCAGGTGTTGATTACGAAGAAATTCTTCGTGAAGCAGAAAAAGAGGCAGATGTCATAATCTGGGATGGCGGTAACAACGATTTTTCATTTTACAAAACCGATTTATTGATAACAATAGCTGATCCACATAGAGCCGGTCATGAATTGTTATATTATCCTGGTGAACTTAACTTCAGAAGTGCAGATGTAATAATTATCAATAAAGTAAACACTGCAGATAGAAGAGATGTAGAGTCAGTTAGAAACAATGCAATAGATGTTAATCCCAATGCTAAAGTCATTATGGGCATTTCAGATGTTATCGCTGAAGATAAAAACAAAATCTCTGGTAAACGTGTTCTTGTAATCGAAGATGGACCAACTGTAACACATGGTGGTATGCCATATGGTGCTGGAACTGTTGCTGCAGAGGATGCCAGTGTTAAAGAGATAATTGATCCCAGGCCTTTTGCAGTGGGTTCAATTAAAAAAACCTTTGAAAAATATACTCATCTAACAAATGTACTACCCGCCATGGGCTATGGTAAAAAACAAATAAAAGAACTTGAAGATACAATCAATAAAACAGATGCTGAAGTAGTAATTAGTGGTACACCAATTGATATAACACGTGTTTTAAAATCTAGCAAACCAATTGTTCGTGTAAGATACAGCGTTGGTAAAGAAACAAATAAAGAATTAGAAGGTTTAGTTAATAAATTCATTAAAAAACATCTATCTTAATTTTCCACCTTCAAGGGCAAACTGGGCAAGAAGTGCTTCTAATTGTATATGAGCATTACTACCTTCAATAAGTCTGAACTCAGTTTCACCTGCTTTTTCTATAAGTTTAACCTTCGCGTCATCTGGGATCGAAAGGTCAAAAATACTCTGATGTATTTGCTTAATAATATCTTCTCCACTAAGCCCATATTTTATCAAAAGATCATATAGCTGGTTTCTAGCAGCCATAAAATTACCACCTAGTGCTGTATTAATCAAATTCTTAACATCTTCCGGTTTTGCAGTTGCACTTGTCTCATATAACAGTTCTGCTGTTATCTTTTTATTTACCGAAGCACCAACTTGGAGAATATTTATTGCTTTTCTCAGGTCTCCTCTAGAAATAAATATTAAAGTTTCAAGTCCATCATCAGTTATCTGAAGTTTTTCATTTGTAGCAATTTTTCGCATGAATTTTTTAACATCATCTTCTTTTATTGGTGAATATCTAAAAACAGTACATCGGGACTGTATTGGCTCTATTATTTTGGATGAATAATTTACAGATAAAATAAATCGACATATTCTGGTATATTTCTCCATTGTTCTTCTAAGAGCTGATTGTGCATCAGAGGTTAAAGAGTCAGCTTCATCAAGGAAAATTATCTTAAAATCTGCTTTTCCAATAGGCGCTGTTCTTGCAAACTCCTTTATCTTACCTCTTATGATACCAATTCCACGCTCATCACTAGCATTTAATTCAATAAAATTCTGCTTCCAAGTGTCCCCATACAATTCCTTTGCTAGTGCAAGAGCAGAAGTAGTTTTACCAGTTCCTGCAGGTCCTGCAAACATAAGATGAGGCACACTTTTTGTTTTAACATATGCCTTTAATCGCTCAATGATCGCATCCTGACCAACCACCTCGCTGAGAGTCTTTGGCCGGTATTTTTCTATCCAGATGTTCTCCATATCAATTCCTAGGGTAATGCACTTCATTTCTTAATGTTTTTGTCCAAAATAGTGGTAATTATATCAGGAAGTTGGTCAATATTGTGCGTAAAACTATGGTCATCTTCAAAAAATCTGACAGTTACATCCTGTGATTTAGCAAATTCAAGAACCCAATCTGTAGGAACAACCTCATCCATTGTACCTACTAAAATATCAATATATGAACCTATTTTTTCTTCAAAAAGTCTAACATCTTGCATATCTGATAGTATACTTTGTGGCATATCCTGGATTTTTGTTATATCAAATGAAGGAGGAATTATTGCGGGATTTAGAAGAATTATTTGTTTAACATTAGAACTTTCTAATGCAGTTTTAGCAGCTAAAAGTCCTCCAAGAGAGGAACCAATAAGAGCAGCATCTTCATCGTTTTCTATTTCTTTTTTAATATTTTGAAGACAATCAGCGATTACAAGATCCTCGGGTTCGCAATCCCTGTATTTTATTGCTTTAGCATTTAGTTTTTCTTTGAAAAGTGTGCCCTTCGTGCTATTGGGATCAGACATGTAACCATGGATGTAATACAACATTTGATATGGTAATAATATAGGATATTAAATTGTTGTGTAAGACTTCTAAAAAAAGAGTGGGTTTTTAATGATCGTACTACAAAATTTATATATTATTAATTTGATACAAAATAAAAGAATGTGATAAATATGAGAAAGAAAATAATTGGAGCAATTCTATGCATTTTTATATTAACAATAGGAGCAATTCCTGCAATGGGATTGTCCTTAACAGAGGATTTAGAACTGGAAATTGAATCTTATAAAGATGAAATTCTAGAAACTATCGATGAGACAGAAAAAGACAATATAATCATAACTATAGGACCTATTTCAAAAACAGTCTCTAACGTAAAAATCATAAGTGGACCAGAGACTCCAGTGAAATTAATTCAGCGTCATCTTGACAGGAAATTAATAAGACCTCTAGCAATCTTCCGAACTGTTCCAATATTTGTTAATAATCTCACTTTCGAAATTGAATACATAAAGAATCTAAAAAATGGTTCTAGATACTCATATGTTACTGTTAATGCAACAGTTATTTACAACGAAAGCGGTGAATTTGAAAATATAACAAATCTTTCAATAATAGCAAATAAAAAGCATACCGTTACTGTAGAGAATTTCACTGGTTTTTTTATATTTATGAGATTCAGACTCTTTGATATTAAAGCACCTTTGTTTAAGAAATTCTTCAGACCAGCAAAGTTTGGATTTTTGGGATTTTGTGATGATATAACCTTTACAGATCTTACTGCACCAAGTCTCGCATGGACCATAGATGACGCAAATAATAATATAACCATAACTTCAGGTTCTTCCACACACACATATGGGGCGTCCTCTACAGATGGAAACTTAATATTCAAACTAGAGGATACAGAATACTTTGTCAAGGAAGATTTAAGTATTAGCACAGAACAAACTGGATTATCCACTGATACAATTAATGCAGGTGATGTTATCTCTGGTTTTTCAGCTGGGACATGGAAAATTATTTGGGAACCAACTGATAAATTACTAGATGAAGTAACATTCACTTAATCTCTCTTTTTTAATTTATTTTAACATAAACTCTTCTATTTCTAGGTCCATCACCCTCATAAAAAAAGATATGTTGCCATGTACCTAAAATCAACTTGTTGTTTTTTACAATAACTGTAACTGATGATCCTAGTAAACTTGCTTTGATGTGCGCGTCGCTATTTCCTTCCAAATGATGATAGTCACCAGACTCAGGTATCAATTTCTTCAAAGTTTCAATAATATCCCTTTGGACACTAGGATCCGCACCTTCATTTATTGTTATACCTGCTGTTGTATGTGGAACATAAACAATTACTATTCCAGCCCCTGGTTTTTCTTCATTTACAATTTTCTGAATATCTCTGGTAATATCAATCATCTCGTTTCTCTTTCTAGATACAATCTTTAACTCTCTCATATTAATCAGCGAAACTTGAATATTTTTTGAACTTAAAAGTTGTTGTTTTTAATTCATAATCTTTTTGAAACATTTGTTGTTACACAGTTTCCAAGTTGATTATTTATGAGCATAGAACCAGACGCGATTCTCTTTGATATGGATGGAGTAATAGTTGATTCACTTGACTCATGGTGGGCCTCACTAAACGAATCGTTAATAAAATATGGTCAAGATGAAATTACAAGAGAAGAATTTATAAATAAATATTGGGGACATGACCTCCAATATAATCTGGAAAAAATGGGACTTAGTTATGAAATCCTAACGTTTTGTAATATTGCTTATAGTAACCACGTTAATGATGTCAAGATTTATCCAGACGTAATATCTACTCTTGAAAAACTAAAACATTACAAAAAAGCAATTATTACAAACACTCCTGAAGATTGTACAAAACAAATAGTAAAAAATTTAGGAATTGAAAGATATTTTGATGTCATTGTAACAGTTGATGATGTATTGAGGGGGAAACCAAGCCCTGAAATAGTTCTAAAAGCTTGTGATTTTTTAAGAGTCAATCCAAAAGATGTCGTATTAATTGGTGACACAGATAGTGATGTAAAAGCTGGAAAAACAGCGGGTTGTACAGTTATAGGCGTAAAAATCAAGGCAGATTATACTATCAATTCACTATCTGAATTAACTGATATTCTAGTTTATTAAAATAATGTTTAAGTAGAAAAAGAAGATATCAGACTGGGGAATTATGGAAGATATCGAGTTAATTGAGTATAAAAAAGAAGATTTGTCAAATTCCTTACTAATAGTTGCTTTTCCAACAGTTGGATTAATTAGTTCTATAGCAGGTCACTATATCATTGATACATTAAAACTTGAAGAGATAGGTGCTATTGTTTCAAGGGAGTTTATGCCTGCTACAGTAATACATAATTCAAGACCTTCTCCACCTGTTAGAATCTATGCTGGAAAGAAGAAATGTGGACCTGATGGAACCTGTGAACAAATTGCAGTGATAATTTCAGAATTCATGCCACCGTACAATATAATAAAACCATTGGCTGATATGATATTAGAATGGGCTGACGAAAAAGGAGTGAAAACAGTTGTTACACTTGAAGGGACACATGCTGTTGGAGAAAAAAAGAAGGGGTTCAAGGTGTATGGAGTCGGAAGTAACACTAAGATGAAAAATTATCTAAAATCTTTTAAAATCGAGGAAACAAAAGAAGGAATGATCACAGGTGTTACAGGAGTTTTACTATATGAGGGTGTTCTAATGCAACGTGATGTTATTTGCATATTATCTGAGGCTCACTCTACATACCCTGATTCAAGAGCAGCTGGTAATTTACTTAAAAAAATTGATATAATGCTCCCTGAAATAAAAATTGATGCTAAACCATTGTACAAAGAAGCTGAAAAAATTGAGAAGCAAATAAAGAAATTTATGGAGCAATCCAAGCCTACAGCTCCATCGATACCACCGATCCCGACACAGATGTACGGTTAATGAGGTTTTAGTATGGATTCAAGGGATGAACTTCTTGAAAAGGTTTACAATTTAGCATTCAAATATGAAGCAGAACGAGGTAGCTGTCCACAGTGCGTATTATCAGCTCTTTATGAAACATTAAATATTGGTGACCCAAAGATAATACAAGCTTCTGACTCAATGGCCGGTGGGGCTGCTTTAACAACAGAAGGAACTTGTGGTGCACTTGTCGGACTTTTAGCAATAGGATCTGTTGTTGGTAGAGCTTATGAAGATTTTAGCACTGGAAAAGGAAATCGAAGGGTTTTTCTATATTCAAAAAAACTTTATGATAAATTTATTGAGGAATATGGTTCACCTATCTGCAAAGATATCCATAAAAAACTCTTTGGTAGAGCATATAAACTTCTAGATCCAACGGAGTATAAAGAATTTGAAGCAGCTGGTGCTCATGTTGACAAATGCCCTGCTGTATCTGGAAATGCTGCAAAGTGGGCAGCAGAGATA
>JAGMDE010000102.1 GCA_023128855.1 Thermoplasmatales archaeon | reverse complement strand
TCAGGAGATCCAATAGACGCTACAAAACGTATTTTTAAATGTATAATCGATTTCATCCAAAAAAACGAAATCCAATTTGAAATAAAAGCAGTAGGCACAACAGGCTCTGGTAGAAAATTAGTTAAAGCGGTCATCGACGCCGATTTTGAAATAAATGAAATCACTGCACATGCAAAAGCAGCAATATTTATTGATCACAAAGTAGACACGATTATTGAAATTGGTGGACAAGATTCAAAATTTACTCAAATTAAAGATGGCTCTGTCTATAATTCAGTTATGAATTATGTTTGTGCTGCAGGAACCGGGAGTTTCATTGAGGAGCAAGCAAAAAAACTTGATGTCAAAATTGAGGACTATGCAGATTTAGCCTTAGGTGTTAAGGCACCCTATACTAGTGACCGTTGTACTGTTTATATGGAGCGGGATATCAATGTTTTATTATCAAGAGGTTGGAGCAAACGCCAACTACTTGCAGCGGTACTTTACTCAGTTCGGGATAATTATATAAACAAAGTAGTTAACAGAGCTTTTATCGGCAATCGGGTCTATTTTCAAGGAGCAACTGCAAGAAATAAGGCATTAGTTGCTGCTTTTGAAGAGCTATTAGGAAAGCCAATACACGTTTCTCAGTATTGCCATGTAACAGGCGCTTGGGGTGTATGTCTGCTATTGATAGAACGGAATCGTAAAAAAACAAAATTTATTGGTTTAGAATTTGCTAATGTTAAAACAGTTACAGAGACTGAGACATGCGAGTTATGTGATAATACCTGTAAATTAACTTTGTTTAAGAGTAATGAAAGAACTGTTGCTTATGGTATGATGTGCGGCAGAGATTACACAGATAAAAAACCAAGAAAAAAGGAGAGGAAATTTTTTGATGCCATAAAAAAACATGACGAGATTATGAGTATTAATATAAAAACAAAAGTCAGGAAAAACGAAAAAATTGGAATTCCTAATTGTTTATTTATGTTTGAATATCAAAGTTTATGGAAGACGTTTTTTAATTTATTAGGTTATGAGGTTAATATATCATATTCTTCTAGGCAGACAATTGATAGAGGTATGTCGTTGTTAACTGCTGAGTTTTGCGCACCAATTACCATGAGTCATGGGCATATGCAATATTTACTGAATAAAAATGTAGATTACATCTTTTTTCCGGCAATGATCAGAGAAAAAGATCTGTTGAATAAAGATAATTTAAAATTGACATTAAAAAAAGAAAAAGATTGCAATTTTTGTTATTACACAGAATATTTGCCAATGGTTTTTAAATCACTGCCTGCCTTTGATATTGAAAACAAAATTATTGATCCAATAATAGACTTTGATGAAAGCATCCAAAAAATCAGTCAAAGGATATATAAGTCTTTTAACGGAAAATTAGATGTGACCGAAAAAGAAGTTAAAAACGCCTACTCAACGGCGTATAACCTATTTTTAAAAGCTAAGAGCCAACTGGAAAAATTTGGGAAGGAAGAACTCCATAAAACTAAAACCAACGACGAAATAGCCATTGCAATATTGGGAAGACCGTATAATACTTTAGATAAAGTCATCAATATCGATATTCCAAATAAGATCACTGATATGGGCCATAAAGTCCTTATTCAGGATATGATTGCACCCAATGACATATCCTTTGATTATAGTCATCAATTTTTTGATAAGATGCATTGGAACTATGGTCAAAAATTATTAAAAGCTGCAGAATTTATTATAAAAAACGATAATTTATTTCCCATATATCTTACGAATTTCAGATGCAGCCCCGATTCATTTATCGTGGAATATTTTAAGGAGATCATGGATAGATGCGGCAAGCCGTTTATCATTATGCAGTTAGATGCACATGGATCTGATATAGGTTATATTACAAGAATCGAAGCGGGGATTGAAGCCTTTAAAAATTGGAAGGAAAATAAGAAGGTTTTTAGCCCTCCTAGTTACACACCACAATTTAATAGACTAAAAAAAGAAAATACTATTTTAATCCCCCATGTTGATGATGTTGTATTTAAATTCATAGCAACTACACTGAAGGCTTATGGTTATAAAACTATTCTCATGGATGAAAATGAAGCTACTATCAATATGGGTTCCAGACACGTAAACGGAGGTGAATGTTTACCAATTGTTGCTATGATTGGTGGAGTTATCAACAGTATTGAACAATATAATCTAGATCCAGATAAAACTACATTTTATATCCCTACTATTTGTCTTGCCTGTAATTTTTCGCAATTTCCAATACTTGCAAAAATGGTTTTTGAAAAAATTGGCTGGCAAAATTTACAAGTATATACCGCGAACATGCTTGATGCTTTACCTCATACACCCCTCTCAATGAACTTGACTATTTGGGAATGTAATATTATCGGCTGCTTATTAAAGAAACTTAATGCCAAAATCAAACCTTATGAGATAAATGCGGGTGAGACAGATAGAGTAAATAAAAAGGCTATTGAACTGATCAACGAAGCAATTTTGAAGAAGCAAAATTTGAAAACAGTTTTTCGAAAAGTTTTTGATATGTTTCAGTCAATCAAAACAAGGCATGTTACAAAACCCAAACTAGCTATTGTCGGTGACTTGTATGCAAAATATAATCCTATGCTCAATCAGGACGTTATAAAAATAGTGGAAGAGCTCGGTGGAGAACTATTGATTCCATCTACGACCGAACTGATTCTTTTTCATAGAGCTCTAGACATCCATATATTAAAAAAACATAAACGATTATTCAAATATTTGTGGGCCGACCTAGAATATTATGTATTGAAAAAGATGGAAAAAAATTATGAAAAAATCGTTCAACCACTTTTATTGGATCAAGAGGAACCCACGATGGGTGAATTGTTTCGCGTATTGGACGAATATGGAATAGAAAAGGAGTTAGCGGGTGAAACACCGCTTAGTTTGGGAAGAGCCATTATCGCTCTAAATAAGGGATTAGCCGATGCTATTATTAATGTCAATCCAATTTTTTGTTGCCCGGGAATCATTTCTACCGCTATATTTGAACGTATACAAAAAGAATATAATGTGCCAATCATCAACATTCTTTATGATGGTACTGGCGATCACAATAAGGTTTTAATACCGCATCTTAACTATCTTAAAACTATAGATTAAACATATCCATTTCTATGGTATTTTCATAAAATGTGGTTATTATTAAATGTTTCTCCTTAGAAACTCTAATTAATGTACAGTGATTAGAGACTAAGAGTCGTATTATGTTTTATGACTAGCGCCTGTCAGATAACAATGTCATACCTAGTAGGTTTTATTGTTGAAATGTAATGAGTAATATTAGGATATCGTAAAATTATCCGTATAAAGAGCCGTATTTCCTAACTCATCTTCTGCTGTAATTTGATAAAACACTTTACTTCCAGCAGGATAAGTTTTTACTTCTTGCGAATCTGCAAAATATCCTCCACCCATCGTAAGAGAAATGTCAAATACAAGGGTATCATTTATTATATGACCACTTCCACCTCCACTACTACGTGATGATTTTCCAAATATATGCCGGTTCGTTTCAATTTCTGTTATGTTAGCATTGCTAGTAATATCAGCTGTTATAGTAACTGAAAGTGTTGACGTTGTTGGATTTTTAGGTTCTTGTGTTATGTTAGTAATGGTAAGGGTTGAAATATCACTTCTTTCAACATGACCAATCTGAATTATTCTCTCTGCAAGAATGTTAGTTCCATAATAAATTACGAACCAGATTTCTGTGCCGTTATATCCACCATAGTTATATCCCTGAAATGTTACAGAATAGTTATTACCTCCAAGATGTTCCATGTGAGAATACGGACTAGCTGAACAAATACCAAATAATGATTCATGTTCGATATTAGGGTAAATTCCAGATGAAGGGGAAGCACCTGTGATTTCCGCAAAAACTGTTATGTTCTCTCCCTCAGATGTTTCAGTTAAACTGATAAGTTCCATTTCTCCTGCATCATATGTGAAATTAACATTGAAAACCAAGTACGATAAAATAATTGCGATGATAGTTATTACACCAACTATGACAAAGATTATCTCTCTTTTCATTGGTCTTTCCTCAATATGTAATATAAAGTGATTTCAGGGCTTATAATTTATCCTTAATAAGAATACACTTATATGTGGTTAACTGATTTTAAGAGAGGAGATATTGGATGAAGAGAGAAATGTATGCATTAATTAGTATGATTATAGTGCTAATTCTTATTTTGGTATCCTTTTTTATGCCTTGGTACAGTAGTGGAGGTTTAATATCTGGGGCAGGAATGATGAGTTTAGATATATATTTAGATAGAATAACGATGAAAACGCTATATTCGGGAGATGTTTCTATGAGTCATGGAGAAAGCGAAGGAATGGAGTATATTGGAACTGTCTTATTTATTGCTATTGCGGCTCTTATTACTTCAATATTAGCATTAATTGGAATACTAGGAATTCATTATCATTTCGGGAGTCTTAAAAATATGAGACGCATTGGAATTAGCTTTGGAATTGTAACATTTATCATGGCAATAATAGCAATTTTTTATTTCATGATGGGAACAATAAACACTATTCAAACATCACAAGAAATTTATTATGGTTCAAGCCAAACAATACCTTTTGGAGGTTCTAATCCTTCTTTCTGGATGAATTTAAACGTGGAGGGGATGGCGATCTCTGCAGGTCCTGGAATTGCTTGGTATTTGATGGCGATAGCAGGATTAATTACTTTGGCTTCATCAGGACTAATATTAAAAAAAACTAAAACTGATATCTAGATAGCTTTTCCAGTTGAAATTAAATTCAGTGTAAAAAACCTCTAATTATATTTTGATTTATGGATAGCGTAACTAGAGACTAAGATTATAAACAGTGATAAGAGCCTAAGACTCGCATCATCTTTTATGATTAGAGTTTGAACCTCTATATTAGCCTCATGATTAGAATTTACTAGGTACAGATACTAAATGTTCTTTAAATAGAAACTAATACCTCGAAATAATGAAATTCAGTGTGAAGCAAAGAGACGGACCTGCAAGAATTGGAGAACTTTTAATCGATAACAAACAAGTTGTTACACCAAACATATTATTTGTAAACACTGGTCGTTTTAAAGCTCCTAACTTTGCAGATATAATAACAACAAACACAAAAAGACGTAAAGATAAACCATCATTACAGATTCCAAAACAATCTATTCATATAACGGAAAATACATTGAAAGATAAATCTGACTCTGTTTTTATTTTAGTAAATGCTTATCAACTATTCCAACAACCTAGAAATTTTGTAAACTTCATTGTAGAACTTAGAGAAAAAATAGGTTATCAAAAGATGATATATCCGCCAAGCATTGGAGATCCAACTAATCTTTCCTTATTATCTTACATGGGAATAGATTTATTTGATTCTACTTCTGCAATTATAGCTGCAAGAAATGATATATTGCTATTTCCAAACGTAAAACATAACAAGAATGACATTCAAGAATTACCCTGTGATTGCCCATCCTGCAGCAAATTCACTGGCAAACCATCAGATATGAAATTCCAGGATATTCTGAATCATAATTATTATGAAATTTTAAAAGAAATAAAACATATTAGAAATGCAATCAACCAAGGAAATCTACGAGGTCTTGTTGAAACACGAGTTAAAGCTGATCCAAATCTAACAGCAATCCTTAGAAATCTTGATACAAATCATAATAATTTTTTAGAAAAAAGAACGCCAATTGCAAGTAATGCAAAGGTTTTAGCAAATTCTAAAGAGTCACTTTTAAGACCAGATATAAAACGATTTCAAAAAAGAGTTATAGAGAGTTATAAAAAACCAGACTCTGCAAAAATATTGCTTCTTCTCCCATGCTCTGCAAAGAAACCTTATTCGTTTTCCAAATCTCATAAATTTTTCAGAGACAAATTAATTACATCTGGAAATCCTTTCATTGTACATGAAATGATTGTAACATCACCAATGGGTCTTGTTCCAAGAGAACTTGAACTAGTTTATCCTGCATCTTCATATGATATACCAGTTACAGGTGTGTGGGATGAAGATGAAAAAAAGATGATAAGAACATTGCTTACTGCCTATCTTAAGACCAACAAATACGATAAAATTATTTCACATCTTCCTAAAGGAATCATGGATTTCGTTGAAGATCTTTTAAAAAATCCAGAGAAAACCTGCATCGATAGACCAACTTCAGATAAATCACTTGAAAAACTTTCAAAAGTGTTAAAGAAAACTGTCAACGATTATGATCAAGTAAAACCTCAAACAAAATTAGTAGACGACATGCAAGGCTTTGCTTCTTATCAATTTGGTAAAAAAACAGCTGAGCAGCTTTTAAAAGATTGTACTATCAGAGGAAGATATCCCTACCAAAAAATTATGCACAATAGTACACAGTTTGGAATGGTAACAAAGGAAAGAGGATTAATTTCACTTACAATCAACGGTGCAGAAATAATAGCAAAATCCAAAAAATACTGGGTTAAAATATATGATGATTTCACATTAAAAGGATCTGTGTTTGCCCCTGGTGTAAAAGATGCAGATGAAGG
>JAGMDE010000101.1 GCA_023128855.1 Thermoplasmatales archaeon | reverse complement strand
TTTTTTCGATAAAGATAATATTCATACCTACGGTCCCTGTTAATTTTGTTTTTAGTAAACCTGGATTATTGCCCTTTAGATCCATAACCATAGTGTCAGTAAATGTTGTTTCTTCATTTGCAGATATTATGCCCCCATCTATTTTAGTATGAGATACTTTTTCTCCAGATTCAGCTGTAGTAATTAATTCAAAATCCTTCATTATCATATCAAATCCATTTGGATTGTAGATATCTATTGTAGTTTGAACTACAACTTCATCTGCGTTTATTTCTAAAACATCAATTTTAACAGTTGTCTCAGGTGCTTGCATTACCTGTATATTAATAAAAATAAATGCACCTGCAATTATGTTTATGATGGTAACTATCACAAGTATGAGGGTAACTGTTCTTTTTTTCATATAATCAAGACATATTAATTAACCTAATTATATAAAAGGCCATTTAAGAATATATAAAGATTTCTACCAATACCTTCAAAATTAGTAAAATTTACTAATTTATATCTATATTATCATAATCTGGCTCTATTTTACTATTATAAAAATCTAAGCCAAAATCAGAAACTATCTTTAGAATTCTTTCAATTTGTTTATCAGATAGAGCCTTCTTCCATTTAGATAATTGTAATTCAGAGCTTTTTACTATTTTATCTGCATCTCCCTTTGTTAGCATACTAGGTTTTTTCAGAATATTTATTGCAAATTCTAAAGATTTTTCTTCTTCAATTCTACTAAAAATAGATTTAAGTTCAGATTCTCCGTCATTTACAAGTTTCTCATAAAAAACTGTAACCCAAGCTGGATTTTTTTGATATAAAGGAACGATATTATCCAAACACCATGCTGCGGCTAAAATTTCTTCTAAAGTATCAATTTTCTTTAATTTTTCTATTAGATTAGAATCTAAAATATCGATTTTAGATGCCTCATCAACAATATCTTTTCTGGTTGGGTGTCTATTTGGATAAGGTTTAAAATTTTCTTGATATCCAGTAAAACCAGTCTTTATTTGAGATGCAATAACTGCACAAGGATGACGAATAATAAAAACTATACCTCGTAATTGAAATCTTTTTTCAAACCAGGGCAATAACCTGCTTAATCTGACAGATTTAACTATTAACTTATTGTTAAGATACTGATTCATGGTCATTTTTACATCATATAAATATGGAGGGAATCTACTAACTATTTGACCATTGAATATCTTCTTTAAAAATTCTTTACCTTCTGACCAATCTAAATCAGGTGGAAGATAAATTCTTCCTTTAAATCCAGCTTTAATTGATTCAGGAAACCAATTACTTTGTAAAGGTTCAAACACATAAGAATATTCAGGAATACATTCAAATATTTCCATAAGCCAAGTAGTACCTGATCTTGGAGAACCAACTAATAAAATATTATCTTTGATATCGATTTTTTTATTTCTTGAAACAAGTTTTTCAATATAATATAATGGATTGAAGATTTGTTGATAGTTTTTATCAAGTTTTTTTGAATCCAATTCCTTCACTCCGATTTTTTGTAACAATTTTAAATCTTATTTGTTTTTCCAGTTGCAAGCTCTATAAGATGTTTCTCTCCATCCTCTGGCCCTTTTGCAAATAGAATATCTCCTGAATCAATCTTTGTATTTTTATTAGGCCCATAAAGCCATTTATTACCATGCCTCATAGCAATAACCATCATCCCCGTCTCACTCGCAAGCTTCAATTCACCTAATGTTTTTTTACATAGTACAGAACCTTCTTTTACTTGAGCTCTTGTAAAGACTACATCAGAATCACGAATACTCATTTTTAAAATTGGATGCAACTCTACATCACGAAGTTCAACATCTGCAATCTCTTGAGCTGCATCTGCTATCTGTTCAGAAGCTTCAGCGAGTCTAAGGACAGCCAATGCATCATCAACGCTAAGTTTCTTTTTTTCAACAGATTCAAGAGTTTGCCTCTGAAGACTTCTATAAAGATTATCAATCAGATCTTCGAGATCATAAACCTCTTTTGCAATCGTAGTATTATCATAAAGTAGTGAAGAATACGCTAGATCAATCATAAGTTCTGATTTATCTTTAATTTCAAGAACGATATCTTCCACTGTTTTTTTCGTCATTCAAGTGCCTCCAGTTCACCATGTAAAAATTTTCTCAAATCTTTGTATCCTCCATCAGTACCACGGGTAATAAGCCAATCATCCGCTTGAATACTAGTATCTGATTGAGGATTGTAAATCCAGCATTCACCACGACGTATAGCAATTAGTCTCATTCCTGTTTCAGTCTCAATTTTTAGATCGCCTATTTTCTGATTGCAGGCCTTCGAATCCTTGGACACCTTTATCCTAAATAATTGCTCATCAGCTTGTTTTAAAATCTTAGGTAAAATCGGTCCTGTTTTCCCTTTGGATCGCAGACTGACAATATCTCCAGCAGCATTAGATATACTTTCGGCAGCCTCAGCCACCTGCAATATTCCTGCTAGCTGTTCAGCATCTTCTTTAGTACGAGTAGCCATCATTGCCATCATACGAATGTCATAATTCAGTTTATCCATTCGTACATCAAGATACTTTACTTCTTCAGATATTTCTTCGTTATCAAAAAGAAGTGATGAATAGGCCAAATCTATGATGAGCTCAGAGATATCCTTCATCTCTGTAAGCAGTTCCTTTACAGGAGTAGGTTCATATTCAAGTTCACTGAATTCTTCTTTTTTCCATTTTTCTTTTGGCGTTCTTTGCAACCTTCCAAATATTTTTAACTTTCTTTTTTCTGTCATATTCCAACTCCAAAAAGTCCTAATATTACAAATAAAAACACAATTCCCATTACATCCCCAACAGTTGTTACAACAGGGGCTACTATATCATCAGGATCCAATCCTCTTTTAAATGAATAAAAAGCAGTTAGAACACTCACTAATGAGACTGTAGAAACCAGTAAAACTCCCGTTAACACAAATATAGCAATAAACTCTGACAAGGCTATATCCTCTGTTAAATTACCAAATGACGCTATTAAATAAATAACTATCGCAAGAAATGTATAAGTGAAAACGCCGATTAATAATGAAATTATTAGGTTATCATGCATTTCTTTATCATTCAAACTAAGAGTAATATATCCAACATGAAGACCCGATGCCAAACGAGCACCAAGTACACTACCGATGTTACCGCTAACACTGTTAATAACTGGGATTGAGATTAAAAAGAGGGGTAATAGTAACAGTGATTCTTGTTTACTCTGAAGTATTTGACCCGCGAAAATCTCAATAATAATTGTCACTGTGAGCAGAAGTAATCCAAGTTTTACAATTTTTTTCCAACTATAAATCACAGGATCCCCTCCACAAGAACCGCGCTTCCAAAAATGCAAAGCATTGTTACCATATCTCCAAAAGTAGCAAGAGCGGGTCCAGTAATATTATCAGGGTCATAACCACGTTTGAAAACAAGATATATAATTCCAATAGTCATAAAAGTGAGAATTACTCCTGAGATAATGCCTGCAAGCAGTACAATTGAAATAAGTTTAATGGGGTCAGGATATACGTGGAAAATTATTGATGTTACATAAGCAAGAATGCCAATTATTGTTGCAACAAAAAAACTCAAGATGAGTGAACCTAGGATATTTTGTTTAAGTTCTTCAGTCCATAGATTATCTGCATCAATGACACCAAGATGATAAGCTGACCCTAAACGTGAACCAAAAGCAGTACTAATATTCCCACGCATAGCAATAATAGCTGGGATAACAACAATAAGGCCAGGAATTTCCCGAATTAAATCTATCATTACACCAAGAGTGCTACCTGCAACTATGGCACCAAAACCGCAAAAAACGATTAGGGGGAGGCTCTGTTTCACCATTTCCCTTGCATACATTTATTGTAGCCTCCATTCTATAATCACACTCCTGATCTAAAGATAACATGCTCTATATCTTTCCCAAATTTTATCCACGTGTTCTTCTATTTCCTTTAACCTTTTAACATCTTTTTTTGGTATAAAAAGATGTCTAAATCTACCCTGGTATTTAATCCAATCCTCAATAGATTTACGTTCTATTTTACCATCAAGAATTAATTTACTTTTACCATTAAATGTAACTTTTTCATTTTCATATTCATAAAGAGCCCAAGCACCAGTTTCAACTGCCATTGTCCCCATTTCGACAGTTTTTTCCATACCAAAACGCCAACCAGGTGGACATGGAGCCATTATTTCAATGTATTTTGGACCCTTGATGCTTTTTGCTTTTTTGACTTTTTTATAAAGATCCTCCGGATATGCTACACAAGCTTGAGCGGCATAAGGAATATGATGGGCCTGGATTATTTCTCCCATTTCTTTTCTAAATTCGGTTTTACCTCTAACTGTTGTAGTTGTCCATGCAGCATATGGTGTTGCGCCGCTACGCTGAATTCCTGTATTAGAATATATTTGATTATTATAACATATATAGATAAAGTTAGTATTTCGCTCAAGTGCACCTGATAATGCTTGAATTCCGATATCATAAGTTCCACCATCTCCAGCCCATGCTACAACTGTAATGTCTTCCCTACCTTGTTTTCTTAAACCTGCTTCTACTCCACTTGCACCAGCTGCGGCTGCTTCAAATGCAATATTCATAGTTGGGATGTTAAACGATGTTTTTGGATGAATGCTTTCGATAACGGCAGTACAACAAGCAGGAACAATCATAACCATCTTTTTACCAATAGCCTTGAATACGATTCTCATTGCCATTGTTGCTGGGCAACCCGGACAAGCAGCGCTACCTGGAAGGTAGCACTCCTCTCTTGGTAAATCTTTTATTGCCAAATTTACACCTCCTCCAGCCCATACCAAACTTGATGGTCTTTTGTCTTTCCTTTCATTGCTTTTTTACACATTGTTTCAATGTCCCCAAAAGTTACGTCTTTACCACCAAGTCCAGCAATAAAGCCATGAACTTTTGCATCGGTTTTTCCATATAATGAACTTTTTACTTCGCTAAACAACGCTCCTTCCATTCCAACTGAAATATTACGATCAATAACGATCAAATCAGCTTTCTTACCAAGTTTCACAATTTCTTCTATTGGGAATGGTCTGATTACTCGAACTCTAGCAAGACCAATTTTATAACCCTCTTTTTGAAGATTATCAATTGCTACCTTACTTTCAGCACCAATTGCACCCATTGAAAGGAGTATATATTCTGCACCCTCGCATTTGTAAAATTCTAATAAATCTCCATGAAATCTTCCAAACTTTTTCTTCCATTCTTTTGCGATTTCAGGAATAAGTTTTAATGCATTTTCTTGGGCTTCCTGCATTTCCTTTCTTACTAATTCATATTCATGCGGAAGAATGATATTTCCAAAAGTAATTGGATTTTCAACCTCGAGTTTCCATTTCGGTATACGTTTTTTTACAAAATTATCAACATCTTTTTGATCTGGAACATAAACAGGCATGGAGGTATGTGACAAAATAAAAGCGTTATAGCTAATCATAACAGGCAATGAAACCTTTTCGTGTTCCCCTAACTTAAATGCCTGGATTACTGTATCAAAAATCTCTTGGTTGCTACTACAATAAAACTGTAGCCAGCCTGTATCTCTTTGAGAAATAGAATCGTTTTCATCGGTCCAGATATTCCATCCTGGGCCTATAACCCGGTTAATATTACACATAATAACGGGTAATCGTGCGAGAGCTGCCCAATGAAGCATCTCATGCATCAATAGTAACCCATGTGATGATGTTCCAGTAAATGTTCTTACTCCTGTTGAACTTGCACCAATGCATGCGGCCATAGCAGAATGCTCGCTTTCTACACAGATGTATTCACCTTTGAATTCACCAGTTCCAACATAATTTGCAATTCCTTCAACTAGTGTAGTTTGAGGTGTAATCGGATAAGCAGCAACAACATCTGGTTTACACATAACCGCTGCTTTTGCTGCAATATAATTACCAGTATCAATCATAACAGATGTCATTCTTTTTCCCCCACCCTTTCCATAACAATTGCCTTTACTTTACAGACATCAGCACAAATGCCACAGCCTTTACAATATTCATAATCAATATCTACAGTGTCATCTTTATTTCGAATAACTGTTGCTTCAGGGCAGTAAATCCAGCAGCGTAAACATTTAACGCACTTTTTTTTGTCTAAAATTGGTGTGAATACTCGCCAGTTACCAGTTTTGCCCATAGCTCCTTTAGTAGGATATGAAATAGTAGTTCTTACATCGTATTTTTTCACTGGTTCACCTCCACCTCATCAAACGCGTCTTGAGTTGCTTTAACATTTTTGTTAGCAAGTTCTCCTTTCCATTTTCCTTTAACTGTTTCTTGAATTGTTTTCAGAGTAACTCTATCCAAAATCTTTGGAACTGCACCAAGAATAGGAGTGTTTACTACAGGTATTCCACCAACAAGAATCTCATGTTTTAATGCAACACCTGTTGCATCAACTGTAGATACCTTAAACTTTTTTGAAAAATCAAATTCCTCTGGTTTTTTTCTTGTATTAATTAAAATCTTCCCATCTTTTTTCAAACCTTTTAAAACATCGACTATATCCATGATGCTTTCGTCAAGTACAATTACTATATCTGGATTATAAATCTCACTTCGAAGATGTATTTCGTCTCCTGATATTCGTGCAAAAGCTCTTACAGGAGCCCCGCGTCTCTCTGCTCCAAAAAACGGAAATGCTTGGACACCTTTATTTCCATCTTTTAAGGCAGCTGCTACTAGTAAATTTGCTGC
>JAGMDE010000100.1 GCA_023128855.1 Thermoplasmatales archaeon | reverse complement strand
CGAATTTCTTCAGGGTTTACTGGTTCATGTTTTAATCTTCTAACAGTTGAATCAGTTGCGACAACTACTGCTAATTTATTACCTAGTTTTTTTGCCTCTTTTAGAAAGTAAATATGACCAAGATGTAATAAATCAAAAGTTCCTGTTGCCATTACTTTGACCATTTTTTCCACGCTTCAATAACTTCTTTTCCTTCTAAAAAAACAAGATTATGCTTTTTAGCATACTTTTGAGCGTCCTCTTTTTGTAATGCTCGTCCATCATCGCCCATTATTTCACAACCGCTTCCAACTGGTGAAAGATTTGCCATTTTCATCATGGAAACAACTAGTTCAGTATGCCCCTTCCTTTTATCAAGTAGTTTTTCTGCAGCAACGCAAATAGGGATATGGCCTGGTGAGCGGAATTCCTTTCCAAACATAGTAGTTGCATGTCCATCATCAATATTATCTAATTTTTTTGTAAGCTCGGCAAATTTTTTCATTGTAAGACTTCGGTCAATATCGGTAATGCCTGTGAAGGTTTCTCTGTGATTTATGTAAAGTGAGAAAGATGATTTTGAATCATATGGAATATCGTTTGGAACCAGCGCCTTTAGAACTGGGTATTTATCATCTATATGTGAGTACATATCTGCTAGAAAAGGAAGTTTTAATTTATTTGCAACTTCTTTTGATGTCATTATAAAAATTAGGCCGCCACCGTCTTTTCTCATTGTTCTTATTGATTTAGGTGTAACGAATTCTGATGCCGTGACTAGATCTGTTTCACCTTCTCTTTTATCATCATCATATATTAAGATGAATTTTCCTTTGTGCAGATCCGCTATAGCTTGTTCGATTTTTTCTATAAATTCACCCAAATGTAGATTCGCCTCCCTTAAAATAAATTTTGGGTTACTACTCATAAATTGGTGAGATAACTTTACCTTTGTTTTGAGATGCTAGATATCTAGTAATATGACCAGTTATTCGGTTTCTTAAAAGTTTACTACCAACATCGCTTAATTCTGCAACCTTTTTTTTATTATGTTGAAAATCATCGTATTTAAGCTGATTTGGATATTTCTTTGTAAGGCCTATTGCAATGTTTTTTATCAATGTCTGTCTAATATTTCCCAGGTTAGCACCTTTGAATGTAGGAGGTCGGAATAGCTTTTTGTTATATAAAAACTTTGGCAGTACCTATAATAACTAAAAGTAATAGAACATATTATAAATTAATAAAGGTTTTATATATGGATAATACTTCAGAATTGAGGAGGAAATTAAAATGCCTGTAGAGATGGATAACTATAATGGAAATCCTGTAATCATCTTGAAAAGGGATGAAAATGACGCTTATCCTTTTAGATTTGGTGTTAGAAAAGCACAGTTAATCGTTGAACACATAGATGATATCAAAAAGTTCGTAAAAGATAATTCAAAATAAGAATTATAGGTTAACATTCATATAATTGAGCTAGAGTTCTCTAAATACCTATTTTAAAGTAACCTTTTAAATAGTAAGTATGTATAAATAATTGAAGTCTATATTACTAGGATGGAGGCAGAAAAATTCCAGCAAAAAAACCATCATTAAGATCACTCGCAGGAAAGCAAATAGATAAATTTGAAGAATATGCTCTTCAGAGTAATACTTTCAAAAAAATTGGAACTATGATCTATAATTCTTCACCTTATGCTTTTTTTTCTAAAAAAATTGATGAATTTCGTGATTTCAAACTTATTGAACAAGTAAAAGAAAATCCGGTTCCTGAGCATGTTGCGATAATTATGGATGGAAATAGACGTTTTGCAAAGGGCCTAGGTTTGCCTCCTAATACAGGTCACCTTTTTGGAAGAGATAAACTTGAAGAGGTTCTGGAATGGTGTTTTGATCTCGGAATTAAAAATCTTACAGTATATGCCTTTTCAACTGAAAACTTTCAAAGAGAGAGTGGTGAAGTAAGAGAACTTATGGATCTATGTAAAAAAGAGCTAAAGAGAGCTTCAAAGGATTCACGTATTCATAAAAATCAAGTTAAAATAAGAGTTTTTGGACAATTAGAATCTTTACCCGATGATATTGCAAAATCAGCACAATATATTATAGATAAAACAAAAGATTATGATAAATATTCCTTTAATATTGCACTGGCATATGGTGGGAGAGAAGAGATTCTTCAAGCAATACAAAAAATTGCTGAAGATGTTAAAAAGGATAGGTTAAAAATAGAAGATATAAAGGAACCAATTGTATCAAAGTACCTTTATACCAATGGAATACCTGACCCAGATATTATCCTTAGAACGTCTGGTGAAGAGAGAATTTCAAACTTTCTTTTATGGCAACTTGCATACTCAGAATTGTACTTTTCAGATGTTTATTGGCCAGCATTTCAAAAAAGAGATTTTCTTAGAGCCATACTAACTTGTCAACAGAGAAAAAGACGATTTGGAAAATAGAATCTTTTTATTCAAGATCTTCAAAATGCTCTTCTTTCTCTATTTCATCTGCAATTTTTGCTAATTTTGCAAATTGACAATGAAAGAAGTACAAAATAAACCCTATAAAAAACGATATAATCGAGAAAGCAAGAATAGAATCTGGGTATGTGGTTTGTGAAAAATCATAAATTGGCTGGAGAGCACCTGAATTTCTACTACCTATCAAAAAAGAACTTATTTTGAAAAATCCAAAGATGATTAATAATATTGTTCCTAAGAAGAAAGCAAATTTACATGTGATTCCAGTTTTAAAATCACTATGAACTGAATGGTATTTTTTATTAAACATACTTATCTAAATTACCCCACAATATTAGGATTGACCTTCAGAGCCACTAAGTGCATTCTGCACTTTGCTTTGTAACTCAGTTAATTTTTCTTTGGTTCTTCCTTCTTGTTGGTCAAGGGTGTTTTTTCTTAACTCCAAAGATTCTTTATTTGACTTTAACTCCTTAGTAATCTCGCTTTTACCCTTGGTTTTTATTAATAATGCTCCTACGCTTTTATAAATTGGTGTTTTTGCATCTGTTTTACCTAATTCCTCTAATGCTTCTTCAGTTTCTTTTAATCTTAATTCAATCTGTTGACGTTGTTGCATTATCATCTGAAGTTGCATTCTCATTTGTTGTAATCGGTTTATTTGATCTTGTAATTGTTTTGACATTTCTTCTGGCATATTATTATCTCCACTTTTTGGGGCTTATAAAATACCTACTTATTAAATTATTTATCATCAAAACAGTATTTGTATAATAGAAACAATTATATATTACCCTAGATAATATAGATATACAAAAAATAAAATGTAATGTATAAAATAAAATAAATAATCAGAAAATATTATATACAAAGATGTAAATATACTAAGCTATATATATTTATATGAAATGGGGGATAAAAAATGAAGAAAAACGATAAAATAGTCGTAGTAGCAGGAGTAGCCATATTAATTTTAGCTTCAATTGGTATTTATTATTGGGATTATGAAGCTGAAGTAGAAACTGCAGGAATAGATCAATTTGTATCCTTAACTGGAGTTTTAAAGGATACACCAGCAGCAATAACAGTTTCGGATAGCTGTCCGTTCTATCCACTTATTGCAACACCAGTAGCGATAAACTATGATTCTGATGGACTTCAAAGAGTTATTCCATTATATGTAAAAGATTTTGAAAATCCATCAAGTGCAGTTATCAAAGTCGAGATAACTCAAATTGGTATTGTAGCAGATGAAATTGTTGGAGACGAAGAGTCAGCAAAAGACGTATCACTAAGATTTGCAAAGGAATATTGGGAGAGTAGCACCGGAGCTCTTATCATTGAATATACACAGGAGGGATATAACTTAGGAGTTCTTGCAACACCTCTTGCATCTTACTTAAGTATACCTGTTATTGTAACTGATGAAATAGATGCAGATGTGTTAGATGTCTTCAGTGAATTAGGAGTAGAACGCACAATTGTTTGTGGAGATCTTGAAGGATATGGTGAAGTCCTTAAATTTAATAGTGTTGGCGATGTAGTAAATGCATCTATTGAGATAGTTACAGAGAAATTTAAAGAAGTTGATTATATAACACTTACTAACCCAGTAGATGCTTGGCCACCTGAAGTTTTAGATAGTATTACTAAGGAGTTTGATACAATGACTTTGCAATCAGGTGCAAGCTCTAGATTACTCCAATCAATGAAATCACAAGATGCAAAAATACTTGGAACATTTACAATTCCTGAAGATTACAAATATGCTCTTGTTAAATTTGAGGGTATAAATCTTGACGATGAAGATGTCGATGATTTTGGTGATTATGTAAATTTTGGAATTGGTGCAGATCTTGAAGATATTCCTGTGCCCCTAACAACGATCGAAATCTTTGGTGGTAACACAGCAGCTGGAGGTACAGCTGAAAGGGATGCAAATGGTAAGATTTCAAAGGATAAAGTCTATGTCGAGGCTGTATTGTATGAAAGGGGCGGTGTAAAATATAATATCAGGGTTAGAGGTCAATGGATGCTTAAGGAGGAAGGAAGGTGTTCAGGCAGTGTTATTATTGAAAAACTTGAAAATCCTGTTTATCCAATGATGAAGCAACTCTCATCCTTAGCTCCTTATTTAACTGCATATCATAATGGAATTATATTTGGTAAACCTGAGTTTGCATTTACTGCTGATGATCACATCTTAACAGAGAAGGGTGAACCATCACCAGGTTTCTATATGCCTAGAAGAAATCCTAGAATAAACGATGCTGCTTGTAAGCATATATTTGATAATATTCATGAACCTTTAAATGAGATACTTGCAAAACTTGCAGATATTAAAATCAGGGATGATCGTGATCTGAAAACTTTGAGAGAATACTATGATGATAATCCCATAAACATAGCACTAGTTGGTGGTGCAACTGTTCTACCTCAATATATCTATCAGAACTATATGGAAAAAGTTGATTACGAAGAAGGACCATATTCCTGGGGTGTAGGAACACCTAGCGATGTAATTTATGGTAATATTGATCCACAAAAATACGTTTGGGACAATATTGCTGAAGATATTTATACAGATTATCCTTATCAGGAAAATAGTGTAGGAAGAATTACTGGTTATGATGCTCAAGATGCTAGTGCGTTAATTGCTAGAAGTGTATTTTATAATGAAATTCTCGATGCATATAATGAGTGGAAAGATTCAATGGCAATTTTAGTTGGTGATGGACTTGATTTTAGACAACCACCTATAAGATACCCAATTGCAAGCATGATGGGTGTAACTCACCGAGGTGAGCCAATGAAAATGTGGACTGGTTTTGGAGAAATCGCTATAGAAAGCTTTGTTGAAAAAATTGCTAAACCTTTAGGGTTTACTACAATTCATGCTTTATACAAAGAACCTGGAGCTTCACAAGGTTTCAGCGATGAAGATATTCAAAAAATAAAGAACACTGGAGCATTCAACAAACTCTTTTTCAGACCTAATCAGGTTAAAAAACTTCTCGGTGATGACAATGTTAAAGGTGGAGAAGCAATAGAAAACAGTAATTTTATATTGATGAATGGACATGGAAACAAGAATATCTTTGTGGTGAATGGTATTGATACAAATTGGGTAGGTTTTGGTGGACCTTTGATGCAATTTGGTATTAAAAAAATATTTGAGGTGATAAGCCCACATGCTGGTCCTACTGCATCTCTTGGTAATCATATAGCATATAACACTAGAACTGTAGCAGATATGGACCTTGGTCCATCGTTTTTAATGATAGAAAGCTGTATTTGTGGAAAAATAGATGGATTATACCCAGAAACTACTCTTGGTCAAGCATTCTTACATGCAGGAGTAACATCATTGATTGCTGCACCTACAGGAACCAATATCCCTGGTGGATACCTTGAGCCTAAAAACAAATTGACAGACACTCCTTTCAGTGTACTAAAGGCTTACTTGATTGCTAAATCAAACGCTAAGAAAGGAATTTACCCAGATCACCACTTTGGTGCCCTAGTATACAAAGATATTTGTCTCGAGATGAAAAAAGATGGTGATTCTATAGGTATGGCCTTTAGAGATGCTAAAAACAACTATTTGCCACAAGATGCTGACTGGGAACTCTGGTGGTCACCACCTCTCGTTGCAGCTGGAAGTAGTGAAGAATATATGCAAATGCAACAAACATATACAGATAACATGAAAAGCGAAGCACTTGCTGATCCTTACATGATGAAAAACAAGTACACTACATTCCAAGAATTCACGTTATTCGGCGATCCAGCTCTAGAACCCTATATACCACCAAAGTAAACAAATAAAAACAATCTCTAACCTTTTTTTCTTTTTTTATTAATTAATTTTCAATAGGTTCAGATTCTTCTTCATCGTCTTCTTCTACAATTTTTGCTACTGAGACGACCTTATCTCCTTCGTTAAGCCTCATTATAGTAACACCCATCGTACTTCTACCTTGTATCCTAATATCCTTTACAGGAATTCTTACCATCATTCCATCTTTACTTGTAAGCATCAATTGATCTTCGTCTATTACTTCCTTTACATATATCACTTTTCCGTTTCTCTCGTTTGTAATTATGGTTCGCACTCCTTTACTTCCACGATGTGTTTTTCTATATTCCTGAATTGGTGATCGCTTTCCATAGCCATTTTCAGTAATAGTAATTAGGTTTCCCTCTTCACCAACAACAGCCATTGAAACAACTTTATCATCTTTTTTTAGTCTAATGCCTATAACACCACGAGTAACTCTTCCCATTGGTCGTGTTTCTTCTTCATTGAACCTACATGCCTGCCCATTAGCTGTAGCAATCATTATGGTTTGTTTTCCCTCTGAAAGCCGAGTGCCGATAAGCTCGTCATCTTCATCTAATTTTATTGCTCTAACACCATTTACTCTTACATGGCTATATGCAGATAGAACAGTTTTTTTAATTATGCCTTTCCGTGTTGAGAAAACAAGATAATGTTCATCATCAAA
>JAGMDE010000010.1 GCA_023128855.1 Thermoplasmatales archaeon | reverse complement strand
AGAACTTGCCATGCAAACCTTGAGCCAATTCAACTACTGTATATTGATGATAAAGATAAAATTAGAAGGAAAATTGACGAAGCTCTTAATAATCCTATCATCGATGTTGAGGGATACGATGGCTTTAAACACAAGCTATGGAAACTGGAAGACAAAGAAATAATTTCAATGGTACAAAATGAGCTTAAAAACAATATTTTGTTTATAGCCGATGGCCATCATCGATATCAAACAGCCATCAATTATGCTAACGAAGTAAAGCAAAACACAGGAAATACAGACAAGGATGCCTCATTTAACTATCGTATGGTTATTCTTGCAAATATGTTTGATGATGGGCTATCAATTTTTCCAACTCACAGGTTAATTAAAAAATCTAATATTGATTTTGATGAACTTTTAGAAAAATTAAATGAATATTTTGTTGTAGAGAAAAAAACAGTTGACAGCTCAAAAGAAAATATCGCAGAGATCAGAGAGAAAATTAAAGACGATTTAGAAACCAAAGACGAACATAAGTTTGTAATGTACCTCAAAGACAAATATTATCTTTTAAAATTGAAAGACGAAGTATTTATGGACAAGTTTGCAGGCGATCGATCAAAAACATGGAGAACGCTTGATGTTTCGATTTTACATATAATCATACTCGAACACATTATGGCTATAAATCAAGAAAATCTTGAGGATCATGTAAAGTATACAAGAGTGGATGAAGAGGCTATACAATTTGTTGACGAAGGTAAATACGACTTATCTTTTTTGATGAATGCTACAAAAATTGAAGAGTTAAAGGCTATAGCCGATGCAGGTGAACATATGCCTCAAAAGTCCACATATTTCTTGCCAAAGATGCTTTCTGGGCTTGTAATGTACAAGATGTAAAATTAACATTATGACATTTTGTCTCGAAACTTATAAATACTATAAAAGACACATATTAACATGATATAGTTTAACTATGTCATAGTTTAGTTATTTGATAGAAGAGTGGATTAAAATGTTCAAAAATGAAGTATTTAGAATAATCTGTTTTAAAGACAAGGTGGTGAAGAAGTAAATGCCTGCAATAGTCGTGATGCTCGTGGGTTTTGGAGCAGGTTTAATGCTCATGACTATTGTAAATTTATATAAATGGGTTTTACAAGTATTGAGTAACTAACTGAGTCAAAACTTTATAAATAAAAAATAAAAAGAGAGATAGACGGTGTTTCTATCTCGTGTCTATTTTGGGAGTTTTGGAATAACTCTTTCTATTTCTTTGGTTTTTCCTGCATCCCAAATGGCCCTAATCGCCAATATACCGGCTGCTGGTGCAACAAATATTGCAAGCATTCCTGCAATACTTGTGAAGTATGGTCCAATGATGTTAACCTCTGCAAACCAGTTAGTGCTTCCTGCCGTACCAATTCCAACTAACAATAATGCACCTAGCAAAAATGTTGGTACTTTTTCTGGTGTAATATTTCCAACGGCGAAGAATGTCAAGGCACCGACTACGAATCCTAAAATCGCTAGTAATAATGTTACGTAGCCTGAGGTGTCAGTCCAAAATTTGGCTCCAGTTATTAGACCTACAATCACTGCTATTAATATTCCTATCAGGAACAACCAGCTACCTATTTTTCTAAATACGTCCATTTTTTCTCCATCCTCTCTCCTATATTTTTTATATCACCACAAACAAATTGAACAATATATAAAACTTTAGTGCAAATGAATGTGTAGATGGATATGTAAGTGAACATTTTCAACAGTTTTGAAAAATTGAGTGTTATTTTGTCAAATTGACATTTTTATAAGATATACTTATATACTATCAGTGATAAAATTTAACATGATAAATAATAACACTATGAAAGAGGAGAGATATTATTTATGCACAAGGTAAAAATTATGGATGTTAATCAAGAGCAGCAATTTATTGACAAGGGCTTAAAAAATCAAAAAAACAAGAAAAAACATGCAAAATTCATAAAGATTAATGACAATCTTTTTGAAATAGGTTTAAGAAAAGGCCTCATTGAAAAAAACGAAGATGGATATTACTTTATTGGAGATTATGAGGAGCTTTTAGCTTTTAAAAATAATAGTTCACATGAATCCTTTGAATGGTTAGATTGAATTATATACCGTAGAGGGGGGTTGAGAATACTTTTGATTCACCTCTTCTTGTATCTCTTGCCCCCTCTTCTACCCCCTTTTAAAAAAACAACATTTTAAATTAAAGTATATATATTACAGAACATTAGTGTTTATTATGGTGATGGAGCTAGATAGGACTCTCATAGATCGTGTTTTGATAAAATTAAGAGAGATAGACCACAATAAACTTTCAAATAATCATGTTGTTTTACTCCCAGATTTCTTTGTAGATCATTTTTTAACGCTCAATGAATTTGAAAATAATTTTTCAAGAATCAAAGAAATATTTCTTCAGGGCGGAGGTAATATTCCTGGAATTCCTCAAAAGATTAGTCAAGGTGGAAACTCTGCAAACACTGCATTAGCTCTAGCTCGACTAGGTTTTAGTCCTCATTTGATTTGCAGAACTGACAAATTGGGTTTCCATCTTTTAGAATATTTCCTTGGAAAAAATGGTGTTGATATTTCTCATGTAAAAACTGACGGTAAATTAGCAATCACTACTGCACTTGAATTTGGTGAGAAACATACAAATGTAATGATTGGTGATACCGGTTCGGTTTCAGATTTTTCGTTTGAACTTTTAGATGAAAAAGATAAAGATTTGATTTCAAGAGCTGATATGATATGTGTGACAACCTGGAATCTTAATAAAAACGGCACAGATCTAGCTAGAAGCGTCTTTGAATTAGCAAAGAAACACAATACACGAACGTTTTTTGATACAGGCGATCCATCTCCAAGAAAGGAAGAAATTCCTACTTTGATTAATAATGTATTGACAGATGAAAATCTTGATATTCTTGGGCTAAATGAAAACGAGCTTTTACATTATAGCGATATTGAAGCTAATTCTGTTGAGGATGTTATTAATTCTGCAACTGATTTAAAAAATAGAATACATGCCAGGGTTGATTTGCATACAGCAGATTTTGCTTGTACAATAAATGAAAGCTGTACCTTGGTTCCTGCTCCAAGTATTAACAATAAATATAGATCAACAGGTGCAGGTGATACGTGGAATGCTGGAAATATTTTTGCAGATTTATTAGGTTTCAATGATGATGAGCGGTTGTTTTTTGCAGGCTGTGTAGCAGGTTGTTATATCTCATCAATTGAACCTATACATCCCTCATTAAATGAGCTTATTGAATTTATAGGAAAAATTTAAGTTTAAAACCTCGATATTATTTTAGGTGGGAAATGAAAACTATAATGGTAGTAGATGACGAAACCAACATTCTCGAACAAGTTAAATCATGTTTAGAAGAAGAGGAATTTAATGTTGTAGCTGTTGACAATAGTCGTAAGGCATTAGAGCTCATGGAAGATGATACGGAAGATAATTTTGGTTTAATTCTAATAGACACCTCTTTGCCAGACACTAAGAAACCAGCTTTCTTTTCAATGAAACCAAAATCAAAGAATATTGATACAAGCAAGGAAGAGGATTTTTTACAGAAACCTTTTACAAAAGAAGAATTACTTGATTTTGTTAAAAGAAAAATTTAATTCTTAAGTCTATTTGGTTTCAATTTTTGTGATAATATAGTTGGCCCAACAGCTATGAAAAGAATTAAAATACATCCAAAAATAAAACTGTGCTCACCAGTATAAGCACTTTTAAGACATAATGCAATAACTAAAAAACCGAACCCTACAATCATGCCTTTTGATCGTTCCATTCTAATCAATTTGAATACTCCCCCAAATGACGATACCTAAAACAAGAAATGGTTTATAAATCTGTGTTTATTTTACGTTCTTATTTCATCTAAATTTTTCAATAGCATCCTTAATAACTCTAAAATCTTCTTTTAATATATTTATTGTATTAGGATTATAAGTCGCAACTGCTGGATGATACATCGGTATTATCTTGATATTACCAAAAATAGTATTGGTCTCAAAAACTTTGCCACGAATATTACTTATCTTATCAATTTTCAGACCAAATTTTTCAAAAATATATGAAACAGCAAAGTTGCCAAGAGGAACTATGATCTTAGGTTGAATTAACGTTATTTGATTATCTAAATGCTGTGTACAGGCTTTTATTTCACTTGATAACGGATTTCTATTATTGGGCGGTCTACATTTGAGAATATTAGCAATAAATATATCACTTCGCTGCATACCTATAGACTCCAATAATTCATCAAGGATCTTACCTGCTCTTCCTACAAACGGTTTACCTTGAAGATCTTCATTACGACCCGGTGCCTCACCAATAAAAAGTATTTTAGCATCTACTGAGCCATAGCCAACAACAGGTTTATTTCTTGTTTTATAAAGATCACATTTCTTGCAATTTTCTACCGAAATAGCGATTTTTTCCATTTCCTCTTGTTTAGACATTCAGGGGCATAATTTACATTCATCTTTATATGCCTTAACTTTATTTCCAGACAGATAACATGCAGAGTAAAGAAAAGAAAAACATTGTTTTTGTAAGACTTTTTCCAGATGAAAATGTAAACGAACAACTAATGGAAGCATGCAAATTACATGATGTTAGAACAGCTGTAGTGATCTCTGGTATCGGTCAATTAAAAAATACAAAATTAGGTTATTTTAAAGAGAAAGGTAACTATTCTCCAAAAGTTTTTAACAAACCACTAGAAATCTTATCATTAACAGGTAATATATTGAAACAAGGAGATGAGTATATACCTCATTTACACGCAGTTCTTAGCGACGAAAAAAAGAATGCAATAGGCGGTCATTTCATTGAAGGAAAGATATCTATCACAGCAGAAATTGTATTACTCAAAACAAATATAGATGTTAAAAGAAAAACAAATGATAAAACTGGTCTAAAGGATCTTTGTCTTGAGTAAAAGTATTTTAGTAGATAATAGATTACGTTTTGATAGTAGGAGGATAACAGATATGGAAGAATTAAGCAAACTTGGTCAGAGAATAAAAACTCTAAAAGATGCACGTGATATTTTACAAACAGAGTACACTCAATCTGATTTTCATAAAAAGAAAGAAGCAAGCCCTCACGATATTGTTCCTTCTTCTCCAGAAGATGAAGAGGTTTTCAAACTTTTAAATGCGATTCATCAACTAGACATTTATATTAAAAAGCTTCAAGATGAACAATTTAAGATGATTAAGGAAAACGAATAATCTTTTTAGAGAATATTTCTTTTAATTCCAAACATTGATTTTACAAGAACAATAATTGGAATGATTTCTAATCTGCCTATCCACATATTAAAAATTAGCATTGTTTTTGCAATTGGATCCATAGTAATTTCTGTAATTCCAGTCGTAAGTCCAACATTACCCTGAGCAGAACATACTTCAAATACAGTATCACTCAAACCTCTATTTGTTACAGCTAATGTTACAAAAATACCTATTATTAACAATATCACCCACATAAACGAAATAATCGCTGCTTCGTTTATCAAATCCATGGCATCATCTTTTGAAAGTGATTTTTCACCGAATTTATGTACGAAAACCCTTCGAGGTGTAGATATTGCTCGTTTAATTCTCCACCCTACACCATTATACAATAGAATCGCTCGGAAAAGTTTAATACCACCAGATGTAGAACCAGCAGCTCCACCAATAATCATAGCAAAAGCGAGTATCAATTTTGCAGATTCACTCCAATCTGTAAGACTCTCCACAGATGTAAATCCTGTACAGGTAACAGCAGAAGTAAATTGAAAACCAGAGATTTTCAAAGAATGCCAAACATTTCCATTGACTCCTCCCAGATCCAGGTTTATAATTGTTAAAGCTGTTACTCCTAATATTATTAACGCAATTATTGCTCTTAACTGAACATCTGAAAAGAACTTCTTTATTCTACCTTTTAGCAGATTATAATGAGCAGCAAATGCAATAGCACCCATTAACATTAGAACCATAATCGCAATCTGGCTTAATGTTCCAAAACTAGCCATGCTATCATTAGTAACTGAAAAACCACCAGTTGCAAGCCCTGTCATAGCATGATTAAGTGACTCCCATCCATTCATTCCACCGCCTGGGTCAAATAAACCAATGAGCCATACAACAATAATGCCAATTATTGTAAACAATAAGAATATCCACCATATTGTCCTAACAGTCGAAACAACAGATGGGTGTGTTTTTTGATCACGTGCTTCTCCTTTATACAATACGAAAGAACCGGTTCCAGGACGTGCTAGAATACTAAGTGTTAAAACAATAACTCCAACCCCTCCTACCCATTGAATAAGTGAACGCCAAAACTGTAGAGTTGGAGGTAATAATGCTTCGTTTTCAACCATTGTTAAACCCGTACCAGTCCAACCTGACATTGATTCAAAAAAAGCAGAAAGGGGAGACATATGTGCTACACCATTAAATGGAATAAGCCAAAATGGAACTGAACTAACTAAAGAGATGAACATCCAAGCAAGCGCAGCAGTAACCATTGCTGTTTTAAAGTTAGCAGGCTCTGCATTTTTAAATATAAAATATAACGGAAAACCGAATCCAAAATATAACGCTGATGTGATAAGTATAGGGAATAAACAATCATAAGCAGTATATGGTCCAAATAGCGGAACAAGTAGAGCAATAAGGGTTACAACCCCTATAATTATGAATATACCACCCATATCCCGAAGGACAGTTCTGATATCACTCATGACCCTTCTATTTCTCCTTACTTATCTAATTAATTTCAATAAACAATAAACAACTACTTAAGGTTTTACGGATTCTTGATTTCTCTTATTCTGCGCTCTAGAACTTCATTTAATTCTTTTGAAATATCTCTTTTTGTAAATGCATCTGCTTTTGCAGCAATTGAAATTTTTGTAGCAAAAATTCTAGCAATCTTTCCTCTAACAGATCTCGGAGCCTTATTTATATAAGAATGTTGAAAAATCACACCATGCTTTGGTGGTTTTCCACCTTCTTTTTTATATCTAAAAAAAGCTTTTTCAGCACCTAAAATCTGAACTGTAGATGCAGGCATAGTAGCAAGACGTTCCAAACTACCTGCGATTGATATTAATCTAGCACCTATCAATGGTCCAACCATCTTACTTATATTTGGAGCAATTTTTTCCATATCATTATCAATCTGTTGTTCTAAGGATTTAATTTCAGTATTAACTGTCGAAAACGCGTTTTGAAGTGGTTGTATTTTTTCTTTGGATGTAGGAATAACTGACCAAGAATCTAATCGTTCGGAAAACAAATTAGATGTCTGTATAAGATCATCTAAAGCATTTACCATCTGAACAATTTGTAGATCTTCTGAGGCTAATTTTTTATCTACTATCT
Organism: Thermoplasmatales archaeon; assembly: GCA_023128855.1. Lineage (GTDB taxonomy): Archaea > Thermoplasmatota > E2 > DHVEG-1 > DHVEG-1 > JAGMDE01. Next base: position 16,927 of record JAGMDE010000010.1, on the reverse strand, counting down.
TTTTGGTAACTATTAGAGCTGCTTTATGAAGTAAATCTATTGAAAAATCAAAATCTTCAGGTTTAATTTCAAACTTTTTAAAAAATGGATCTGAAGGTTTATATTCGCCAATTTTTTGTAATCTTTTTTCAGAGACAATTATTTCTTTTGCACCTTTTGTAATTTTTTTCTCTTCTGTAAGTATATCTTTATCATCAATTTTAAGGAGTCTTTTGGCAATTTCCTTTTTATCTTTTTGAAAAAGAATTTTGTTTTGTACTCCTTTTTTATCGCAGATAAATGTACCAAACCATTTTGTTATTAGATACATATAAATTCAAAATGGAATAAGAAGTCCTTAATGTATTTTGCGCAAAAAGTTTAAAATTAAATAGAAAATGATTTTATATAGTACTTTTTACTTAAGGGATGAGGTGTTAACCTGGCTAACCTAGCAACAAAAATCACATCTCTAAACCTGAGAAACCCAACTATTCTAGCATCAGGTTTTATGGATGAAGATGCAGGTAGCATGGAAAGAATTTTTAATTGTGGTGCTGGGGCCATTGTCACAAAATCTATTGGGTTAGAACCCAGAGAAGGATATCCTAACCCTACTGTAATAGAATTGGAACATGGAATTCTGAACGCAATGGGATTACCGAACCCTGGAATTGGAGAATTTGGAGATGAACTTAAAAAACTTAAAAAATCTAAAATCCCAATTATTGGGAGTATCTTTGGTGCAAATTCAAAGGAATTTGTAGAACTTGCAAAGAAAATGCAGAGTTATGGTGCCGATGCACTGGAATTAAACATGAGCTGCCCACATGCAAAAGGATACGGTCTTGAAATAGGATCAGATACTGAATTGGTAAGAAAAATAACTTCAAAAGTGAAAGAAGCAACCGAAATACCTGTTTTTGTAAAAATATCACCCAATCTAATGAACATTGCTGATATAGCAAAATCTGCAGAAAAAGGAAATGCAGATGGAATAGTAGCAATAAACACAGTTAAAGCAATGAAGATCGATCTTGAACTGAAAATGCCTGTTCTAGCCAATAAAATTGGAGGATACTCTGGTAAAGCGATAAAACCAATAGGGGTTCGATGTGTATATGATATTTATAAAAATGTTAACATCCCAGTTATTGGTGTCGGAGGTATAACAACCGGAGAAGATGCACTGGAATACATTATGGCGGGGGCATCTGCAATACAAATCGGATCTGCTATTTACTATAGGAATCTAGACGCTTTCAAAAAAATCTGCGATGAAATAGAAATTTGGATGAGAGATCATGGATATAAAAACATATCAGAATTAGTTGGAGTAGCTCATACATGAACTATCCAAAAGTAACAAAAATGATAGAAGGAAAAAAAGAAAATTCAGACGTTAAAACATTACTTTTTGAATACCCTGAAAAAACACATTCTGGCCAATTCTTTATGATATGGATTCCAGGTGTTGATGAGATACCAATGAGTGTTTCTTACATCACTAAAAACGTTAAAGGTATAACTTTCAGAAAAGTTGGAGACGCAACAAAAGCTTTGTTCAACTTAAAAGAAGGAGACAAAATAGGTATCAGAGGACCGTATGGGAATGGTTTTAAATTTAATGGAAAAAAGATACTTTTTGTTGGAGGTGGAACCGGTATTGCAATGATGGTGTCAGCTGTTGAACAAGCAACAAAAAAGAATATCTCTGCAACTGTAATTTTAGGAGCAAAAAGCAAAAAAGAATTATTCTTTGAGGATAGAATTAAAAAATGTGGCGCTGAAGTGCATATTACTACAGATGATGGCTCACAAGGGCACAAAGGTTTTGCAACAGATCTAGCTGAAAAACTTATATCAAAAAATAAATATGATTTAGTTTTAACATGTGGTCCAGAGATAATGATGAAAAAACTGTTTGAGATATGTGGAAATATACCTTTTCAAGCATCGTTAGAAAGATACATGAAATGTGGAATTGGAATTTGCGGGCAATGTACTGTAGGTAAAGGTCTAAGAGTTTGCGAAGAAGGGCCTGTTTTCGATGGAAAAACATTAAAAAATATTGAAGATTTCGGTGTCTTCAAAAGAGATGCGGCCGGAAGAAAAATTAGGTTTTGATGAAGGTAATAATATGAGCGTTCATTATGATGAAATAAATGTTAGAACAAATGGCGAAGTAGACATTGTTGATATTACAGAAGATGCTCAGAAAATCGTTAACAAATCAAAAATTAAAGATGGAATCGCATGTATTTTTGTCCCAGGTTCAACTGGTACTTTAACAACAATTGAATACGAACCTGGTCTTATGAAGGATCTACCACGAGCTCTTCAAAAAATAGCACCTAAAGGAGAACATTACGATCATCATGAGACATGGCATGATGATAATGGACATTCTCATGTACGTGCAAGTATAATGGGACCAAGTATAACTGTTCCAATAAAGGATGGAAAGTTGCTTCATGGTACATGGCAGCAGATAGTTTTTGTAGAACTAGATACAAGTCCTCGTGATAGAAATATTATTGTTCAAATAGTTGGAGAATAAAAACACTTACCATTTATTATGGTGTATTCGTGATTCGTTGTATCTATCGATTTTACTTTGTTTTTCAACAGGATATCCAATAGAAATCAAAGAAAACGGAACAACATTTTCTGGAATATTTAATAATTGTCTCATTCCTTTGGTTCGCTCTTCTCTTGGGAATATCCCTAACCATACGGCACCTAACCCTTTTGCACGTACTGCTAATAAAATATTTTGAGTAGCTGCAGAGCAATCTTGGATCCACATACCATTGTGTTGATCTAGATTTAAATCACAACATACAAGTAATGCAATTGAAGCATCTTTTAACATCTTTGCATGGTTGTGAAATGTAGGTACCTTGCCAAGAATCTCAGGATCATCAATTATTACAAAATGCCAAGGTTGCTCGTTACCTGCAGATGGAGCACTCATCGCAGCTTCTAATAATTCTTTTACATCTTGATCAGGTAAAGGTTTTTTATCATATTTACGTACACTTCTTCTAGTTAGAATAGCTTCAATAGTATCCATATAATCCACCTACAATCTAGCGGTAATCTACTATTAGATTAAAAATATTCTTCAATATTATAGAGTTGCGAGATCAAAACAAATCTGACTTGGATTTTCGCCACCATACAATAAACTTATTTCTTTTCTTAATGAAAAACCATAAATGGCTATTTCCATGGATTTAAATTCCTCAGCTTCATCAAAGGTGCCGCTTATTTTAATGGTCTTTTCGTTCCATAAACTACTACCTAATTTTTTATCTATTTTAATGAATTGATTTCCTTCATTGTCATAAAAAGTAAGTGATATTTTATTTGCTATGGATAATAATGGTTTCTTTAGATATAATGTTGCGTTCCATCTACAATTTTGAACTTTTATTATGTTTTCCAATTCGTAGGATAATACTTGTGGAGAAGATAATTTGAATAATCCTGAGCCTCTGATCTTATTTTTATCTGAATTAGGTTTTTCAGTTGCTAATTTTTCAGAGGTTAAATAAAAGACATATTCTTTAGGATAAATTTTGATTTGATGACTCGTTGCTGTTATTGTTCCTTTATTATCCTCTACAACTAGATAAATTGGATAAATCAAAGGATAATCAATTGTAAAATTATTTTCAAATCTATAGCTATGTTTTACTATTTTTCCATCTGCTGTTTTTTCATCTCCAAAATCCCACGCATAGGATACAATCTCTCCATCTGAATCATATGATTTAGAGGCATCAAACTCAATTGTATCTCCAAAATATGCACGTTCAGGAGCATAAATTACACCTATTGGAGGACTATTTTCAGGTATATTTGAATTTTCTTCAACTGTTTCATTTTCTTTTAGACAACCAGAAAATAATATTGATAACAGTAGTAGAATTGTTAAGATACTAATTATTTTTTTATTCAATTTAATTCTCCCGACTATAAAGTTAATTAGTATATTTGGTCATAATATATAAATCTTGTTTTCAAAATATTAATATATTATTAAAATAACCTTATATATATAGGAAAGTATAAACCTTAACCAATCCGGGGGAAAAATGCAAATAAGGAAGCTATTGTTAGCTTATATCATAATAATTCTAATTATTTCTCCAGTGGTAACTATCAATGTTAATTCAGAAGAGAGTTCTCTCCCCGTTTGGAATAGTGGCTGGTCATATAGACAAGAGATTACATTGCCTATTTCAACCGAAAAAGCTGGTGCAAAATTCCAACCAATAGATATTCACACAGAATTTACTCGTTCTTGTTGGGGTAAAAATGAAAATGAACACTCAATTAGAGTATGTTGCTGGGATGGAATTCGATGGCATGAACTTGAATCGCAGATTTATGATTTAGAATTCAAAGATATTAATCATATAAGTAAATGTGGAATAGTTTTTCTTGTACCGGAATTTGCCAATGGAGAAGAACGTTACTCTATCTACTACGATGGTAATGAAAAATTCTCACCAGGTTATAAAGATCATTTGAATATTGAGGATGCATATTATTATTATGAACCAATATCTGGCATAATTTTTGAAGTAGACTACTATCAAATTGAAGAAGATGGATTTATGGTTTATGCAATAGGTCAAAAGGGAAAAATCATCAATAGAGCCTTATCTCAGGGAGTAGTAAAAATGAAGCCTGGCACCAAAACATTTGATCTAGCAAATTCTGATAACCTTGTAGCTCTAAGTTTTGCTTATAATATTGGCGTTAATGATGAAGATCAAGTTGCGTCAGATCAAAAACTAATTTCTAAAGACATTCATATAGATGGCAATTTAATGATTGAATTTGGAATTGTAAGTGAGTCAAATGACAAAGAATTACGAACAACTAACATTTATAAATACTATTATTGTCCAACAGAAAAAAAACGTATTTGTGTAAATGTTAAACATGAGGTGTTAAAAAAAGGGATAGTAAAAGGACAAGAAAATTTAGATGGCGCTTATGGTGGATTGGTTGCATTTAGATCAAGAAGCGCAATGAACAAGCGAATGCGATTTGGTGAGATACTCCCATATCTTCATGTCTATGGGGAAAACAATCAAATAAAAGAATATAACCTGAATCCAAATCCAGAAAGCAAGGAACGTCAATGGACAATACCTTACACAGATGATTGTGATCTTGGAGAAAATGCATGGATTTCTTATGACGAAGGTGAAAGCGGGAAAGCAGTTGGACTTTTATTTTCATCAAATAAAAATATTGTAAAATATGGAAAAGATGAGAGGGATGGAATCCAAATAAAATCAGGGGAAAAAGAATATTTAGATGTTTTAGGGACAGAGATAGATTATTTGGGTGTAATGTTTGGTAGAAATTCATACGAAAAAGGAAGTAGTCATGATTTAGATATTCCTGACGATCTTGTAGTAGAATATCATGTTGAGTTATTTACAACTGATGAAGGTGGATATAAAGAAATCATCTCAGAGCAGGATTATTTCAAAGATCTATGGAAATATCGTCAAAGCAATGAAGGCGAATCAGATGGTGGTGACAAAAATATATACACCCTTACGGTCATTCCTCACCTAGTCAATTTATTTTATTTTCCAGTTATAGCTAATCTTACTGGGTTCACTATTTCAGAAACATGGGGTGAACTCTATAAAGATGGAGAATTTATTTCTAAAGCATCTATAACTAAGCCCTTGTTAGGACCACCGAAAATTAAGTTTCCCAAACTAGAAGCTGGAGAGTATATTGTAAAAATATACAGAAAATTCGGTAAGCTTGAAAAAAGAATTATTGCAATGGAAAAAGTTAACATTAACAGAGATAGGGTAATCTTTCCATTATGTACGACACAAAAAACCATTTATATAAGTGTCAAAGATCAAGAAGGTAAAAGGATTAAAGATATTGATCTGTCTCTTTTTAGGAACGAAACATTATTTATAAAAAATCAAACAATCGATGAAAAAGACATCATAATGAAAGTAAATCTTGATCTTTCACGTCCCTATACTCTTAAAGCAAAATATAAAGGTTTTATTGTTTATAATAAAAAAATTTCAATTCTGGAAAAGAGGATTGATATTCAACTAGATATCTATGATTTAACGATAAATGTAAAAGATAAATTAGGTTTTAATCCAGGGGTTGATGTAAGACCATATTTAATTAGCGATGAGATGGATGAACCTATAGAATTAAGTCCAGATGATGTAACAGATGGAAGTTATACATTTGAAAAATTACTTCCTGCAAGATATAAATTATATATCTCATATGGAAGATTTTCTGATACAAAATTTATTGATCTATCTAAAAATGGTGAGTCTGCAGATATTGAATTCTCAGCAATCTTTGATTTGAAAACAAAGTTATTTGATTCGCGTGGAAATCAAATTCGAGATTCTGATTTAAAATTGGATATAAAAAGAGAAGGAGAAATATTATTTGAAAAAATTTCTCCAGATGAAGATGTTAACATACCGCCGGGAAAATATACTGTAAAAGTCTATTCGGACGATAAAATCGTTGGAATAAAAAATGTTGAATTAACTAATGACAAAAACGTAAACATTGTTACAAATCTAAAATCTATTATGCCAACCTTGGTAACTTGGGTTATTCTAATATTCATTATAGAAATTATAGTTATATTTTTATTTAGAAGGTTTACATTAAATACTTTCCTAAAATTACTTGCTATAGCACTTGTGGTTCTTTCACTATTTCAACCATGGTGGGCTTTAAACTCACAAAGTGATGATCCTATAGCTGAGAAAAGCTCTGAAATGTTCATACTTCCACAAACTATGATGGAAAGTGTTACATATAATGGTAAAACAGAGAGGGAGCTTGCCACTCTACCAGAGATGTTTACAGATTTTGTTGAAACATTACTTTTTATTATTTATACAGGTATCTTTTTAATGTGCTTTAGTTTCATCCCAAATCTTCTCCTAAAAAGACGTTATTTTATAGTTTTAATTTCAGCTAGTACTGTATTTTTAATTTTGGTATCCCTAGCATTCTCTATTGGAATGTCGAAGATAGCGGAGCTTAGCTTAGGTAGTCTAAATGGTGAAGGGTCCTTAGGAGTTATGTTGAATAATGGCGATACTGTTTTTATGGAATCAACGTGGGGATTAAGTACTGGATTTTATCTATGTATTTTTTCAGCTGGATTATTGATCGCTACAGGTTTTATTGATCTTTTGAGGAAAAAAAAGTGGCCAGGTTTTCTATTTAAAAAAGAGTGAATATTTACCTATTTATTTGATAGTTCTTTAACTCGGTTACCCCCATCTATATCTTTAATAAAATTTGAAACTTCAGTTGGTACAAGATCATCCCACGGTTCACTATTTATCATTCTTCGACGTATTTCTCTTCCAGAATATTTTTTCTTTTCATACAGGGGTGTTTCCTTAACGTTGTAATCCTTTTCTGAAAACAAACGCTTTGTAAGAGAATTATTCGAAATTACAACGTCAAAATCTGAAACAATTGACAAAACATGATCCACCCATTTAGGAGGATTATGAATATCAGGTATTGAGATTATTCTATAATTATTAATATCTGTTTTTTCTAGAGTTTTTTTAATCATTAATTCACGTTCTTCAGAAGTAAAAGGATTATCTGATGTATCGCTATACTGAGATGATCCAATTCCAATTATAACTTCATCATATTTCTTTGAAGCTTCTTGTACAACTCTTAGATGCCCTTTATGAAATGGTTGAAAACGACCTATAAATAAAACTTTCATATTAGCAGCCATAATTATTCGTCTTGCTGTTTTGTTTCAGCACGCTGCGCTGTTATTTTTTTCTCTGATTCAAGTTCAACTTTCCCTGTAATTCTTAATGGTTTCATGGCTTTAAGTTTTCTAAGTAACTCCTCCTTACCACTGCCTGTTAAAGTGTTTTCTATAACATCAGTCAATGTTTCAACAGGAATAATTTCAACTTGCTTTTTGTATTTATCTTCTATAAGAACATCATTAAGATTTGATTTTGGGATAAGAACTCGTGCAATACCTTCTTTTGCAGCTGCCTCCACTTTAGCTGTAGCCCCACCGATTGGAAGGACAGTTCCTCTAATGCTTAAAGACCCAGTCATTGCAGTATCCTGTCGAACTGGAACACCTTCCATAGCTGAAATAACTGCTGTAATAACCGATATACTAGCAGAATCTCCTTCAAGCCCTTCGTATGTACCAATAAATTGGATGTGTATATCATGTTCGGTAATATCCCGACCCATATATTTCTTAATAATTGCAGAAATGTTAAGAACTGACTCTTTAGCAATATCGCCAAGTTTACCAGTTGCAATAACCTTTCCCTCAGATCGAGAACCAGCGGGTGTAACTTCAGCAACTATTGGTAGAACCAATCCTGAAAATTCACTCATTGATGGATCTGCAGAATGGACAGCAAGTCCATTGACAACGCCGATTTCTTCTCCCGTTATTTTAAACGATTTGTAATCTTTACGTTGTTCAATTGCTCTATCTACTACCTGTTGTTCGAGTGATTTTGCAATCAGTTTTGCTTTCAACACATGATCTTGTGTTACAATTTTATCCTTTTCCTCATATGCAATATCTCCCGCAGCACGTATTAGTCCACCAAGCTCTCTTAAACGTAATGATAGTTTACCTTTTCTTCCAGCACGCCTCTGATCCTCGTGGATTATTTCACTAACTGCAGCTTTATCAAAATGAGGTATCCTCTCATCTTTTTTGACTTCCTGTGCAACAAAACGAATGAGTTTTTCTCTATTTTCGTTAGTATCATCCATATTACTATTTAGATAGATCTCGTAACCATAACCTCTAATTCTAGAACGCAAAGCAGGATGCATTCCTCTTAGAGCATCTAAGTTACCAGCAGATACTAAAATAAAATCACAAGGTACTGGCTCTGTTTTAACCATTGCACCAAAGCTGCGCTCTGACTGCCCAGTAATCTGAAATTTTTTCTCTTGTATTGCTGTTAGAAGATGCTGCTGAGATGGTAAACTAAGTGTATTAATCTCATCAATATATAGGACACCTTTATGCGCTCTATGAATTGCTCCAGCCTCGACTAACTGATGCGGTGGTGTTTCAAGACCTGCTGATTGAAATGGATCATGTCGTACATCTCCAAGTAGAGCACCAGAATGAGCAGCAGTAGCATCAAGAAAAGGAGGTGCCTCCTTTTTTTCATGAGCTACAAGTATCTTTGGAACTCCTTGTAACTCCCGTCTCTGTGTCAAAGCACCTCTTGAAAAGATTAGGAAAATAAAAAATGCAGCTATAACTCCTATAAACAAGACGGTATAGTTTAAATTATCAAAATTTGGAGGAACTGTCTCAAAAGCAGGTGCAAAAGTAATTACTATCGATAAAGCAATGATTATAAAAACAAAGAACAAAATAAAATTACTTTGCTGGGCCTTTCTTTTCTTTGCTTCAGTTCTTTGAGCCTTAACAATCTCATTTGCCTTACCACCTGGAACAACTCTTATATGTGGAGTGTTAGAATCATCAGTATTTGGATAAGCAATAATATCCTCTAATTCTTCTTTTCGCAGAAATGCTGTCATTGCCCGGGCAACCATGGATTTTCCAGTACCTGGGTCCCCAATAAGCATAACATGACGTTTCTGCTCCGCTGCTTTTCTAACAATATTAACTGATTTATCTTGACCAATAACTTGGTCTAATAAAAGTTCTGGTACTTTGATATCCTCTGTAGTTTTGAATTTTTGAGTTTTAATCCATTCATTAATTGGGGGCATCTCTTTTTGTTTATTAGAATCCGGTTCATCTTTATTCTCTGTCAATATTTCCACCATATCTGTCGGGTTGATTTTATCATATAGGGCAAACGCACTGGGGTTAAATATTTTGCCCTGGAGCTTCCTTCAAATAAAATAAACCAGAAACATTTATAAGTGCTCATTTATTTCAAAAAAGTAACTCTAATTAGGGTGGAGGAGAGAAGAATTATGGAGAAAGACATATATACAAGAATAGGAAGCTTGGCTTTTTTAGTCGGCGTTCTTATAGCTCTTTTAGTCGGAGGATACACGGCATATACAATTGAAACCGATGGACTTTTAATGTCGTTCCTTTACACCAATACCGGAGGCACAGTAGCATGGATTCTAGCAGCTCTTGGTACAATAGTGGGAATAATTTCAGTCCTAGGTAAAGGAACAATTACTGCAAAAGAAGGACCTAGCTTTTTGATAGCTGGAATAGCTCTTGTAGTAATGGCCAGTGTTTTTTGGGGTTGGTCTACAGTTCTGCAACCGTATATAGGAGCACTATTTGCTGGAGTATCTATGTGTCTAGCAATTTTTGTAGCTCCTGCAGTTGGTATACTATCTATAAAAACCATATGGGACATAGGAAAAGACGTCTAATCCTATTTCCATCTTTTTTTCTTTTTTATTGCAATGCAGACCATATCCAAAAAGAAATTCCTAGAACAACAAAAATTAACCATAAAATCATAGCAAATTTCAACCGGACGACCCACTTTGCCTTTTTTTCAGGTGTATCAAAAAATCTTCCCAAAACTGGATCTTCTTCCAACTTATTCATTTTATACCTTTTTTGATTCCAATATGGCTTTAATTCTTTTTCGTCTAAAGAAATCTTCTCGTTCTCGCTCCTCGAGTTGCATTTCAATGTATTTTCGGGTTGCATGCAATTTTGGAATCAAATTATTTTCCAGAACATTGACTCGTCTCTTGGTTTTTTCAATCTCAACGGTTAAAGATTTAATTCCTGCCTCAAGATCCGCAAGTTCGATTAATTTTATCAAAAGTCGACTAAAGGATTTTTTAGAGTCATCAAGCTTCGAACATGTTTCAAAAAAACCATAGGCTGGCTTCAGATCAGTTTTAATCTCATCTGTATTCATCTTAGGTATTTTTACACCCATAATGTTGTCAGTTTCAAATGATATCTCGCCAATATCTTCATTTAGAAATGACGCCTCTTCAACCTTTTTTTCACCTAGAATCATCTGAGCCTGAATAAGTGACAAAAATGCCCCTTTGAACTCCTCATCTAACTCTTTTGATAATTGGTTTCTTTTATCAATTATGCCAAAGAATTTTTCAACAAGAGCATCACGTTTTTCTTCCAAAAGTTTGTGTCCTTTCTCAGCTAGAACTAATTTTTTCCGTGTTTCGAGCAAATCCATTCTAGTCGGGCTTACGCCTTCAAGTATTTGTTCTGCCATATTACTTTACTCTTTTTCTTCTTTGGTTTTTGGAAGATATTTCTTAATATATTTTTCATCAATTTTTTTAAGATCGGCTCTTGGTAAGTCTGATAGAAGCTCCCAACCTATTGTAAGAGTCTGGACTATGGTTCTATCCTCGTGAGATCCTTGTTTTATAAATCTCTGCTCAAACTCATCTGCAAATTTTAAGAACTTTCTATCACGATCTGAAAGAGCATCTTCACCAACAATTGCAACTAGATCGCGTAAATCACATCCTTCTGCATAAGCTGCATAAAGCTGATTAGAAACATCAGCATGATCATCACGAGTTCTACCCTCACCGATACCGCTATCCATCAAACGAGATAGACATGGAAGAACTGCTACAGGTGGATAAATGCCCTTTTTATGCAGTCCCCTCTCAAGAACAATCTGTCCCTCAGTAATATAACCAGTTAAATCCGGTATTGGATGAGTAATATCATCATCTGGCATAGTAAGCATTGGAATCTGAGTTATGGATCCTTTTTTACCTTTAATTCTACCAGCTCGTTCATAAAGCATAGCGAGATCCGTATACATGTAACCAGGGTATCCTCTACGACCTGGGACCTCTTCTCTAGCAGCCGCAATTTCACGAAGAGCTTCGGCATAGTTCGTAAGATCGGTAAGAATAACAAGAACATGCATGTTCAAATCAAACGCAAGATACTCAGCGCAGGTAAGTGCCATACGAGGTAGAATAATTCTCTCAATTGTTGGATCGTCTGCTAGATTAAGAAACATTACAGTTCTCTCAAGAGCACCAGTATTTTCAAAATCTCTAACGAAAAGATTTGCCGCTTCAGCAGTAATACCCATAGCACAAAAGACAACTGCGAATTTTTCTTCCTTGCCAAGAACTTTTGCCTGTCTAGCTATTTGAGCAGCCATTTCATTATGTGGTAAACCAGCACCTGAGAAAATTGGAAGTTTTTGACCACGAACAAGCGTGTTCAGTCCATCTATTGTTGAAAAACCTGTTTGAATAAATTCTCTTGGATATTCTCTAGCATATGGATTGATTGGATTGCCATTGATGTCCCTTCTATCCTCTGGAATAACCGGAGGTGCATTATCAATTGGATTACCCGTTCCATCAAAAACTCTACCAAGTATATCCTTTGAAACACCAAGTTTCATTGTTTCCCCTATAAAACGAGCTGAAGTTTTTTCTGTATCCAGTCCTTTGGTTCCTTCAAAAACCTGAACAATTGCTTTATCTGTAAAAACCTCAAGGACTTGCCCTGTGCGTTCTTCGCCAGTAGAAGTTCTAATTTTAACTACCTCATTATAAGCAACGTCCTTTATACCCTCAACAATCATCAAAGGACCAGCAACTTCAGTAACTGTTGTATACTCGATGTCTTTATGGCTCATTTTACTTACCTCCTTTAATAAGTGAAATAAATTCTTTATCAATTTCTTTCTCTATTTCCTGAAATTTCTTCTCAAATTGCTTATTTGGAACTGTTTTCATCCTTGCAAGATTTTCATGAGCTTTCATCTTTATTATATCATCCATATGAACATTTTTACTAACAGCATCTTGTAATTGATCAGAGAATTTCAGAATTAATCTAAGCATTTCATACTGTTTTTTACCAGGGCAAAATGTGTCAACCTCATGAAATGCACTTTGTTGAAGAAAATCTTCTCGTATCATTCTTGCACTCTCCAAAAGTCCTCTTTCTTTAGGAGGGAGAGCATCAGGTCCAACAAGCTTTACAATCTCTTGAAGCTCTGATTCCTTCTGTAAAAGAGCCATAGCTTTATTTCTAAGTTTCAGCCACTCTTCACCAATCTCTTTTTTCCACCAAGTTTGAATTTCATCAAGATACAAAGAATAAGATTTAAGCCAATTGATTGATGGAAAGTGTCTTCTATCTGCAAGATCAACATCAAGCGCCCAAAATACTTTTACAATACGAAGTGTGTTTTGAGCAACTGGTTCTGAGAAATCACCACCAGGTGGTGAAACTGCCCCCACTACAGAAACAGACCCTTCTTTATCTTTTGAACCAAGCAGTTTCACTCGACCTGCTCTTTCATAAAACTCTGCAAGACGAGATGCTAGATATGCAGGGTATCCTTCTTCACCGGGCATTTCTTCAAGTCGACCTGAGATTTCTCTCATAGCCTCTGCAAGTCTTGATGTACTATCTGCCATTAGAGCAACATCATAACCCATATCCCGGTAATATTCGGCAATTGTAATAGCAGTATAAACACTAGCATCTCTAGCAGCGACAGGCATATTTGAAGTGTTTGCAATTAGAACAGTTCGATTCATCAATGGCTCTCCAGATTTTGGATCCTCAAGTTCAGGAAACTCACGAAGTACATCTGTCATTTCATTTCCACGTTCCCCACAACCAACATAAATTACAACCTGTGCATCACTCCATTTTGCAAGTTGGTGTAACATAACTGTTTTTCCAGTTCCAAAACCACCTGGGATAGCAGCTGTACCACCTTTTGCAACTGGGAAAAATGTATCAACCACTCGCTGACCCGTAATTAAAGGAAGTGTTGGGTCAAGTTTTTTTGCAACAGGCCTTGGTTTACGAACAGGCCATCTTTGCATCATCTGAAGTTTTATATCTCCATCATCAGTTGAAATAATAGCGATATCATTCTCAACAGTATACTCTCCCTCTTTTTCAATTTTTAAAATTTTACCAGATATATCTGGTGGAACAATTATTCTATGAGTAATAATCGAAGTTTCCTTGACTTCACCTAGTACATCACAACCTTCAACTTTGTCACCTGCTTTTGCAGTTGGTTTGAAATGCCATTTCTTTTTACGATCAATAGCATAGGCTTCTACGCCACGTGAGATGAAATCACCTGTTTTATCCATTATCGCTGGCAATGGTCGTTGTATTCCATCATAAATATTTGTTAGCAACCCAGGTCCAAGTTCCACAGATAGTGGCATACCTGTAGTAACAACTTTTTCACCAGGTTTTAAACCTACAGTATCCTCATAGACTTGGATGATAGCATTATCTTTATTCAAACGAATTATTTCACCTATAAGGTTTTCTTCTCCAACCCTTACTACATCGTACATTTTTGCTCCGCGCATACCATCTGCTTCTATGACCGGGCCAGAGATTCTGACTATTCTTCCTTCCTGCGTTTTTTTAGCCATATGCTTTTTGCCTCCAAATTTTTATTTTTCTTTACTTATTTCAACTCCAACTGCTTTTTTAATTAAACGTGAAACAAAATCTACATGATCCTCTTTTCTTCCTTTCTTATCAGGTATTTCAACAATTATTGGGATGTTATATCTTATTCTGAACTCCTTGAGATATTTCTCAATATCTCCAGCTATTTGTTCTGTTACAAATAAAATCCCAATATCATCTCTTTCTATTATTTGATTCCAAACATCCAATGGTTTTCCATTTGGAATGAACAATTCACTAACACCGGCAAGTCTCATACCAACAGCTGTGTCATTATCACAGAAAGCTGCTAGTTTCATGCACCTGCCTCCAAAACAAATAAATGTTTGATGAAATCAGACGATAGGCCTTCACCAATGCCTTTTGTAATGATTTTTAAATTTTTAACCTCAAATTCTTTAGAAACGATGAATCTAAGTGTAGGTCCAATAGTCGAATAATTTTGTAAGGATATATTTTTTACAAGTTTTAAGAAATGACGGTCTAATGCATTTTCTAAAACCTGTACTGATTTCTCCTTATTGTAATCCTCAATCGCGTTTTTAAGAGCATCATAATAAGAGGTTCCTTCCAAGCTTGAAATTGCCTGTGGGACCGAGTCTGCTTCTGAAATTTCCTTTAATTTCCAAGATGCAACCTCTTGTCCTTCACCAATAAATAATTTTTCAATTGACTCTGCATCATAGCCAAGTTGCTTTGCTCTTAGAGTGTTTTTAATATTAGCTATATCAATGAAATTATTGACAAATCGTTGTTTTGCTTTATCGCATTTATATGGTACTTTGACCTGGCTGATTTTTTCCATAATATGTTTATCAAATGCTGTGTCGAGTTTCATATAATCAATGTTTTCTTCTGAAAATATTTCTAAAATTTCTTTTCCAAATCCATGATTTTTTAGTATCTCAGGCAGGTTTTCTTTTTCAGAATCAGCGATATTTAGAATGAGTGTTTTTGTAGATGGAAGAATTGCCTGATCTGTTATTTTTTCATCAATTTCTTTATCGTCTAGCTTGTTTTTTATTGCATTTTTAATTAGATAAACATCCAGTTTTTCAATATACGTGTCATAGAATTCATTCATTTTCTTTGAACTATCTTTCCGCATCATTTCAATTGTTTGGATAAAATTATCATCAAGTGAATGTTGAATTTCATATATGTTATCACCAGAGACATTGTAATCCTTCGAGCCATTAAGCGCCTCTTTAAAATCATTCAGATTTTTATTGTCAACAACACGACTGAGTTCTTTTTCAGTTACAAAAGGATTCCCTATAGCTTCAAATTTGGCATTGGGATAAACAAATTTAACATAGGTGGAAAAAGGACGGGAGATAATTGCTATAGCCCCTGCTAGAGTTGCGATTATAAGTATCCAGAAAGGATAGTTATTTGGGTCAAATAGCACATCTAACAATTTTATCTACTCCGTCATTTTATGAGAAAAGCAGCTTTCCCACCTTTACTCTTATTTTCTCTTTCTCCCTTTTAAGTATACCATCAAAGGTATGATCAAGTGTTACTTTTCCATCTGCTGATTTTAGAATTACTCCCCCAGATGAGTCTATTGTGCCAGTAATATTTATTCCAATATCTCCAGCTATTTTTTTATCTGTATCCCTCGTGACTAGAACTGTGCAATTACTTCCAAGTTTCTCCTGTCCATCCTTGATTAATTTTCTTACTAGGTTTTCATATCTTTCGCCTTTAAGTATAGATAATTCATGTTGTGCTTTAGTAAAACATTCATCGATGATTTTTTCCTTAGCATTCATGATGTCTCTTTTAACATCCTGATTGGCTTTTGATACAAGGATTTTCTTTAGACTTTCGCTTTGTTGTTTACCACTTTCTAGTATTTTTTCAGCTTCAGCCTCTGCTTCTTTTTTTACAGTTTGTATAATATTTTTCGCTTGTTTTTCTGCTTCACTTTTTATTTGTTTTATCTCTTTTTCTGAATCTTTCTTTATTTGTTCTATGATTTTTTCTGCTGACATGTTCTCGTTCCGTTTATAATAGTCCAAGACCAACCATCAGCAGAATACCGACAAGTAATCCAAAGATCGCAATTGTTTCTGGCATAACGGTAAATATTATACCTTTAGATGCAACATCAGGATTTCTTCCAACAGCACTAATGGATGATGATGCGACCATTCCTTGGTTTATTGCAGAAATTCCTGTAAGACCAACTGCTAGTCCAACCCAGACTGCGCCCATTCCCTGGAGAGAGCTTATCGATGATCCTCCACCACCAAGTAATCCAGCACCCATCATCAGTAAAATGGCCGTAAGTAACCCATAAACTGATTGAGTCATAGGCAATACCTGGAGAATTAGACACTTACTAAACAGGTCTGGTTTTTCAGCTGTAACTGCAACAGCAGATGACCCTGCAAGGGCAAGACCGATTGCAGATGCAATACCTGTAATACCAATTGCCAGTGC
>JAGMDE010000001.1 GCA_023128855.1 Thermoplasmatales archaeon | reverse complement strand
CAGTGAATATAGCTAAGAATATAACTATAGTGAGTTAGAAATGAATAAAAATAGAAGAAGACGCGATAATGAAAATAAAATACAAAAAAAAGTAATTAGATGCAAAGCTTTAAATCGACCAGTATTCGAACATGAGGTTTGCTCTAAATTTAGCTCAAAAGTAAGTTCTAATAGTCAAAACAGTTGTGAAAATTGTAAACATGCGTTTTGATGTCTATTTTTTGTAAAAAAAATTAAAATTGGTGAAATTAAATGAAAGGAATTGTTAATTGGTACAGTGATAAAGAGAAGCAAGGTTTAATTGAAGGGCAAAATGGTGAAAATGTAATGGTTTATGAAAAGGACATTTCGTTTTTAACATTACTTCATGCAGGTGACCCTGTAGAATACATCGTAGAAAAAACAGTTAATGGAATTAAAGCAATAAAAATAAAAGAAATAGCAAAATAAAGCTACGTTTTAAAAAACTTATAAATTTAAAGGTGGAAAAAAGATATAACGCAATAATTATATTTAATTAGAAAACATTGTAGAAAATTGATAATATGAAAAGTTGTTGCATAGATTATAAATGCATTCAATGTTGTTTAGATACAAGCATGATCGTATCATATCAAGATATAGAACGAATAAAACGACTAGGGTTTGACACTAATTTTTTTGTTACTGGAAGAGATGGATGGTTGCAATTAAAAAATCAAGATGGACGGTGTGTTTTTCATAGTAGCATAATGTGCACGATTTATGAAAATAGACCTGACGGATGTAAATTATATCCTATTATTTATGATAAGGATAAGAAACATGCTGTATTTGATAAAGATTGCCTACAAAGAGACAAATTTTATATATCTAAGAGTATCACGAAACAACTATATGCTCTAGTTTCAGAATTAGAAAGTGAAAGAGCTGAACGAAAGAAATTGAAAATGAAATGGTAAGGTATCACTTCCCAAAGCTCAGGATATCTCTGCTATAATTTTACAATTCAAGTTTACAGGAGAAAACATTATTTTTTTACCGGTAAATACAGGTTAATATCTCCCCCTCAGCGTAATTTTACTATTGTTTTACAGGAGAAAACATAACTTTTTGTAAAAAATGGCCGGGCTTTTAACTTTTGCAAGGTAAGCCCGCCTCGGGCCCCTTGTTAATAATTAGCACAGTTTGTTTTTAAGGAGAGAAACGACCTAGTATTGGTTAAACAACCTTTGAAAGCAATAACTTAGGTTCGAATCCTGATAAAGGCGTGCTAAAAATTAATACGATTATTTTTTTGTTTCCATTTTGCCCATACTACTAGAAATGTTGGAAGGATGAACACTGATGCTAAGAAGCTGTATAAGATAGTCAACGCGGTTATACCTCCAAATTGTTGTAAGGGTGGCATCGTAGCAAACACAAGTAACCCAAAGCCAGAAATAGTTGTGGCAGCAGCTCCAAATAATGCAGTGCCTGTATGAGTAACTGTACTTCGACATGCATCATCAATATATGCTGTGGTTGATGTTGGTTTTTTATATGTGACTTTTCCCAATGTAGCACATGATGGACATGTAACTTTTACAACCTCCCCAGGTTTACCAGAAACACTTATAATTTTACCACAGTTCGGGCATTGAACTTTCTTTTGAATTAGAAGATTATTTTTTAAATTATTATTTTCAAGATCCTCAAGGAACCTATGAGTAATATGTATCCCATATGTGATTCCTAGACCGATAGTTAAAGATGCGATTGTTATCGTCATCATATTAAGTGGGATGTTTACTAAATACATTGTTCCAAGGGTCCATGCAACACAAAATATTACAGGTGTCATTGTAATTATTCCAAGGATTAATGATCGCCATTTATACCAAAATACAATAGTCAGAACAATAAAAGATAAAATAATCGTGATAATCAATGAGCGGATTTGACTTTCGTTTAAGGAATCCATGATAACTTTTGTTAAAATTGAGCCACTCGTAGCTATAGCAATATCTGCGCTACTATCTAATGGTTTTTTATCTTCTTTTAAATCATTGTGAAGTGTTTCAATTGCTTCATTATCATTTGAATCTACATTAACAGAGATTCGTAAAACTGTGCTATCATAATCGTTGTTCTCTGTTTGATGTAAAACATATTGAACTGCCGTTATAGATAGTGGATTTGAATATAGCCAATTATACAAATTAGCAATATCTTCTTTTGTAGCATCTTGATTTGGTATACCATCACTTGTCATAATACTATAATATATAGTTTCAAATTCTGGGTCGTAACTTGTATCTTGAATTCCATAAAGAGTCGTATTTGTCGCCCAATCTTTCATAACCGACAATATTGATTGAACATCTGGTTCATCTGCGTTTTTAATTACTGATTTATCATCCTTCATGTTATTTATCGTTTCATCCATATCTCGCAATATATCTGGGTCAGTGATATCACCCTTTACTAAAATATTGACTTTTTCATCGCCCCCACCACTCATTCCAAACTCATTCATCATATAATCTAGATCTTTTGATATATCCAAATCATCTGGTAAAAAATCTTCAAAATTAAAAGTTGTTTCTAATTGTATTGCTGTAAAAACAGCACCTATTGTAATTAAAGATACAATAATAACAACAGGAATTGGATGGTGCTCAGCAGCAACTGCACCACTACCCATTGTTTTATCAAGAACCGCTACACCAGCACTTTTTATCTTCGATTTTCTGTTATTTGAATTATTGTTCCTAGATTCAATCTCTGCAAATTTACCTTTTTTCAATCGTCTATTATCTCTAAGTTGTTTACAAGCTGGAACAAATGTAGTCATAGTAACAAAACTACCAATTATTCCAACTGCACATAAGACCCCGAATTCTGCTATAGTACTTATTGGAGATGCTAAATTTGAAAGAAACGATACTACAGTTGTAACTGTAGCTAGCAGTAATGCCATACCCACGGATGCAATAGTAATAATTATTGCTTGGTTAATCTTTTTACTACTCTTCATCTCTTCACGATATCTCATAGTAATATGAATACCATAGTCAATTCCGAGTCCAACAATTAGAATAGGAACAGCTGTAGTCATAGGATTAAAAGAATAACCCATTGCAGAACCAAAACCATAAACCCAAATTATTGAAAAAACTAATGCAAGAAGGCTGAAAAGCATATCTATTCCACTTCTATAGATTATTGCTAAAATAATAATTACCAACGTAAAAGCAAGCGGTAATAATATTGCCATTGATTCAGTGGCAGCATCCATTATCTCATCCATAATTATGCTTGATCCCATCACAGTCATCTCTGTGAACTCAAGTTCAGTGTTCTTGACGATTTCATCCATTCTTTTTTCTATTTTTGAAAGCCCGGATTCTCCTGATGAATACATACCGGTGCTTCCTCCAACTATCGAGGGATTTAGACTAATTATAATCATTGTACCCTTTGCTTTTGCTTCGTCATCAGCTAGATTAAAATCTTTTGTTAGCATCATTGAAAACATGCCTTTAACTTCAATCGGTGTTTCATCTGAGCTTAATATGCCGTTAATGAGTAGTTTTATTTGATTATCATTCATACTTTGAATCGCAAAAATTTTCTGTTCCATCGTTGGATTAATAATGTCTTGCTGGAGCAAAGCCATTTGAGCAATTATATCTGCAACAGAAATTACATTAACAGACGGCATTTCAGGAATATTCAGAGCAGATATAATATCTGGATTGGTAATGATAGCATTCTCAATTTGAAGCATTTCAACAAGATTATTAGAAGTTAAAACATCATTACTTCTTGATTTTACAAGAATTGAAACACTAGCAGTAGTTGTAAAATCTGCAGATATTGCATCAGAAGCTTGGGAAATTTCCATATCCGGCATAAATGATTCTTCTGAAAACTCTTGTTCACTACCAAATATTTGCATAGAAATCATAGCAATCATAGTTATTACTACAACTATTGCAATTGTTGCCTTTGGATATTTTGAGACTTTTTTTCCAAATCGATCCATTATCATATTTTTGCCTCTTAGTTATAATTTATAATTTTTTTTTAATCCAGTTCTTTTAAAGCATTAGATAAAGCTTTCATTCCTCTCAATAATGCTTTAGCATCTTGCTCGTTAATTTTCTCCAAAATTTTTGAAAAAGATAAAGCTAACTCTTTTCTTATGTTCTCAAAAACTTTTTTTCCCTCTCCTGTTATTCTAAGCCGTATAATTCTGCGATCTTTCTCATCATTAATCCGTTCAACAAATCCTTTTTTTACCAATGTTTCTACAATTCTTGTTGTGTCTGGAGGAGAAACTGAAAGGAAATTTGCAATATCACTAGTTTTACAATTATCATTATGTTTAACAAAATGCAGAGTCATTAGTTGAACACCTGTAATACCAAACTTATTCCCAACATTAGTTCTGTCAGGTGCAAATTTTTTCAAATCTTGTGGCAATGTTTGAAATATTTCCATTAATTCTTTTACATAAGATACCATAAGACGCCCGAAAACAGTTGCATGTATAAATAGTTTACCATATGAACTATTAACTTTGATAATAAATAAATTATTAAGGAGAAAATAAGGCCGGGCTCTTAACTTTTGCAAGGTGAGCCCGCCTCGGGATTTTTTTATATTTTATTTAGAAAAAAGGTATATCTGACCACAACCTAGAATATCTTTGGTATAATTTTGTAAAAAGTTGCTAACAGGAGAAAACATTATTTTTTTACCGGTAAATACACGCTAATATCTCCTCCTCAGCGTTTTTTTATTATTTTAACAGGAGAAAACATAACTTTTTGTAAAATATGGTCCCTGCTCCTATTTATTAGTAAAATTGTGTTCGAATCCCGACACAGGCATAGTTTTAGGTTGTAAAAACAGATAAAAAATATTTCATTATTTATTCATCTTTAACTGGAAACACAAGAAATGCCATCGCATTAAAAAAGGCATATGGTAAAAATATGCCAATATTTGATTTATAAAATCATAATCAACAAGACAAACATTTTTTAATATCATTCATTGTTCTTACAAAATCTTCAAATTTATAGTTTATTAACATTTCTAAAGCTTTCATTTGTAAAGATGATACTTGTTTAAATTTTGTTTCATCATCTGGTTTACTCTCACCATTAGCATTTAGAAAAAGATTCCAATTCTCTTTGGCTATTTTAATAATTTTATTCGCTTTTTCTGAAGGTATTTCAATTTGTTCTTCAATTCCTGCTTTTATTAGTGGAAAACCTATCTTTTTTGTTTTTGGAAGTTTAAAATCCATATATTGTTTTGTGACATAGAAAATAACGTTTTCATTGCTAAACCAAAACCATCTTGGCATACCACCATATTTACTAAGTCCATTGCCTGCAATTTCTTCCTCTTCAGTATCAACAATTCTGAGAATTATGTTTCTTTCTTCCAAGGTTGGAATACGTCCGGCTTGAGTTTTTATCCATCCGTTTTTTATCGAATAGAATTCGACAATATAATGTTGCGAATCCATCCATTTTTCTTTTCCAAAGTGCAGAGTTGATGCAATTAATATTCTGGCAGGTATTCCCCTCGCTCTAAAAAGAGCTACTTGTAGATTTGCCTGTGCTGAACATATTCCACCAAATAGTAAACCTGACAATGCATCCTCTAATGGATACCAATATGAATCTGGCAGGAAAAATTTGTGCCACAAAGGGTGTTTCACTATAAATCTTTTAAAAAAATCCATAAATAAACCATGATAACTTATCCAAAAAGCTACTTTTTTTGAATACCAAAACGAATCGTTAGAAAAAGCATAGACGATTCTCTTCATGTCGACGAAAATACGCTTCGTCAAATAATTACTGTATAATAATTCTTCATTGGCTAAGGAGGAGTAACCATTCCAGATTTTGGTAATGCTGAGATTAATCCATTTGTAATTTTTCCTTTTTCAGAGGAAAATTTCAAAACCGCTCTTAAGCTAGACAATAACTTGATTTTTGAATGGAAAGTAACTCCAAATGAAAACTATCCTGACGCCCACTTTAAATATATGCATGATTATCTTGATAAGATAAATTGTAAATTGATTTTGGCCGAACGCAAATATGTCGACAGAGACTTTTTAATAGATTTCTCAAATTATTACGTTCGATGTTCGACAGATTATGATAGATTTTGCAGAAGACTTCACTTCTTCAAGGATATTGCTTTTGAAAAAAAGGAATTTATATCGCTTCTGTGTGGAAAGGAGACAAAAATCAGTACAACAACCCTTCAAGAAAATTATTTAGGATTCCTCGTTGTTAAACCATTGCCAGAAGCGATTTTTGGCAGAACAGCATTAAAAACCTATCTTCTTGATGGTGACAAAAGGCAATATTGTTGCAATAGAAAATACGATGTTAACCTATACGGCATCCCTCTTTCAATAAACAGTCTTGCATTTCAAGAACAGGATACAGTAGCGGCAGCTTGTGCAACAAGCGCACTTTGGTCTGCATTCCACAAAACGTCAGAGATATTCGATCAATGTTTGTCCCCCACTCCGATTGAAATAACAAAATTTGCCACACAATACTGGTTCGGCTCAAGACCAATCCCTAGTGGCGGTTTAAATATTATGCAGATGTGCCAGGCAATTCATGAAGTTGGATTGGAGCCCCATGTAAGGAATATTAAATATGCACCAAAAACAAATCCTTTACCTATTGTAAGCTTCATATATTCATATCTGAAAATGGGCATTCCTATAATATTAAACGTTGATGTTGTAGGAGTCGGTTTACACTCAATAACGGTTTCTGGATACAGAATAGAAGATAAAATTTGTAACAAGACAGAGACGATTCCAAAAGCTGATTTTTATTATCCATTAAAAGGGTTGAGAATAAAAGAGTTTTATGCACATGACGACAGAATAGGCCCTTTTTGTAGAATTGAGATTATCGATGCGGAAAATAGAAACAATGGAGAGCGTCCTCTTCCTGTTAACTTTAAAATCCCTGCAACTGGTGAAATTCTCGAACCCCACTCAATAATTGTGCCGCTTTATCATAAAATTAGAGTGGTTTTTCTTAGAGTATATGAGTGGATATGGCATTTACATCAGCTAATCATCGTTAGTCGCATTCTTCCAGAAGAAGTCATTGTCAACACATCCAGAAAATACGGATAAGACAAGCAATACACTCAATCCAATTACCGTTAATGTTTTTCCTTCCATATTTTCCTCTCTAATAACACAAAACATTCAATATAACTTATATTTTTTGTCTCGCCCAATGGTTGGTTTTTTAAAGAAACAACTGTTATTGAAGCTGTAGATTTGAGGGAGACAATGATGAAAAGCTGTCCTAGATGCAAGCGTGTTGTTTCACCTCGTGATAAAACATGCCCATATTGTGGAAAAGAACTTGAATATTTATTCTGATTGAGTTTTGCATCTAAAGTATTGGTTTTTTAAAGAAATTTCATATGATCATATGCTAAAAGTGGGATTAACATTATAAATATTAATTCCATTATAATATTTGATTTATTATATGCGTTTAAGGAGAAAATTAAATATTATGTTGGGGGTAGAGGCAAAAGTTCCTGGGATTTGGGGTTTATTTCTGGTATTGGATGGTTTATTTTTTTTCTTTTATTTAAGACGTGTAAATGAAGGAATGCTGTTTATTACTATAGGTATTGGATTCTTTACATGGGCATTATCAATCAAGTCAGAATATCTAAGCAAGAAAATAGTAAAGCTTACAAAAAACACACAAAAAATGATTAAAAGATTGGGAATTACCTCAGTTTATGAAAACATAGGTAACATTGAGGACTGGAGACTTAACTTACGAAATAAATTTTTTAACATGCGAACATTAGAAAAACCTGATAAATTTATAATTCAAGACTATGTAAATCATCATTCCTTTGCGATTTGGAAATCTTTAACTTATTTGGATAGAGCCTTTTTTTATAAAAAACAGTTTGGTAAGAAAGAAAAAGAACAAATAATTCATCAAATTGACTGTCTATTCATTGATCTTGGATTGGGAAAAGGATATTTTGATATAGATATAATGCCCGAATATCAAAAACAGTTGCAGATGATGTACGACAAAGCATCATCATTAGATATATTTGGAAAAGACACCATAAGGAAAAAAAGAATGCAGGTTAATCTTGATTTTCTAAAAGGAAAAACAGTGATATTGGCCGATTTTGACCAGCCAATTGATTTTAAAAAATTAAGAGAACAAGCTGAAAAAAATGAAAAAGCTTCTCAACTTAAAAAATAATAGAGTTTCCCAGTCCTTTTCAACACTTTTAAATACTAGTGCTTTCGCTTTTTCAAATGATGACAAGAAGAAAAAAGCTTACAAAAGAAGACTGTGAGCATATTGCTAAACTTATCAATGAAGGGCATGAAGTCAAAGACCTTGCAGATAAATACAATGTTCATCGAAGTACGATATACAACAGATGCAAATATCTCTATCAATCAAAGAAAATCCCAATAGAAACTAGAAACAAAGTAGTTAAAGCAATAAAAGAAGGACATACAAAGGCAGAAGCAGCGCAACTATGTGGTTTGAACATTGGCACTGTGTATAATCTTACAAGAGGAATAGAAGGGTATAGGTCTCAAGGAAATCATATTATTAGAAAGAATGGAATTAAGCTTCTATGTAGGCTTATGTCTGATGGTTATTTGATTTCTGATTTTAATGTGCAAGTTGTAAGAATCTTGCAGCATAAGTTTCCAATAATAAGAACAGCAAGATACAAGAACAAAACATTTTTTTATCTCCCTGGGCGAGAAGAGCAAACTATCGAGGCCTTTTTCAAGGAGAAACCCGACCGAATCATAAGTTACAGTGCAATAGAAGAGCTTAGTTATCTGCTTGGTATTAAAATCTCAAATAAAGATCAATGTAAACTTCTTGACAGATTCAACAAGAAACATGAGGATTATTGCAGTAGTAGACGTCTAATTCAGCGTTCTATTGATGATTGGATAGATGATGAAGCATCAGATTATGTCGGAGAGAGTTTTAGGTTGATGCAAAAACAATAGATTTATATTTTTCTTTTTCGTTTTAATAACAGGATAGGTGCAATTGCTACAATGAAAAATAATAATTCAAATCCAGGAGTACCTTCTTCACTGTCTGATGCTTTATCAGATGGAAAAACTCGAATCGTTAAGAAAAACTCATAACCTCTCTGTTCATCATCTATTATATCTCTACCTTTTATTACCCCATATACATAGTTTTTAATTTCTATTGCTTTGGCAGTATTAGCGCCAGCTTCCTCTAAATATTCTTTTACTTCATCCCATTTGGTAGGATCTTTATTATTTTCTTTAGCAATCTTTTGAGCGTTGGCTATTCTCCCTTGTCCTCCGTTGTAGGCTGCTAATACAAAATTTAAACGCTCCTGTATATCAGAGACTTTGGTTGCAGATACTGAGTCGTATAAAAATTTTCCCTCTTCAAAAATAATATTTAAAATTCTGAGGTAGCGAGTACCATACATAATATTTAGGTCAGGATCTTTTCCTTCGCTCAACCAATCACTCTTTGTTCCTTTATATTCGTCACTTGTCATATCCTCTATACTTTGATGGGTAGCTGCATCCCAGCTTACTTGCATGTAGCCGATATAATCATTACCATTTGCATTTGCAATAAAATTGCTTTCCTGCCTAATAATAGCCATTATCAAAGCAGGACTTATATGGTATTCATTTGCATAGTTCATAACAATTGGAAGAGCTTCTATTTCTTCAGCTCTCAACTTCTCCTCATTTAGTTCATATTCACTTTGATAATTGAACGGATCTTCAGTTGGAATAATATTTTCGGGTTGCGTTTCAGGTTCTGACGATGGTGCCTGTATAAAATCAGGTCGATACAAGTCAAAATCAGAAACAGAGTTCGCATATTCTACTATTATCCTCGAAGAAATTCCACTGGCTAACTGATTTAAACTCTCCGAATCTTGTAAATTATGCTGAGATAACGAGTTTGCATATTCTGCTTTTACTCTTGGTGTTACACCCGTAGCTGCATGGGTTAAACCTGATGAATATTTAGGAATTGTCTCCCAAACAGTATCAGCATTCTGAACAATGATTCGTGATGCACTTACTACTGTTATTTGAGTGACAATTAGAAAAATTACAATTAAAAGCATTATTTTTATTTTCATTTTTCACCTTATAAATTATCTTCTCATAGCAGTTTCCTCATCTTCTCCTCTCATGTCTCCTGATACACAAGCACGATAGCACTGAATACACCCATCTCATTGTAACAATGATACGAAGTGGTTTTTATAGAATGTGATACATCAGGTGAAAGCTTCGAAGGTGAAAGCAGATCATAGTTTGTCTCACTACCATATATCCGACTAATCTCTTCTTCGTCGATATACATGCGAGAATAACTACTTGAGGATGTATATCTATTACAATGCGAATATGACCGCTCATAAAATACGAAATCATCTGGCAGTATTATATCAAATGTATCTGTTTCAGTAGACTCCCACAATGCCTCTGCAACAATCATAAGTTTATTTGCATTTGGATACCTATAATCATAATACTGAACCTCTCCTTTTATGACACCTGCAGCATCGCAAACTACAACTATGCTTTGTTCGAGTTTCGTTCCAGTTATTTGTTCATCTGTACCATAATTCTCCCAATCGACTATCTTTGCTGCTGGTTCCTCCTTTAAGTAATATGATACCACCCATCCGTCCTTATGGACATAGCAGTGGACGTCCTCCGTCTCTGAATAATCTGGAAGTGGAATAGACCCAATTATGTATTCATTGGTTTCATATTCTATCGTTCTGAATGCAGTTTTTGCTAGTCCAAGATTTATTTCGCCTTCAACATTTGTATATGCAGATATTCCAGCCTCGTCTTCCAAAAACGTATTCCCATCAATTCCACTTACAATAGGGAGGGGTGACAGAGACGTAATAGTAGTGATTTCATAATCCTCTAGATTATTTGTCTCTAACCCATTCATCGAGAGATATAATGCTAGACAACTTCCAACAACTATAAAAGCAATAGAAATTGCAAATATCTTCCCGATAATCTTACCTTTATACTTTTTTACCTCTTTTTCTCTTACATATTCATTTTTTTTCATTTTACTCCCTCAAACTACAATTTCATAACCACCTTTTCAACTAAAATCCAACGTACCAAGTAATTTATCAGTTGGAACCCAAATTATATGCCATGTACCTGGTGAAAATCCTGAAATAATATCACCTGCAGAAATAGGTGCAGTAGACAATCCAGTTTCTAACGTACTAAGGGATAAATCAGCTTTTACATAATAAGTACCTTCTGGTGACTTAAACATTAGATTACCATCAGTAGACGAAGCCCCATAAGTATCCGAAGAAGACCCAGAAGTAATTGTAATTGTATCCTCTGCATCATTTAACGTCCAAGCAAGATTAGGAGCAAGAGAACCTGATAATGTCCAAGAACCTAGCAAGATATTTGTTGACACATCTCTTATAGTTAATGTACCTGAACAATCTGTTATCATATCGCCCACAGCGACATAGGTGCCAAGACCAGATGTATCACATGTACCTGTTATTTCGATATTGCTCCATGGTACATTTGATGGGTCTACGGCTGAAACAGTTAATGTGAATATGTAGCCTATATCATTTTTAATAAACTGTATTGATGGTATTTGTGGTGGTGAATCGTATTTTGTGAGAACGGCGAATTGACCCCCCTGCTCTACATCTATTAATGTAAGTTTTTTACCATTATCAGAAAAAGAATATTCAAAAGCCTTTGCATCCCCTTTTCGATTCATAGCTAATGTTTCATCAGTCATTACATATGTTCCCCAAATAGTTTGTCTAGTGGCAGACTTTGACCAAAAATCAGGCATCATAGCAGATACAGAAAACGTTCCATTAGAAAAGAAACTATATATTGGTGTTTCTTCATCTTCTGACACCACTATACCCCACGTTCCTAAAATCTTTTCTTCATTTGACTTTCCTAATATATCTATGCCTTTTTCGTTACAGCCGCTAAGCCCAACAGCCAATAATATCAGCGTTATTACAACTATTAATAATTGTTTCTTCATATTTTTTCCTCCCCAATCTACAACATTTATTCTTATAGACAATATTGTATCGAACTATGAACATATTAATTTTTTTATAGGTTTTAACAGTAAAAGCTCCTTCCTTCTCAGATTCTCTATTAAATCGAGTATGTTGGAGAGAGTTTTAGGTTGATACCAAAGCAAGGAGAATGGTGACACTAGTTTTAGATTGATGCCAAAGCTATAGGTTTTTACTTTTTCTTTTCCAGAATAATAACAATGTTACTGCCAAGAAAACAAATATCATTTCAAAGCCAGGAGTGCCGTCAGCACTTGTTCCTGTGATTGTACCATCATTTGGCTCACCGATCTCTTCAGATTCATACTGTGACGATATTGGATGATAAAACATGAAATACCAATTTCTGATACCATTTAATTCTCGCCATTCCATATCTCCATAACCATATTCAGTTAAGATTTGATATGATTGGGTATTTTCGTTTATTTCTTCAGTCGGTTTCGCCCAATATGGAAAATAGACTCTATTTGATGTTCCAGGCACAGTAAGTATGAGGTCCTCCGCCAACATCATAACCCGTTGTATTCTCTCCCTCTTTTGGCATACTCCTGGGTGAAAAGAAAAATACTGCTCCGTCAGTTGGATCAGGATGTAATCCCTTAAGAATTTCGTTTGCCAATTCTTTTATTTGTTGTGTTGGTTGTTGATTATATGCAAATCCGTCATATATAACTCCTTCCAAAGAATCTCCAAACCGTCCGTCATTAAATCTATTTAGCACACACCATCCAACTGCTATTTGCTCCTGTTGTGTTCCCACACTTGCTTCAGACATAATTGCTCTTGAAAGCCAATACTCATCATCGGGAGAAGTGACTAATTCTTCACCTGGGTCTAATATGTAGATGCTGCCTCCAGATCCATAGAAATCCCAGCGATCAGTTCCTTCAATATCAAAAGAATACCCATCCGATGACGACTCAGGCAAGTCCAATGGTATTGTCCATGTGTAGTTTCCATCATAATTATAATCATAATCAACAGTTGCTAACTTAATTCGTTCTTTTTGATAAAGTTCATATTGTGGGGACCTTGTGTCTGCAAAAACCAGATAAACATCCCATCTTGTAGGACGAAAAGCATTTGAACCAACGCACCTCCATTTTATTTCATGGGTTTCTCCCCTATGCCATATTTCACCTTGTTGTGGAATTTCTATGTGTACTACATCATCTGGGTGTTGATACCCTAGGCAATTAATGTTTATTGTAGATAAGATAAACATTCCTATCAAAAACATAATTAGTCCTATTGCGGTCTTTCTCATTTTTATTTCCTCCTTCAAACTTAATTTACCTCTCATACTCTCTGGATTATGATTTCTTGTAGATGCCTGTATCTCCCCATGATGCAGTTAAAACAAGTGTGTCGCTGCTGGTAAATTTGTAACTATATATAAGATCATCGAAATCGGTGAAATGGAGAATTAAATGAGTATCATTAGCTTCCCAAGTACCTGGATCGGCAGGAGCATAATCAGGATTGAAGCGACTAATTCCACTTAATACCCCATCCGAATAAAGATGAAGAGTATCATAATAGAAATCACCCCCAGTATATGTCCAAGTTCCAACAAATTTGCTTTCTCCACTTTGGTCAGTGCAACCACTTAATCCAACAGCTAACAACATCAGCATTATTCCAATAATTATGATTTGTTTTTTCATATCTATGCCTCCTCCGATCTACAATTCATAACATCTGTTCTTATATACAATATTACATCTAACTATGAACATATTAACATTTTCATAGGTTTTGACAGAAAAACATCATTCCTTCGCAGATTCACATAAGCAAACATGTCAAAAACCGTTTAGTCCTTTTACCATTTTCTCTCCTGTTAGAGACTCGTTCTTCCTCATTTTTTACCTTAGCAACTACTGAAACTTCTTGAAAAATATAAAAATAAACACGACTCATATTGGCAATCACGCAGGCTGATTCAGCGTTGTTTAGATGACTGGGTTGATGAACCTCAACCTTCAGAGGTTAGTTTTAGGTTGATGCCAAAACTATAAACTTATGTAAAATCCCAATTACCGAGTATTAAATCTGTTGATATTAGCACAATTATTATATTTCCAGAACAATTTGTAATTTGATCTCCTGCTTCAATATTGCCATTTAAACCTGAAGTATCACACGAACCTATAATATTGAGATCACTCCATAAAAGATCATAAGGAAAAGCACTAACCACAGTCAAAGTCCTAGCGCTATTATCTTCAACACACGCAATACTAGGACGAGGTTCCGATGAAAACTCAAAAACATCCAACACAATCTCTTTCACCTCCTCAGGCATATAATAAATAGTAATCGTACCATAACAATGAGGAATCACATCACCAACAACAACATAAGTACCAAGACCAAGACCTCTAGTATCACAATTACCATCAAAATAAATATCACTCCATAAAATATCACTAGAAGTAGTAGCATCCACAGTCAGCGTATTAGCAATATCATCCTTCACAAACTGAACTAGCGTTGTTGCAGTATCTGTGCTTTTTTCGTTACAGCCACTTAGTCCAACAGCTAACAATACCAACGTTATTCCAACTATCAATAATTGTTTTTTCATATCTATACCTCCTCCAATATTACAATTTCATAACATCTTTTTATACTAGCTTCTTTCCACATTTATGACAAAACTTCTGAGTATCACTTAATTTAGCTCCACCGCATGCTAGGCAATAACCATGACCTGTTGGTTGCGGAGTTTGCTGAGGTGGCTGTTGTGGTGGCATACCAACTTGATGGCCCATCATCCGATGCTGTAACGAAGAAGAAATTCCATATATTGCCATCGGAACAACACTAAACACATAGATTATTGATACGATCAATAGTATAATTCCCATAGTTAAAGGCAGATAATTAAAACTAAAAGCAACATCAATATTACCTATATCTGCAAGTTCGCCGATGTTTCCCATAAACCACACGTGATATAAAATAATGAAAATTGCAAAAATGATTATCATAATGCCAGTTAGAAAGATTATATTTGAAAACAACTGGTATTGTTGCCCCATGTTATATATTTTTATTCCAACCAGAAGAATAATTGTAAAGATTAGTGAAAGCCAGAAACACAGACCAATGCCACTTAGATTATCCTTCGCTGAAATAGTTTCTTTTAATAATTCATATGAGTCACTCCCTTTATTATAATTATCTATTTCATCTTCTGCTCTCTCACCACCTACCATAATATTTCCCTCAGTGGAATAATATTTAATAGAACCCCAAGACGTATCACTTTCATAAAAACTCCATGGTAGAAGAGGCATAAATAATAGTGCGATAATGCTTACTAATAACATTATCATTGTAAGTTTTTGAACCCTTCCTATAAAATTCCCGTTCATTGTTTTTTTCCTCCTTTAATATATCACATCCGAGAAGAGACAGGATTTTGAAAAATACCCATATTTAACAATTTATTCTTTCCCTTTATTAATAATATCACTGCAATAAAACATAGAAAACCGAAAGTAAGAATTATATAGGCTGCTGGAAAAACAATAAACTTATCAGAATATATGTCCCCATTTAATGCAATATATATATTATATCCAATAAATCTTATACCAGCAATTAAAGTCCATAGACTAGGGATAAGAGCTATAACACCAATAATAAATCCAATGAATGAAAGCAATGATTTCATAATATTTTGGTTTGACTCCATAAGCCCAAGGATTAATATAACAATCCCAAAGACTAACAATAATAAAAATCCAATATCAGCTAAAACAGGAGTACCTTCAATGTAGTCATCATAAGTGGTATCCTCAAAAGAAGAAGAGCTACCAGAACCTAAAATAGATGCTAAATCTTGTCCATCTTTATTTTCTAAATCATGACCAAACATTCTTTCATCTATGCCATCTGCGTCTACATAACCCCATGGGACCGCATATGATATTATCAGCCCAATTACTGATAATATAATTAGAACAAGTCCTATCTTGGATAAACGGCTTTTTACCAATAAACTGCCAATTGAAGGACCATGATAATAGCTATGTTGATCACCCTGTTGAACATAACCTGGTGGCTGATTTGGCATATTTTGTCCAGAATTCTGTGTTTGTTGAATTTTTTCCAAATTATCCATAAGATTTTAACCTCCCTCAACTAAAAATTGTAATATGTGTTCATTTAAAATTCTTTTTATATAACAAATAATTTATAACATTTAAAAATTTCAATAGTTGAAATGAAATCAGTATAAAAAATCACATGATTATTTTATCAATTCATCAAGAAACACCTGATAATCCTCCTCAGAATCAAAAATAAAAGGAACACCCTGAAATCCACAATCTTTACAAAGATAATTCATACCAATTACAGAGAGATAACTAAAAATATTTTTACTCCCACAACTTGGACAAGCACGAACTTCCATAATACACCATTTATTCCAAATAATCTATGTTTAAATATTAACATTTTTGGAGAGAGTTTTAGGTTGATGCCTAAACTGAAGTAAATGAAATCAGAATGCAAAAAACCCAGGGTTTTTTATAACATTTTGTTACGTTTAACAATTGTTATGAATACATTTAAAACAGAATAATATATTACAATCACGCTAATTTTATAATTAGGGAGAGGTAGAAACATATGACAAAAAATGTTTTTAGAAAAGGATTGGTAATAGGAATAATAATCCTATTCCTTGGAGCAAGTATTTTACCAAGTATTAGTGGGGATATTGGAAAAATTACAACCACCAGTAACCAATTAAGAACTTACATAAGGTATGATGATTTCGATGATTACAATGTTGGTGAATCACCTAAAGCAGAAAGAGGATGGTCAACAGACGGGATAACTGAAAATCAATACATTGAGGCATGTATTGATCCCTTAGACCCAGATAATATGGTAATGAAGATTCATGGTTCAAGTGCAGATCCAGACAAATATTGCAGCTTGCGTCAAATGTATTTTGGACCACCTGGGAGTTATGTTATTCATTATAGAATATATTCACCAGATTTAAGTATGCAAGCAACAATTTATGAAGACTTTACGGAGCATGGTACCGGTGGCGTTGTTAATATTCATAGAAGGACTGGACAGATTCGATGGCACGATGGTAATGTTTTTCAAGAATTCGTTCCACATATTGATCCATCAACAACTAGGTGGATTGAAGAGGAATTTACGATAACTGCAGATGAAGTACATTTATTTCATGACGATTCTATTGACGCTGTTGGAGGATTTAGACACCCGGTGGAGATAGGTATAGAAATTTGGCATATAGAGGCCTTTCGATTGGCCACTCAAGACTTTTATATTGATGATTTCTGGATAACCCAGTATGGAAATCAACTGCCAACTGTTGAAATAACCTATCCCGTGGAAGGACAAACAGTAAGTGGGACAATAACAATCACTGGGAATGCTAATGACCCTGAGGGAAACCTTGAATATGTTGAAGTTAAAATAGATCTTCTTGGCAATTGGGAGACAGCAACTGGTACAACATCTTGGACATATGAATGGGATACTACAGGTCTTCCAAATGGGCGATATACTATCTATGCAAGAAGTTTTGATAGAGAACTTTATTCTGATAACGATACTGTGAATGTATATGTTTATAACATGGGGGATATAAATTATAATAGTGTCCTTATCGGTGTTGACGAGAGCCTTGGTTCTGACCTTGATGTTGATCATATTAAGGATGCCTTGATGTTTGGAGCAAACTGGTTTTCTGATTCTCAGATGGAAATTTTGAAAAAAAGTCAATGTACAAAATCTGCTATTCGCGATGATGCTCTTGGATGGTTAGATGATAATGAGGATTCTAATGATGTCTCTTTGATTTATTTTAGTGGCCATGGTGGTGATGATGGAACAAATCAATGGATGGTATTATTTAATGATGAAAAATGGTGGGATTATGAATTTGCAGAAGATTTAGAGAGGTTTGAGGGATCATTAATTGTAATTCTTGATTGTTGTCATAGTGGTGGAATGCCTGATGGATATGGTATGTATCATGATGAATGGGCTGAAAAGTTTGCTCAAACTCTTGCTGGCGATAACAGGGTAATACTTATGGCATGTCGATCAGATGAAACAACAATATCTCATAACATTCTTGGGTACAATGGAGGCTTATTTACACAATATATCTGTTCAGGATTATATGGAGCTGCTGATAATAACGCTGATGATGACATAACCGCAGAAGAGTTATTTAATTACGCTGAACCAATGGTGCTTGATTATCTCGATTATTTTACAGATAATGATTTTCATCCTGTCCTCTTGGATGAATATGAAGGAGAACTTATTACCTCTATGGGAGTTTTAAATACAGCTCCATCTAAAACTAGTACACTTAATGCTCCAAATTATGCTAGAGAATGGCATGATTATACATATTCTACTTCTGCAACAGATCCTGATTCTGATAAATTATGTTATGTGATCGTCTTTGGGAAAGATTATATGGAACCATTTGGTACGCTCTATAATTCTGGTGAGACATATGAGCTTATTTGGAATTGGTATGATTATGAACATAAAACATATCAATGTCGTGTGATAGCTCAAGATGAGCATGGCGCTTTAAGTCCGATTTCTGATGCGAAATCCATTATTGTGAATAGCGTGGGCAATCCTCCATTTAAACCCTCTTTTGATGGTCCAACAAAGGGAACGGTTGGGGAAACATATACTTATACCAGTTGTACTACTGATGTTGAGAGTGATGAATTAACATATGATTTCAATTGGAAAGATGGGTCAAATACATATATTGGTCCGATTCCTTCTGGTGAAACTGCTAGTGCATCTCATAAATGGGAGAAGGAAGGAACTTATACTTTATATTGTAGAGTTAAAGATGATTATGGTGCAGAGAGTCCTTGGTCAAATCCATTAGAAGTCACAATGCCAAGAAGTAAACTAATACCCTATACATTCTTCATGAGACTCTTAGAGCGGTTTCCAAATGCGTTCCCAATACTACAACGTTTACTACTACGATTAGGACTACAATATTAGTAGTTCATCTCTTTTTTTCTTTCTATTTTTTAAAATTAATATTTTATTAAAACAAAATCTCTTTCTTTCTCAGATTTATATCTGCAAACATGTCAAAAACCGTTCAGTCCTTTTGGCTAATTCCCTCCTGTTGAACGTTGTTTCTTTCTCATTTTTTTACCTTAGCATCTACTGTTTATATAATTCTAAATATTTATTTAATCTAGCTTAATATCAATTGAAATTGGAAAAACGATCATTATTTTATTAAGGTTTAATAAAATATCAACATTTTTAACCCAGAATTTTATTCTTGATAATGGTTTTAATGAAACTTTCTCAGTCTCCAAAAATATATCAAAATTATAAATGTGATGTTCCTAAAAATACAATAAAAAGAATAAAAAATGGTTTTAAAAAAATTGGTTTTGATATTAATTATAAAGAAGATAATATAAGCTCTTCAGACTTTAAAATATTTGTTGGAAGTGCTTTAATAGATATATTGGGGTGGGCTCAACATGGAAAAGGCTTTTCTAGCAATCTTGCTAAAGCAAGTGCATATGCTGAGCTTGCTGAAAGGTTTTCTGCATGTTTTTTAGAGATAAAAATTCCATTATCTGAAAATGCTGAGGAATATGAAAAAATATTAAAAAATGTTAATAGTAGAAACTTTTTGAAAGGGTTTTCAAAAGAGGTCAATAGTTTATGCACTAATTTTCAATACGTTAATACATTTTTTCAAGAGAATTTGACTAAAGAAACATTTGAATTA
This sequence comes from Thermoplasmatales archaeon, assembly GCA_023128855.1. Taxonomy (GTDB): domain Archaea; phylum Thermoplasmatota; class E2; order DHVEG-1; family DHVEG-1; genus JAGMDE01. Next base: position 14,137 of record JAGMDE010000001.1, on the reverse strand, counting down.
TATAAAAACGAAGGGTTTATGGATTGCATAGTAGATGCTTATTCAATTGTGGATGAAAAATATATCAAACTTCCGATACATTTAGTTGAACTAATTAGTTTATCAAATGGTATAGCTGCAGGTAATACCCATGAAGAAGCCATCGCACAAGCATCCTTTGAGATTTTTGAACGTTATGCTGCAAGTAGATTATTTTCAGAAAAAACTCAAAGCTCAACTATCGATCCAGAATCCATAAAAAACAAACAAATACTTGATTGCATTAAGCTTTTTGATTCTTTAAATATCGATGTAATAATTAAGGACTTTTCCTTAGCAAAAGGTCTACCTGTTATAGGAGTTTTATTTATAAATAAGAACTTGAAAAATAGCAGTAATAAATTGATAAAAGAACGGAATTATAAAAGAGTAAATGCAGGCGCTCATATCAATCTGCATGAAGCTATAATGAGATGTTTCGTAGAATATTTTCAAACTGTTCACTTAGATAGAAAAGAAGTTTTTGAACAAAAGGCCGCTAAAGTTTTATATGATATTTGGGTAAAAAAACTTGGAAAAGAGTATTTTGGTGTAGATAAACCTTACAAATACTTTACCAGATATTATGATTTCTATGGAAATCTTTCTTTTTTAGAGAAGGGGAAAATTATTGATTTTGATACTTTAAATAGTGTGGAAAATAACGACAGTTTTGATGATGTTAAGAGAATTACTGATATTTGTAAAAAAAATAAATGGGATTTACAGGTGGTAGACTATACTCATAAAATCTTACAATTTCCTACAGTTAGAGTAGTTATTCCTTCTGTTTCTACTGATATTGATCTTTTTATTAAAAAAATTGTAAAAATTAATGGTTTTCAGGAAAGAATTAACTATCTTTATGGCATAAAAGACTTTTACAACTATATAAAAGACGATAATTGGATTAAAAATAAAAATCAAATAAGAGCTTTAATTGAAAATCTAGAAAAATATTTATCAACTGATCTTTACTACTATAACTTTTATGTGAATAGAGGAAATTGTAGTCAACTAATAAATTTATTTCACATTCTACCATTCTTATATATGGCTATTAACAAACCTATAGATGCAAAAAAATATTTTCAGGCTTTGTTAGACTTAAAATTTAAACCAAATATAGACTCATCATTTTTCAAATCTTTATCTCTAACAAAATATAATCCTAACTTTTATAAAATGTTTATTGAACTTATAGAAAAATCTATTGAAAATAATTCAAAGATAAGATTTGATTTATCAGAAAATCCATTTGACATTGAACATGCTGAATATCATGCTGTACAAATGTATAAGGATTTATTTTATCATATCGATCAAACATTCAAATGACGTTTTTTGAATTTTAATAGCTGAATTAGATCTCTTTTCAATATTTTGGGGGACTTTCTTGGATTGATCCAACAGCAAATTAGAAAAGCTTTTATTAAAAGCTTTTCTAGTTCTTTCGGGTTGAAGTTTTTTAGCTTTAAAACAGAATGCATTGGTGTATATTTTGACCAATCTTTTGTTAATAAGAGATTATTTTGTACGGCAATATCATAAATTTTTGTTCCGGGAAGTGGATCTAAAATTGAAAAAGTTGTATGAGTTAGGTTAAGTTTTTTAGCAAAGCTGATTGTTTGGTTAATCATTTTTCTGTTTTCACCAGGAATTCCAATTATGAAATTTCCACTAGTATTCAATTCTGCATCTTTTGCGATTTTTATAGCTCTTTTAACATCTTCTATTGTGAAACTTTTTTGTAAAAAATCAAGGGAACGTTGATTTCCTGATTCAGGAGCGAGCCTTGCTAAGCTACATCCTGCTGTTTTAAAGGATTTTGCAATTTCTTTATCAAAAAGATCTACTCTTGTACCTGCAGTCCATAAAACATCAAAATTTTCTTTTTTAATTAATTTGCATATTTTTAAAATCCGTTTTTTGTCTATCGTACCAGTATCATCCATAAAGTCAATTACCTTTACCTTGTATTTATCATTTAAAATCTTGATTTCTTCAATGACATTTTGTGCACTTCTTGCCCTCCAATTTCTTCCCCATAAAGCTCGAGATGAGCAAAAAATACAGTTGTAAGGGCATCCTCTACATGTAGAAATAGCACAGTATTGATCCCCTAAATCACCCACCATTTCATAGTCAAATGGCCTATACTTAACAGTATACTCTTTCATTGGGAGAAGATGATATGCTGGAAGAGGCAAAATATCTAAATCTTTTATGTTTTCTCTATTTTTATTTTCAATTACTTTTCCATTATTTCTAAAGGTGATTCCATCAACAACTGAATAATCTTGGTTTTTTTCAATTTTTTCAAGAATTTCTACAAATGTTTTTTCACCTTCCCCTCTGACAATTATATCAACAAATTCATTTTCGTTTAGAATATCTTTTGCCATAAGTGATGAATGCGAACCACCAAGAATGCTGATACAATTAGGATTATTTTCCTTAGATCTTTTAATTATTTTTAGGACATCGTAAATATTTTGTGTCCAAGAGGTTGCTCCAAGCACATCCGGGTCGAAATGTGCGATTTCTTTATGGATGTCTTCAAAACTGTAATTCATAATCATTGCATCAATTATTTTTATCTTATGTCCAGCTTGTTCAGCAGATGCTGCAAGATAAGCTAAACCTAATGGTTGAACTTTTGTTCCTTTAATTCTTGTTGGGGATGTTGTTAGAACAACTTTCATTTCCGAGCATGATATTTAAAAAAAGGATAAGTAACTTTGGTTAATTTAAAAAAATTTGAATCTTCTCCAAATTTAGGTAGGATCTATTTTCATAACGCCACATGATTGAAATATCTTTTAGCAATTATATATTTATGTTCGAATCCTGATATAGTGGTAAAGAGCCAACAATCCTTAGGAACCTTTCAAATCTCTTTTGTCTGATATATGCAAGGATGATTGAACAGAAAGAAATCTAAGGTGAAAAGGAGATTTTTTACTAGTAAATACGAGCCTAAATCTTCTCCTCAGCGCTAAATTTTAAATAACGTTAAGTTTTTGAAACGAAGTTTGTTTTAAGATAGTGGATTTTAATGAAAATTGATCCCTGGAGTTCAACAACCTATCAAGATTATACAAAACTACGAGATGAGTTTGGAATAGAAGAATTTTCAAATAAAACCTGGAAAGATTTACCAAACCCACATAAACTATTACGCAGAGGCATAGTTTTTGGCCATAGAGGATTTCAACTTATTCAAGATGCAGTAGCTAAAAAGAAACCATGGGCAATACTTACAGGATTAATGCCCTCTGGAAAGATGCATTTGGGACATAAAATGGTTATCGATGAAGTCATTTACTATCAGAGTATAGGTGCAGATATAAACATAGCCATAGCTGACATAGAAGCATTTGCAACACGAGGCCATACGTTAGAACAAACAAAAGAATATGCATTAAAGGAGTACATTCCAAGTTATATTGCATTAGGTTTAAAACCAGAAAAATGCAGAATATATTTTCAATCTAAAAATGAAGATGTAAAAGACTTGGCTTATATTTTAGGTAAAAAGGTTAACTGGTCACAAATGCAGGCAACCTATGGATTTAATGGATCGTGTAACATGGCACATGTTTTTTCACCACTAATCCAAACAGGAGATATACTTCATGTTCAACTAAAAAAATATGGAGGAAACCGACCAACATTAGTTCCAGTTGGAGTCGATCAAGACCCGCATATTAGACTTAGTCGAGATATCTCACAAGCGCATCGATTATTTAATGTTACAGTTACAAAAGACAAAAAAATTGGTGTTTTTGTAAAAGTTGATAAAGATGTTAGCAAACTGTTAGACAACGCAGAAAAGACATTGAAATCACTTAAGTTCAACAAATTGAAAAGAATCACTGATTACAAAGCTATCTACATCGAAGATGCTACAAAAGAAGATATCCAAAAAATAGATATTGCGTTGGCAAAAACAGAGACAAAATTGGGAGGCTATGGATTCTTACCACCATCAGCCACGTTTCATCGTTTTATAACAGGACTTACAGGCGATAAAATGTCCTCTTCAAAACCAGAAAGCGCAATCTTTCTGACAGATACACCTAAAGATGCAACAAAGAAAATCATGCATTCAAAGACAGGAGGAGCAGTAACACTAGAAGAACAAAAGAAACATGGTGGGAAACCAGACGAATGCGTAGTTTATGAGTTATTCTTATACCATCTTATAGAAGATGACAAAGAATTATATGATATTTACACATCTTGTAAAAATGGTAAACAAATGTGTGGTGAATGTAAAAAATATGCCGCACAACTAATGGAAAAACTACTTTTGGACATCCAAGAAAAAAGAAAAGCTGCAGAGGGTAAAATAAAGAAATACTTATCCATATGAGTTATAAAGCCCATCTTCAGTGGCCATTTCTTCAAATTTTTTATCTACTTTTTTCTGTTTAGTTGAATAATTACTATGAATATTCTCAAAAACATCTTTTGATGAAGAAGCATGACCTCTAACAGGCATGCTAAGACCTAGATTTTTTTTGCCTTCAATTGCAGCATCAAAGATTTTTTTTGGTTCAACTCCTTTTTCTAAATTCTTTAAAATCCTTCTGAAATCTCCTTGGATAATACCAAAGTCACCAGCATATTTTGATACTTCTGCTTCAATGTGTTCGTCAACATGTCTAGCTATCTTTCCACCTATGCCCTTGATCTCGTAAGGATTTTTTTCATACTCTTTCAACAAATAAATACCGGTATTTGGATTGAAAATGTAATAGTCTTTAGATAAATTCTTATCATCCTTTCCAAAAACTGCTTTCCAATCTTTTGGATATTTCTTGCCATCCCGAATTACATCGTTTAAAATTTCATTTCTTTTCTTTATTTTTACCATTTCCTTTTAATTATATACGTTTGGTATTTAAGTATATTAGCTGTTATCATATTGGAATAAATACGGTGGTATGGGTGCTGGTAAAAGAAGTTATGACAAAAAATGTAGTTACCATAGATCGTAATAAAACAATTTTTGACGCGTGTAACTTATATAAAGATAAAAAAATTGGTTGTTTACTTGTAACAGATGAAGGAAGATGTGTAGGTATAGCAACAGAGCGTAATATCATTGAAAGGACTATATGTTCAAGGATAGATCCTTACGAAACAAAAATCGGTGATATTATGTCCACAGATCTGGTTACTGTTCATGCTTTGGATAAAATTGAGACTGCTATTGAATACATGGAATTTTTCGAAATTAAAAAATTACCAGTTTTAGTAAATGATGAGATTGTTGGGATTATAACTGCTTTAGATATTGCAAAAGCCCGACCTGATTTATCAGATAGGTTTGTTGATACCTGGGTAAAGGCAAGATGGAAAGATTAAAATGATGCTGGTAGAGCTTTTATTATCAGCACCTGCGGTTGCTTTTATTATTATAATATTTAGAGGACTAGTTCCTACAAAGGAAAAAGTTGACAAAGAAATTCAAACCTTAATTTATAAAATTAAAAACATTTCAACGCTGGATATCAAAGAAGGAAATAAACTATTAGTAGAATTAATCCCTTATTCCAAAGTTGACGGATATCCAGAAGAATATTTAGCATTAACATCACCTCTTAATCAGCTAACGTCTATTGAAAAAGATCTTACTATGCCTGTTAATGAAGTAGCTGAAGAAATAGTTTGGAGTCGGGTACATTGGAGACTTGGTTTTAAATTTGGGCTTTCAATTTTCGGCTTTCTAACTTTATCTTTACTTGCTTTTTTTTACTTTTTTTTCAGAGTAATACAAGATGCACTCATAAGAGATGGAAAATTTTTGATAATTGAATCCTTTCTCCCATTTGCAATACCTGTTGGTATTTTTGCAATTACTTTTTGTGCTGTAATAGCTCTTACCTGTTTTAATGAGAAGTTCTACATAACGAAGTTGGGTAAAGAACATGGATCTGAGATTTATTATTCAATTAGTAGTATAGACGTTTCAAAAGATGATGAAAAAGATCAAAACGAATTTGGTACAAAAAATTATTGGGCTAAAAGAAAACAAAAATCCTTGAGATCAAGAAAAAAGGTATTGAAAATCATTAGTTTTTTATTGTTGATTTTTGGAGTTGTTTTCTTAATAATAGTCTCACTTAGTATTGATCACTATACAGTTGTTGAAGAAAATGGTATTTATCACAGCTCATGGTTTTCAATTGGAGAGAATTTTTATTCTTGGGGTGATTTTGATCATATTTATTATGAATATGGGCGAATTTTGTACGATGGTAAAACGTATCACCCTTACAATTCCCTAACAGTTGTTTTCATAGTTGATGATACTATCAGAATTGGATTAGATGAATATAGTGAAGAGATTAATAATCAAAAACCACAAATGATTAATTTTATCGTTAATCAGTCAGAATTACCTATTGAAGAAATTATTTGGGATAGATCAACAGATCAATATATAGAATACTCATTGGACATGATCGATAATTACAAGATAGATAATTAAAAAAATCAATTTTAGATATTAACCCAAATTATTGGTATTTCAGTAGGGATTGTTTTTTTCTTTTTTAAATCAGTACTCTGTTTTTTGTCGTTTTTCATGCTATTGTACCTCTTATTTGATTTTTTTTGCTAAAACTTTTGCTCTGATTCCAACGACTAAACATTTTGCTGCTAGTTCCATTTCTTTAGCTTCCTCAGGTGATGAGATTTGTCCTACGATCATCATTTTTATCTCGCCTCAAATGTTGTTTTGTAACTCACCTTTAAAAGGGATTATTGTACAAATGTTACCCTCTATCTTTACACCTCTATCCTAAAAGATAATTTAACAAAATTCTAGTGAAAAATTATCCCTCCGATTTGCCAAAAATGTTCTCTATCATCCATTCTGGATCAAAAGCAACATGATCCTCATACCCTTGGCCTACACCTATGTAAAGCAAGGGTTTTCCAATAGTATACGCAACAGATAAAGCACTACCACCTTTAGCATCAGTGTCAACCTTTGTTAGAATAACTCCATCAATTCCAACAACCTCATTGAAGCGCTTAGCCTGCTCAACGGCATCGTTACCAGAAAGGGCATCTCCAACAAAAATAATCATGCTAGGTTTAGCCACACGTTTAATCTTGGCCATTTCATCCATTAGGTTAATATTTGTCTGAACCCTGCCTGCTGTATCAAGTAAAACAACATCTTTGTGTTTTGCCTTGGCATGATCAATTGCATCAAAAGCTACAGCCGCTGGATCAGCACCAGGGCCATGTTTAATTATTTTTACACCAACTTTTTCTGCATGAATGGTTAATTGTTCGATAGCTCCAGCTCGGAAGGTATCACCAGCGGCCATTACACAAGATTTCCCCATTTTTTTAAGCATGGTTGCAATCTTTGCAATAGCCAAAGTTTTACCACTACCGTTTACACCTACAAACATGATTACAACAGGCTTCTCGTTTTTCTCAATAAACTCATTAAAATCTAGCTCATTTGATTTCAAAACATGGGATATAGCATTTTTTAGAACTTTTTCAACAGTTTCGCCGACCTTCCCCTTTTCAAATGATATATTTCTAAGTTCTTCTTTAAGATCCTTCTTTATTGACTCAATAACAGTATATGCAACATCGGATTCAAGAAGACCGACTTCAAGTTCCCAAAGAAGATCATCAAGTTTTTCCTCACTAATTCCACGAGTTGGTTTTTTCTCTACTTTTACAATTTCTTGAATGCTTCTCTTTGCTCTTAGAGTGTGTTCCAATTCTGTTTCAATGCTTTTTTCAATCTGTTTATCGATTTCTTCTTGTCTTTTACGTCTGTCTCTTTCAATTCTTGCTTTCCGCTCTTTTTCATCAGGTTTTTCTACTTTTTTTATTAGTTGATCTATTTTTTTATCGATTTCTTCTGGTTTTTCCTCAGGAATTTCTTTCTTTACTGGTTCTATTGGTTTCTTTACTTCTTTTGGTTTTATAGTTACGGGTTTGGGTATCTCTTTTTCAGGAGGTTTTTCAACTGGTTTTGGGATTTCCTTTGGTTTTTCAACAGGTTTTTCCTCAACTACTGGTTTTGGAGGTGTTGGTATTGGTTCTGGTTTAGGTTCTTCTAGTTCAGGTTTAATTTCTTTTTCTAACTCGGCCTCCAACTCAGCTTCAAGTTGATCTTCGAATTTTTTAAGTTTCTTCTTTAAAAATTTAAACATTATTTATACCCAATTTTATCCTTGTTGTTCTGAAATTAATTTTTGCGCATTAGCAGAGATTTCAGCTGCTTCGTTTTGTAAATTTTGCATCATTTCATTCATTTTTACTTGTGTTTTTTCTAGATTTTCTAGTCTCTCATCAATTTTCTTAATCACATCCTCTGGAGTTTTTTCTGTTACAAGATCTCCCCCTATATCCATAAGTACTTTAGATGTATTTTTTGCAGTGGCACTTATAAAAGCACCTCCACCGATAGGGAGTAATACTTCAGATCCAGTATCTGTGTTACTCAAGTTTTCCAATGTCATCTTGGCTTTGTTATAATCAGCAAGTGATGCATGGAGATATTGAAATTGCATTTCCAATTGGCTCATTTGTTCTTTATATTGTTCGATTTGAACCATATATCTGTTCAATTCTTCATCCTTATTCATTTTATTCCTCTGTAAGATGATTTCAAACCACTAATCAAACATGTATTATTAATGTTTTCTTGGGTTTTAAGGAAAAGAAAAATAATTTAATATAGATATGCTATTTCATATTCAGGTTATGTGGGAGAGGTAATGACTACAAGACCAAGGTGTCAAACTGGTATTGAACTTCTGGATTCAGAGCTTAGTGGAGGGGTTCCACAGGGCAGTATAGTTCTAGTGTCTGGTGGAAGTGGAGTAGGTAAAACCACTTTAAGTATGCAGTTTTTAACTAATGGAGTTAAGTTTAATGAAAAAGGAGTATTTTTTACAGCAACTGAAACTATTGACAAGATAAAAAGATTTCAAGGTGGCTATAATTTCTTTGATGAAAAACTAATAAAATCGGGTGAACTTAGCATAATTGATCTATGGAGTATCAGTGATCGTCTTGGTCTGCATCCTGAGCGATACAACCTAGAGGAAGCAAACATACTCTTTGAAGTTATTAGGGATATTACAAAAGAACTAGGTGCTAAACGCTTGGTAATTGATTCAATAACATCACTATGTTATCGTTTACAAACAAAAGAAATGATCAGAGATTTTATCTTTAAACTTGGCTCTTCTCTAACAGCATTAATGTGTACTACTTTTTTAACTTCTGAAGTTCCGCCCAGAGTTTTCCAATATTCTCAATATGATATAGAGGAATTTATTGCCGATGGCATTTTATTTTTAGGAGATATTGAACGAAAAGGAGATTTATTACGTACTTTTCAAGTTGTAAAAATGAGGGGTACTGCTCATGGGCGATCAAAATATGTTCTTACCATGTCTTCTAAAAATGGAGTAGAACTAGCTCCAATGCTGAAGTCGAATATATAAAAAAAGATTGGGAAGGAATCTGTTTTCCTTCCAACATTACATTATGTTTTTTTAAGATACAGTAATGTCCTTTGAATAAGTGTCTGCCTGGTCATATTCATCTGTTATTGTCATATTCACTTTATATGCTCCAGCAGAAGCATATTTATGAATTGTAGTTACATTTATTTCAGTTATATTCACTCCATCACCGAATTCCCAGTAATAAGACACAATAGATGAGTAATTAATTGAATTTGATGCATTAAATGTAATATTTGTCTCATTTGTTATGCCTTCTATCGGAGCATATGTAAAGTTTGCAACTGGAGGAAGAGGTAACGGCTGTAATGTTACTACAAGGATTTGTTTTGTAATAGCCCCTGCAGCATTTTTATCATCAGTTACATTAAGTGTCACATCATAGAGTCCATCTGCAGTATAATAATACATTGGATTTTGTTCATCTGAAGTGTTTCCATCACCAAATGACCAATTCCAGGAGATTATTGTTCCATCATCTGTTGACATATCAGTGAAATTATACCCCGCTTGATATATTATGTCTGGGGCAAGTGTATAGGTAAATTCTGCTTCTGGTGAGCTGTTTTCTCCAATACATCCACAAAAAACAGAGGTTAACAACACTAGCGTAATACTAATAACTATTCCTACTTTTTTTTCCATCATCCTCACACCCGATGACCTATCTTTTTCAAGCTGACCCTATATAAATTTAGTGCGCTAAAACGTCAAAATGAGAAAAGCACTGTTTTGATAGTTTATACACACAAACCTATTTTATCTTTATTGATTTTGAATTATTTTTTCTGCCAATTTTTTATATGTTCTTGCAAGCTCTTCTGCCCTGTTTTTATCCTTTGATTCTGAGTATACTCTAAATATCGGCTCTGTTCCAGAAGGTCTCATAAGAACCCAACCGTCCTTTAGATAGAGTTTGACACCATCTGTTTCATCTACTTTTGTAACACTGCTGTCATCTTTTGTTTGATTCGCAAGTGTTTTCATTACTATTTCTTTCTTGTCGTTTGGACAAGGCATTTTTGTCTTAAATACTTCATATTTCGGGATATCATCTATTAATTCTGATAATTTTTTGTTTTCCTTTGCCATGATCTCTAGTATCTTTGCAATTGACATTGCTGAATCACGGCAGTATTGCATTTCTGGAAAAATCAGTCCGCCGTTTTCTTCACCACCAAAAACAGCGTTTTTTTCCATCATAACACGAGCTACAACTGGAGAACCAACCATTGTATCAATAACAGATCCGCCGTATTCCTCTACAACATCCTTAAAACAACTCGATGTTGTAACGGGTGTTACATTAATTCCACCATTGTTTTCTTTAGTCGCATATTTTGCACCCAGTGCAAGAGATTTATCTCCCCATATGTAGTTTCCCTTTTCATCGACAAATATTGCACGATCGGCATCTCCGTCTTGAGCAGCACCAACATCTGCTCCAACTTCAGGAACCTTATGAATTAAATCCTGGAGGTTTTCAGGTAAAGGCTCAGAATTATGACCTGGAAACATTCCATCAAGTTCACAATAAAGCTCAGTGATTTTACAGCCTAGTTTCTTCAGAAGAATAGGGGTTAAAACACATCCGGCTCCATTTCCACAATCAAGAACAACATGGAACTTTTTATCCTTAATTAAATCGGCATCAACTGCTTTGAGAATTCCATTAATATATAGATCGATTGCACCATCCCAAGTTGTAAGTTTTCCTACATCACTCCAAGAAGCAAGACCATAATTTTCTGCAAAATATATTTTCTCTATTTCCTCTTCAACGTCTTTTGAAAACTCGGTACCATCACTAGCAACACCTTTAATTCCATTAAATTCGGGAGGATTATGTGAAGAAGTTATGATAACACCAGAATCAAAATCCTTCTCTTTTACAGTATATTGTAGAGTGGGAGTTGGAACAAGACCAACATCTACAACATCACAACCTGTTGCTAGAAATCCTGCTGAAATAGCGTTTTTAAGCATATGATTGGAGAGTCTTGCATCTGTTCCAATTGCAACTTTAGGTCTATCAGTTGTTTTTCTGAGATATGTTCCCCATGCTTTACCTATACCAAGGGCAAGATCACAGTTCATATCTTCGTTAACAATACCTCTTATTCCATTTGTACCAAATAACTTGGTCATAACTTTCACCATTACTCCACGTATGCTGAAGAGCGATAACTAAAATACCAATAAATAGGTTTTTATGAAAAATTTTATTGAAAAAACGGCTTAATTCTAGAAAATTATTTATATGATAACCTAATATAAATATTACATAATATAATTTGCGTGGTAAAATGGCAAACATATATACCATTATATGTAAATGGCCTATTAGGGCCTTGCATTTGCACCAGTAGATTATATTAGATATCTCGGTTTTTTTGTAAATATTTTAACGGGTTGTCTCTAAAATCTATTGACCTTTTTAAGATATTTTTTGATGCAATTAAACCGGGGGACTGAAAGAAAGAATAGGTGAATGAAAAATGATAATAGTGGGCCAAATCTTAACCGCTGAAGAGGCAAAGGAAATAGAAAATATTAGGAAAATTTGTTTAGTTGGAAAACACGCCCGAGTTTTAGCGAGTAAAGCAAATGAAAAATAAATTATGTATCGAAGGTTAAAAATTCAAAACTTTACATTAATTTACAGAAGCTTATCATTTTTTACTTCTCGATAGGATTACCAATCTGTTTATCAGGATACCCTTCAGGTTTAGGTTGAGTCCAAACTGCTTTATTATCTAAACTGGTTTCTTCTTCAAGTGTTTCATTGTCCCCTAATATTGTATCCTTCAAATTAGAAAAATTGCTAACTTTGCTGTTTTCTCCGATAACACAACCGGATAGATTTACATTTTCACCAATTATTGCATTATCATATACAACTGATGATTCAACATTGGAATTTTTACCTATTGACACATTATTTCCGATACATGATTGTTTTAAAAATCCGTTAATTGAGTTGTTTTCTCCTTGGAAGTTTTGAATATTTTTTTCCCTCATTAAGAATCTATGAACTTCAAGATAACTGCTAATTCTGCCAATATCCATCCAATGTCCTGTAAATTTAAAGCCAAAAAACCTTCCTGTATCCTTGATTATCTTAGGAAAAATCTCTTTTTCCATCGAAATAAGTCGACCGGTTTCTATATAATCTAAAACTTCTGGTTCTAAACAGTATGCTCCAGCATTTATAAATTCAGATGGTGCATCTTCAGGTTTAGGTTTTTCTACAAAACCTACTATGTTACCATCTTCTTTTACATCTACGACACCAAACTCTGAAACATTCTCTACTGGCCATAAAGAAATTGTGGCCATGGCATTATTTTTTTTATGAATTTTGATCATTTCACTAAGATTTAATGAACATATAACATCGGCATTTAACACGAGAAAACGCCCTGTAATATGTCTTTCTGCAAACTTTGTAGCTCCACCAGTTCCAAGAGGTTTTGGCTCATCATTAACTATAGTTTCCTTTCCACAATCATTTTCTTTGAAATATTTTTCAATTTGATCTTTCCTATAATTAACAGCAAGAACCACCTTGTTTACTTCGTCCGGTAGAGTTTCTATAAGATGAAATATCATAGGTTTGTTTAGTATTGGTAATAATGACTTGGCTTTTGTATATGTTAAGGGTCTTAGCCGGGTTCCGAACCCTCCTGCTAGGATAATAGCTTCCATTTCACGTTTCTCCATATAACTGTTGGGGTAGAGTTTGAATTTCACTAATAAGTCTTTCTAGTCTTTTTAGCTTGAATTAACATGCATATGCATCTGCATATCTACCTACAAAAAAGGTACATAAAACAATATGTTATATTTGGTTTAGGAAGGGATGCAAATCAGCAAAAAAAAGAGAGAGGATATAATAAGCGTTTGCTTTATCTCAATTGTGTTAGTACTTTTATTTGTAATACAAATAACCGGTGCTTTATAGAAATTAACTTACACTAAATTCTCCTCGTTTTTCTAGTGTTAAACTGTTGTTATAATAGAAAAGCTTATTAATACTAAATATGGTATGGACACTGATAATATGGAGGATGAACTCTTTAACTCTAAAGAAAATATTAGTAAGATGTTTGCTGCAAAGAACAGTCCATTGTCTACAGATGAGCAACTAGCTTTAGAAATATTTCATCGCTTTAATATCTGTGAAGATACCTTAGAAACAATGCCTGCCTTCGAAGAACATTTAGGACCCCTGTTCTTGAAGGAAAGGAAAAAATAACGCTCCCCTATAGCTTTAGGGATATTTCAACCTTTTTACAAAATTTATTTAAAACATTATTTGATTTGGGGACTTGAGGTTTTTATGACAGATATAGAAAGATTATATTCAGATAGAGCCGGAAAAATGCGAAAATCGGTTATCCGAGAGTTGCTTAAAGTAACTCAGGATCCTGAAATTATATCTTTTGCTGGCGGTTTACCTAATCCAGATTCTTTTCCTATTGATGACTTATATGGAGTAGTAGAATCTGTTATGAAGCATCATGGGAAAACTGCTCTTCAATATGGAACTACACAAGGTCTTGAGGATCTTAGGGAAACCCTTGCAGAAAGAG